>CAYNKI010000087.1:0-13579 GCA_964397675.1 uncultured Pirellulales bacterium
AAATATTGCCAATTGGAAACTTGGTGAAAACAAACCCAATTCAAAGCCAATCAAAGCCAATACAAACCCAATACAAACCCAATTTGCCAGAGGGTAAAATTGATGCAAAGTGTGTATTTACAAAGGATTATGAAGAAAAATGCGGCTAAGGGATATGAAAAAACAAAGCCAAAACAAAGCCAATTTACATTTTACCGCAGAGAACGCTGTGTACGCAGAGAAGAAAAATATTTGTGTAAGTGATTGTTCAATAGAGAAATACGCTCTCTATCCTATTTCTCCGCGTTCTTTGCGAACTCGGCGGTTAATGAAAAACAAACCCAATACAAAGCCAAACAAAGCCAATTTTACTTTAATTACATCAAAGAAGATTCTCACGATACCAATTTATAGCAAGCTCCAGGCCTTGGCGGAAGGATACTTTCGGTTTGAAGGCGAGCAGTTCTTCCGCGGCGGTGATGTCGGCGAGGGAGTGTTTTACATCGCCGGGGCGAGGGTCGGTGTAGTTCGGTTTTATGTTTTTGTCGAGCAGGTCGTTTATCATATCGATAATTTCATTAACAGTTATAGACTGGCCGCAGGCGATATTAAGAATCTCACCTGCGGTGTGCTTAGCTTGCGCGGCGAGCAGGTTGGCTTCAACAACATTATCCACATACGTAAAATCCCGGCTCTGCTCGCCATCTCCATAAATAGTCGGTGGCTCATCCTTCAATATGGCTGTTACAAAAGCAGGAATGGCGGCGGCATATTGGCTGGTCGGGTCCTGATTTGGGCCGAATACATTAAAATACCGCAGCGAAATCGTCTCCAAACCAAAAACTCCAGAAAAAACCGAGCAATAATATTCGCCGACGAGCTTACCTACCGCATAAGGTGAAAGCGGCTGAGTAGGCATGGTTTCGACCTTTGGCAAAGTCGGCGTATCACCGTAAGCTGAAGAGCTTGAAGCATAGACAAAACGTTTTATGCCGGCATCGCGGGCGGCTAAAAGAAGCGTGAAAGTGGCATCGACACAATGTTTGTGCGTAGCAGCAGGGTCATCAACGCTACGCGGCACCGAGGGTAAAGCGCCCTGGTGCAGAACAACATCGATATCTTTCATCTCTGAATGGGCGACCTCCGCATCGCCCATATCAGCTTCTATGAATTCAATTTTATCTATAACATCCGCGAGATTACTTTTTTTGCCGGTAAGCAAATTATCCACGACTTTGACAAAGCAGCCATCTGCAACAAGCTTTCTGCAGATATTCGAGCCAATAAATCCGGCTCCGCCGGTCACTAAGAATTTATCCATTAAAATAACCTCTTATAAAGAAATCTTACTGATTTTTTGAACCGTCGCCGTCCCGGGGACGGCTAAACAAACGTTCCCATTTTACGAGTTTTTACATAAAATGTGAACACAGTTTTAAATCGGCATTTACCTAACAGAAGCAAGCTGCAGCTTTTGGTATTTGCGGTAAGATTTGAATTGCTCGTGGAAATATCCGCCTTTCATTGCCCTTGCTGCAAAGAGCACACAGCCAGCCATATTAGCACCTACAACTCTAAGCTCATAAACCGCTCTCTGTGCGGCACCTCTACTTGTAGCAGCGGCATTAAGTACCAAAATTGTTGCATCAGAAAATTTTGCCAACACCTTAGCTTCACTTACCAGCAAGACCGGCGGACCGTCAACTATAATATAGTCATAGTTCTCACGCTGTTCTTTAATTAGCTGCTGCATTCGTTTACCAGCAAGCAGCTCAGACGGATTAGAAGGCATTGGCCCCGAACCGATTATGTCAAGGCCCTGGATACCGCTTGGCCTTATAACCTCATAACCACACTGACCCGTTAGCAGGCTGCTCAATCCAAGATTAGATGTCTGAGCATCTAAATCGTGTGTCTGCGTTTTGGCAAATATTCTTTGTAAACTTGGCCTTCTAAAATTGGCATCTATAAGCAGCACTTTTTCATTCTTAGCAACAAAAGTGGTGGCAAGATTCACCGCCACGGAGGTCTTGCCATCCGCTGCATTTCCACTGGTAACAAGCACAGTCTTCCAAGACTCCGCTGTGCCAGACAGCTCAAAATTGGCGCGAAGCTGCCTGTAAGATTCACTAATGACAGAATAAGGTGCCTGATAGACAGCCAGAGCCAGGTCGACTTTTCTGCCCAGCTTGTCTTCGGAGGCATCAGGAATCATACACAACAGAGGAACATCCAAGAATCTCATTACATCTCTTGGAGTCTTCACCAAGTCATTAGCCATTTCAATAAGGAAGGCAAGGCCTATGCCGATTAACAAGCCCATGACAAATCCACTTGGAAACCAAAGCCACCACTGCCGAGAGGTTACCATCTCCAGTGGCGGCGGAGCCGGTCCCTTAAACTGCACCGTGGGCGTCTCCGGGTCATCGTGAATTATCCTCCAATTCTCGATCTGCGCTTTGATTGTGTCACGCATCTTTATTCTCTCATCTCTTTTCTTTAGCCACTCTTCATACCGCACGCGTGCTAAATCAAGGTCTTTCTTTTTTGCAGCAGCTTCCTCTCGTAAATCCTGTAATTCTTCCAGCCTTCGTTTCAACACGATGAGTCTATCTCGTGCGTTTTCGAGTCCTGCCTGCCGGGTCTGCTCTGCTATTAAGTCCTGTCTATGCTTCCTTTTTTCTTCTATTTCGTCTATCAGCTGCTGTGTTTCACGCACGACTCTATGATTTTCACCAAACTTTGTAAGTTTTCCTGCAAGCTGGGCTTCCTGAAAGGCAAGCTGCTGAGCAAGCATAACCATAACGGGGTCACCCTCTACGACCTGTTCAATCTGCACAGTAATAGGACCTTCTGCCAGTTCCTGGATATTCGCTAAATCAGCCTCAGTTTGTTTTATTGCCAGGAGAAGCTCGTTTTGCTGAAGCTCCAAATCATCCAGTTTTATTTCAAATGTATGGCGCCAATAACGCCCCGCAGGCTGTTCCAGGTCGGTTATACCTGAATCTGAACGCTCCCGAGCCAAGGCCGTTTCAAATTGCTCCACCTCTGTTTCAACTTCGCGTAGCCGCTCTTGAAGCCTTGCCAACTTCTCACTAACCTCGGCCTTTTTTGTACCTTCTCGTGAAGCAACAAACCATTGTGCCATCTCGTTAACTAACAGTGCTGCCTCTTCAGCGGATTGGCAAGTCATCGATATCTCAACAAACTCAGCGTCTCTGAGGGCGTGAGCACCAAGATTCTTTTTTAAATTTTTAAATGCTTTTCTATCATCTCTATCTCTATTTTCAAACCACTTGGTTGCTCTAACTTTGTCATTTCTGAGTAATTCTTGTAAAGCTCTTTGCTGTTTTATTAGGTTGGCCATTGATAAACGGTGCTGATAATGTATATCCTTATGTACCTGAACTGCCACAATGTCCATAGGGTCTGTTTTTACGGGCGGTAAAACTTCAATATAGGTCTGTGCGGTATATCTTGGCAGATACATGCGTAAAAGATACCAGGTGCCACCGCCGGCTCCAAGACACAACACAGTCATAATAATTATCAGCAGTATGTGCCGACGCAATATTCCAAAAACTTCCTTCGGTGTCAGTGCAGCAGTGGTCGGTGGCATCGGTCTATGTGATCTTGCCATTCTATTTGAAATTGTTGGTTTTCCTTCTGCCATTTTAATCTCTAATAAGAATCCAGCTCATCGCGAAAGACGTTCAATAGCCAATGTTATTCGCTGTCTGACCGGCTCCGGCAGTTTATCTGCTCCTACTTGCAGTGCCCGTTTATAAGCAATAAGAGCCTGGGCTTTTTCTCCGAGCTGCTCTTTTACCATACCTAAATGCTCCCATACCTCCGGTGATGCAACGATTTCGTCCTGCCTATACTGCTGCATAGCAGATGTCAATAATTCAGCAGCCTTAGAAGCCTGGCCGTTTTTATACAGCACATAAGCATAAGTATCCATGAAGATAGGATCATTCGGCATTTGCTCAAGTGCCTTCTTGGCGTATTTAACAGCATCAGAGAGCCTTTGGTTCTTTTCCGCCAGCATATATGCCAAATTATTCAAAACATTGATATTATTCGGCATTTTAGCTAACAGACTTTCATAATCTGTGATAGCCCCTTTAAGATACCTATTATCGGAAGTCTTTTGATAGGCAATGGTTAAGAGCTCTGCTTTTCTGAATTTATACTCAAGCCCGTGTTGTGTATCCGGCTCTGTAAGCTCGATACATTTGCTAATATAATCTACTGCCTTGTCGTACTCGCCCTTGATTCTTGCCAAATTAAACATGGTAAAATTGGTCGGTAAAGAATCCGGATTGGTCTTTAATCTTTGCTCGCAATAGCTCGAAACTTCATCTGCTCCCAGAGTCAAGAACATTCTCTGTAAAATCTCAGATGCGATCTTCTCATTTGTCCCCGCTTTATCGACCGCTTTTCGGCAATATTCTATGGCGGTTTTCCGATCACCGAGTTTCAACTTCCCCTCAGCCATCCTGCAAAAAGCTAAGGGAGCAAAAGCGGTATCCTCATGTTTTTTGCCCTCTTCAAAAAGCATATCTAACTTTTGTGGTCGCCAAACGCTATTTGGTTCCCCTGCTCCTAATGCCAGTGCCTGCAAATATCCATCGAACGCTGCGGCGTATTGAGCATCTTGCATAGCGTTTTCGGAATTCTCTCCAAGATACTCTTGCTGCTTAAGGTTGTACGCCTTTTTATATAACTGCTCTGCCTTGTTAAAATCTCCCATAGATATAGCAAATGTCGCTGCACGATTATACCATGGCACACTGTTAGGGAGCTTTTCCAAAGTATTATCATAGAATCTTCTTAATGCTTCTTTTCTGCCGAGCTTTAAGTAAACCTGTTCAAGCAATACTCTGGCTTCCATAGGAGCACCCGGTGCGTCAATCGTGTTTTTAAGTTCGATAATAGCATCGTCTTCACGCTCGGCCTGTAGATAAGCTTTTGCCAAATAAATCCTGGTGGTAGGTGTATCTGACAATGACTTGCTCCTTTTAAGGTCAATGATTGCCTGATCGTAATTTGCCATTAAAAGATTGATTTGACCTCTTAACCTCCACGCCCCTGCGTGATCCTGGTTGGACTCAAGATTTCGATTAGTTAGCTCCAACGCCTTTTCCAACTGGCCCTGTCTCATTGCCAACCAACCTTCAAGTAGCAATGCTCTTGATTCGTCCGGATATTTCTCCTTAAAGCTTTGCAATTTGTATTTCGCTTCCTCGATAAGACCGAGCAAGAGAAAAGTATTAATCTGTAAAAGACGATTTTCTACATTGTCCTCAAGGGATAGAAGCTCTTCAGAATACTTTTTTACAGCTTCCTTGTCGGCAGTTTTTTCAGCAACAAGCAAAAGACCCTTGACCACGTCGCTGTCCTTTGCCTGGTGTTTGTATAGCTGCTGCAATACTTTCTTGGCATCCTCAAATCGGCCAAGCTGAAAATAATGACGCCAGAGTAATTTATCGTCCTGTGATTCTAATAGCAACTGCTGAGCTTTTTCATCCTGTCCTCTTGCCCGATAGTATTCTGCATAGCTTTCGAGCATCACCCTGTCTTGTGGCTCTATCTTCTTAGCCTGTTCGAGAGAGAAATGAGCAATCTCAAACAGTGCCTTTCTTCGCTCTGCGTCCGTTTCTTTCAGAGCCATGTTGGTTGCCAATTTGCCAAGTTGTATAGCATTCTGCAAAGACGGGGCGCTTTTTTGCAAAGACTGGCGAATCGACAATGCTCTTGAAGGTTCTGTGGAGCTTATGTATTCGGCATAATCGCTAAGCAATGCCAAATCACTTTGATTTAGCCGTATTGCTCTTTCTAATGCGCGCTTGGTTTCAATGACCTGATCGGACGTGACATTTTCTCCAAGTTTTTGATTGCGAAGATACAATGTACCGGCCATTCTCTTTGCAATGGTTCCATCGAGAGGATTCAAAGATGTTGCTTTTCGGATGTCTTCAATACATGCGTGCTCGTTTCCCAGAACAGCATTGATACTGCTTCTGAACATAAAGCCTCGTGAAAATATAGGTCTTTGTTTCAAACATTCGTTGATTTTTGCCAACGCATCATTAAATTCGTCTTTAGCCACATCGAAACGAGCCGCAAAAAGCAGGCCTTGGCAATCATCAAGATTCTCGCTTCGCGCGATGTCTACTATTTGCTCTGCCTGCTTCCAATTTTCCATCTGGCAGGCTATATCGAAAAGATGGTTCGCAGCAAGATGCTTTTGACTTATTTTTGCCCTCAGCTTATAATCTGGCCTTTCAGCTTGACCCTCTCGCGGCGTTTTCATCTCCAGAGCTTCTTTAAACTTTTCAGCCGCTTTGTCCAACTCATTATTCTTCCGATAAAATAACCCAAGCCGCACAGCTCGACTAAGAGAATCTGTAATACTCGATAGAACTTGTTTCTCAATTTCCTGGTACCTTTGCGGCGAAACATTTTGAGGATCGGGCTCGGAGAGCAATTGTTTATAAATCAAAACTGCTGTATTGCCTGGAAAATATTTCAAGAATCGATTGACCAAATCTTCAGCCTCATCTATCCAGCCTTGTTCTATGCAACTTCTGCAAACGGTAATAACATAAGATTCTTCAACAGCATTTGGTTCTATTAGCAGCAGTTTTTGTAACAACTCAACTCCTTGTCGGCTGTAGTTATTCAATTCAGCTTTCATTAACTTCTCAGCCGCATCAGACCGAAAATCCTCTTTTCCTTTCGCCTCAGTCAATTGAGAAATAATGTTGGGATCTTGTGCTGCCTGCCTTTGTACTATAGCCCTTTTAATTTGCCTAATCTTGGCCTCCACTAACACTAATTTTAGCTTAATTGCGTTTGGGTCATTCTGATCGAGCTTGGTCAATTCTTCTTCAGCCTCTGAGACCCGATTTGTACCAATTAAAGCTTTTATGCGAAGTGTTTGGCTTCTTCGGCTGGGACCAAACTTCTGCTCGAAGGCATCTATACTAAAAGGATTATCAGAGGATAGGACATGCGACCACATATTGAGCTTGCCCAGAACCTCCAGATAATCCAAAACTGCTTCCGGTTTAATTAACTCAATTCTTGCATCTAAGGCACCAACCAAGAATTCCATGACCGCTCCAACTTCGGAAGTGTCTTCAAAAATCTTTGCAAGGGTGTAGGAAAGTTGCGCATCTCTTTGCTCAGACGCTTTGATTTGTTCGTAAGCGGCATACAGCTTCCTTACCGCTGAGTCTGTATTTCCTTTTGCAAGCTCCAGCATTCCCTGCCATTTAACAACCTGCGGTTTCTCCCCACTGCCCCATATCTGCTCAATTTCGTGCACCGCCTCTTCTGCATTTGTCAGCCAGCTTTTGATCTGCGACTCCTCTCTCCCCTCAGAGGGCTCGAGTATCTGCTCGATATAACAATGCGCGAGAAAAAAATACAATGAAAGTCTATTATGCATGTTTGCATATTGCAGTGGTCCGGCTGTATCTTGGGCGTTCGGTAGCGTAAGTGCGTTTTTGGCTATTGCTATCGCTTTCGCGATTTCTGGTTTTTGTCCGTACACAGAGGACTTGTGATAGTACAGATCCGCCGCAGTTATTGCGTATTCCACATTTTCCTTGTCCAATTCAATTGCTTTCTCTGCCGCCTCAATGGCCTTATTAATATATTCAAGGCCCATCTGAGGTTCTGAATAAACCGAATAGATTGAATAGAATCCAGAAAGTGTTGCAAACGCCTCTGCACTGGAAGGAAACTTATTCACAAGTGACAAATATTCAGGCTCGAGCGATTTAATTTGCTGTTTAACCATCTTAGGATCGCTTCTGCGAGCAAGCATGAACTTGCGTGTTAGAAGATTAATATGCGCTCTGGGAATAGTATCTGCTACCTTAACCGCCTGTTGTAAAAGTTCGTCGGCCTTCTTTGCAGCTTTTTCTCTTTCTTCAAGATTACCTCTTGATGCAAGAATCTCACCTTTTTCGATGGCCGCCTGTGCTAAATACCAATAGGCGTCAACATTATTAGGATCGAGCTTTTGTACCTTTTCCAAATCTTCTATTGCTTTGGCAAGTAATTCGTCAGGAGCTGTGACCGCTCCCATCTTTGCCAATTCATAGGCAGCTCTGCCTTTGAGTAGATACAGATATGGCTCGATGTTAAGCCCTCCAGCACCTGCGTCCGGCATTCCGGAAGTCTCAAATTTGGCTGTTTCTTCCGTAAGCATATCTGCATCTTGTACCAGCTTTATCAAATCCGACGCTTGCTCGTGGACGTCCGGCCAATATCGGGCATCACCACTGTCAACCAGCACGTAGTAGTACTTCAACCGGCTATAGCGAGCTTTGACATTTTTCGGATCTATATTGGTTATTTGCTCCCAGCAGCCCAGCACTTTGGGCCACTGGCCGGTTTCAATATATACTTCTATAAGCTTGGAAAGTAACTCCTTCCTAAGTGAACCTGATTTTGCCAAGCCAAGCGCCTTACGGTAATTGCGTTCAGTTGTCTTATAATCTTTTACCTGCCATGCTGTGTCACCATCTTGGATAAACTTATCCGGGTCTCGACCCAAACGCAAAACAACTACAATGGCCAACAGCACCAATAGTAGAAAAACCAACGAGCCGATAAGCGCAACTTTTTTATTTAATCTTTTCTTTGCCATGGTTTTTTCCCTTACCAGTTAGGCCAATGCTCTCGTTCCAAAATAGGCAAAATCACAGCTAAAAGCTTTTCGCCGGCAGTAATTGCTTGTTCTTTGGTTGGTGCAATAAAGCCCTGGTTAAAAACTAATTCCACCTTGCAAAAATACGAATGTTTTCTAAAAAGGTTCTTGTTCAGCGTTATTCGAGCCTCGTCTCTACTGCCGGCATACTCTCCGTTGACTTTGAAAAAATATAAAACCGGAAATTTTCCACCACTTTGCCAAAAATCAAATTTTGTACTACCAAAAACAAGATATTTGCCCTGGATTTTTTTCTCCAATCCCGGCTTTTTTATCTCAAATGTCACATTATCGGTCGCCAATCTTTGATAGCCACCGCCCGTATAGCACTCCTCCGGTACATGTGGTACCCTGTCCGGCAGTTGATAATAAGTAATAAACAACAAACACTTGCGAACAGCACTATCTGTAGCCAGCCCAGGGGCATCCAGAATCCATTGGATATAATCTTCTGTACCCAGTGCTTTAAGTATTTCTTCGTTTTCGATCTTGCGTTTTGATGTTACTTGGTAAGGGATTAACTGCTTTTCATCCAACAGGTCTAAAGATTTTTTTAAAGGTAAAGGTTCTTTCTGCAAATATATGCCGAAGCGTTTTGTCGCAATTGACATACCTGCTGCAGCTATTGCCAGCACCGCCACGCATATCAAAAATGCCGGCTGCAAATAAACCTGAATATCATACTTAGCATCCTGCATCACACATCACGTTTACGAACCACAATATCTTCCGTAACCGTCTCGGTTTCTTCAATAAATAAGCTCGACATAAACCACGCCAGAAAGCCATATAAGCCAAATGCTAAAGGCAGCATTGCCATTCCAAGCAAATCGTGGTAAATGTCCTGAGTATATTTAGGGTGAATCAGCACATAAATAAAACCGGTAACTGTAACTCGTACAATATTGCAAAATATCGCAATGGGTATGGTGCTGGCTAACAAGATAATACGCTGCCAAATAGGCCGGTAATGCAAATAAGCCATAGCGACGCCCAGAGCTAAGAAGGCCATTAGTAGCCGCATTCCACTGCAAGCCTCCGCCACGTTAAGGGCAGGCTCCAATCGCTGGCCCTTATAAATCACATCTATCACCACACCGCTGGCAGTGGCTTCTAATCCACTTAGCAAATTCAATAAGAAAGTGGCAACATCAGCAGCCAGATGCCTCATCGGCATAGTCAGACCAATATAATATCTCTGTGGCAATGGCACCGCGAAGACCAAAAACACTATTGGCAGCCACGCATATTTAATTAAACGCCACCCACCTAAAAACAATACCACCGTACCAAGCGCTGCTATCATAGAAATAGAACGGAAGTATGCGTATCCGGATGGGCTGACTATATTAAAAAAATAGAACAAAATACTGCAAAGCAAAAAAATCAAGCCTAAATAATTCGGCTTGGTTTGAAGATTTAAAACTTCACTTTTGTGCTGATTAATAAAGTACAAACTAAAAAGCGGGATTAGAAAACCGTGCGACCAGCTCGGATCGGTCAGCCATCTGCGAACGATACTGCCAAACTCATTTCGAAAAAGAAAATAAAGCAATCCCCCTACTATTACAATCTTGATGTAATTATGCAGCTCAAGCTCACGCCACCTTGTTCGTATTGCGTATTGCGTATTGCGTATTGCGCACGATCCCGATGTACATCGGGACGCATCACGCTTCACGCACGACGCATTACGCTTCATATTGTCCACCATAATTAGAAGATTTTGCTAAAACCAGTGAGGTCTTCTGAAACCTTTTCCAAAATCAGCATCCCCAAAGTTGCGGTCGTAAACAAAACCAAAACCGTAAGTAGCTCTGAAGGCATTTCGCAAGATTGCACGCCATCTTGAGGTTGCATGTGTGCCAACGTTGATCAAATCGTTGGGCTTAATAAAGAAGTCCGGCTGTTCACCACTGGCGATTTTATCCAAATCTACCATCACTATTTCTTCCTTGTTATCGCCGATTCTTCTTATCACTTCACAGCGTTTTGGCCAAGCCAAAGGTCCCAGGCCACCAGCCGCGGCTATAGCCATTTTCAAAGTCATTGGTCGACCGGTAATATTGATATAACCGCTACGATTGACATTACCCATTATAGCGAATTCACCGATAATATCAACAGGCACATGAATGGTATCGCCCGGCTTTATGACGATATTATACCGCGGATCACCAGCGAGTAACTTAGCAACGGGAATCTTTAGGACTCGCGCTTGAATTGCTGCCTCCCATTCGAGCTCTTCTGGTATCTTTTCCTCGGGTGGAATGGCCGGCTTTGTTGGCCTCGGTGAAATGACCGGAACCGGAATCCACCTGCCATCCCGAGAAATCCACTCTATACGCTCCTCAACTTCCTTTTCTTTTATCGCCGGTTCTGTAGGTTCCAGTGGCCCGACCTGAATTGGAACCCATTTCCCATCACGAAAAATCCAATCTATACGTCCACCAACTTCATCCTCACCAATACTCGATGCTGGTTGCTGGATGCTGGATACTCGACGAGAAACAAGCTGCGTCCCAGGCATCTCCGTAGAAGCAAAAACTAACTTTCTATTTTCGGGCCAGCGAATTTGCGCCGAAGGCGATATCCTCTTCGGCATTTCTCGTTCCAATTTGAATGACGTACCCCTTCCCTGTGGCTCAATAATCTTTAGCTCTGGAAATTCCTGTTCGGGAATTTCTTCTTTACGAATCTTGGGCTTGATAAACTCCAGATTTGGAATCCCTGGCTTCGTGCTCGTCTCAACCGGCTCAGCTATTTCCTGCTGCTGCCTAACACGACGTGAAACATAAATATGGCTTACGTTAAATTGCCTTGGCCCCCCCGCTGTGGCAAGCGCATCAGCCAACCTAAAATCATATCTTGGAATTACATACCTGTTTGGAGCTAAGACACCGTCACCCAGTATTGAAAAGGTACGCTGTTGTGAATTGAGCAAAGTTACGCTAACCGATGGTTCTTTTAATATGTTCGGTGAAAGGATTCGTTTAATCTCATCTTCAAGCTGTGTTTCAGTCAAACCTGCTGCTTGAACGACCCCCACGTCTGGTATGGATATTTTGCCGGTCTCAGTAACGATAAAATCGTTCACGAATGGCATACTCTCTTGATACAGCTCAAAAATGGATATCCTGACAGTATCTCCAGACCTGAAGACATAATCAGTTTGTATTGCTATAATGTCACTCGGCTCAGGATCCTCAGCTTTTTCCCAGGCAACCGGTGTCTCATCGGCTATACCCAATGAGTTTAATATTACATTGACTGCTGGTGTAGGACGAAATCTTCCTATCTGTGAGGGGTCAAAAAATTTATTTCCACAACCAACCTGGAGAATACTCAGAGCAAATAAAAGAAGTATCAGAGTTACGGACTGTACCCTTTTCATGTCACGAAATCCCAAAAACACCGAGAAAAGTGAGCTAAAGTTTGGAGTGCCTAAAGTGCCTAAAATTATAGATTTTAACTTTAGACACTTTAGCTCACTTTAGTCACTTTACACTTTATAACTGTTGGAATTTATCGGTTCTACAGCCTACTGCCTTAACTTCTTTAACACCAATGACGCTAAATATGACAAAGAAATCGTGATTGGTTATTGGACATAAGTTATCATTTACCAGTTACCAGTTATCCAATATCCTCTTAATGCAGGATTTGTTACTGCCTTTTCTATTTAAGCCCGATAACTACCACAACGACAACCTCGATAAACAAGACCATTTTGAGTAGAAAAACTCACAAATTTTGACTGTCCCTCCCATGACGGATCTTCGGCACCAAAAAGGAAATGGAAGGTATACTTGCCGTTCCCTTAAGGTCACGGCTCTGCTTTGAGTAATCAACCGGCAGGTTTTCTTGTGCTAAAAATAGCAATTGCCAAAACGGCCAAAAGTGCTGCTGCTGATATGTGGCCCAAGACAGAAGGCTCCATCTGGTGAATATGAGTCTGAACAGATGAGCCGAGATCAGCAAATATCATATCAAGCAATAATCCCGCCCCAAGAGCACAAATCACAACCGTAAATAGGTAAGCTATTGCAGTCCGCCCTCCTAAAACCTTCCAAATAGTTATAAATCCAGCAGCATTGGTAGCTGGCCCAGTTATGAGAAAGACCAATGCTGCGCCAGGTGTCAAGCCTTTAGCAATCATTGCTGCAGCAATAGGTACCGAAGCAGTGGCGCACACATAGACCGGTATGCCTAAAAACATCATTACCAACATTGCAAAAAAACCGGTGCCGAGCAGTTTTTCTGCAAAAAAGTCGTCCGGCACAACAGTTGAAATCACCGCAGCTACCACCAGTCCCACAAACATTGCTTTACCTATATCTCGCGGCAGTGTGACAAAACCGTACTTTAATCCTCTGACAAATCTGTCGGTTACTTTTCCACCTGTACAGCACTCGTCCGTACATTTCGATAGTGGTGCTCTCTCAACTCTTTTGTCTCGATCAAACACATCAACCAATATACCACCGATAAGGCCGGTTATAAGTGCCAACAAAGGCCTGAAAACGGCAAAGACAGGCCCAAGAAGACTTAAAGTCACAAAAATGCTGTCCACCCCGGTTTGCGGGGTAGATAATAAAAATGATACTGTAGAACCTCTACTCGCGCCGTGTTTGTGTAGTGACATTGATACGGGAATGACGCCACATGAGCACAAAGGCAGCGGTATTCCAAAAAGCGACGCCTTTAATAGTGGCCATATCCCCCTACCGCCTAAATGTTTCTCCACCAGGCGTTGTGACACAAGCACCGAAAGAATCCCTGCCACAAAAAAGCCAAACAATAAATAGGGTGACATCTCAGCTACAGTGTTCCAAAAATCTATAATAATCGTTTTAATATATTCGCTCATAA
>CAYNKI010000088.1:0-13528 GCA_964397675.1 uncultured Pirellulales bacterium
TCTTGCAAAGGTGCCAGTTTTCCGTACCATTTGAGCATCTGCTGGTAGCTCGATACCAGCATATCAAGACGGATTAATTGCCATTTGGCCAAGCATTCCGGCTCCTTGATATTAACGAATGGATCGCACTTAAAAGTTCTTCGCCCGTCCGAACCCATCTCGCAGAATTCGCAATCTTTGCATTGAATCATTTTTGTACCCCATTCTAAATAATATTTCGCCCTGGATTTGACCCAGGATTTGGTTTTTTCCTTTTACTTTTATACTTAGTTATACTAACATATGTTCCGAGTGCTTAAAAGTATTTTGCAATAAAAGATTTTGGTTGCTTTGTTGGAGTAATATATGGCAAAACCAAGACGCAGACGCAAAGTTGGAAGCAAAAAAAGACATACACGCTGGAAAATTCGACATAAGAAAAGCTGATAATTCGTTATGCGTCGTGCGTATTGAGTATTACGCATAGGCGATACGATATGCGCATTACGCAATACGATATACTCAATACGATAAATGAAACATTTTAATGTTACTTTCAAGCCTGATGATAAGGAAATTTCCATTCACGCAGGTGCCACGCTTCTTGAGGCTGCAGGCCAGGCCGACATAATACTAAACAGCGTTTGCGGCGGTAAAGGCACATGCAAAAAGTGTCTCGTAGAAATTGAGCCGAACGGAAAGCAGGTCCTTGCCTGTCAGCACCGGATTCAAAGCGATCTTACAGTAACAATTCCTGCGAGCTCCAGGTTCTTCGAGCAAAAAATCCTCGAACATGGCATCGATACACACCTAAGCGTACGTCCGACTATACACGAAAAATATCGAGCAAAAGAATCAACCGACGAAATATTCGGCCTGGCAGTTGATATTGGCACAACAACAGTCGTGGTTAAACTAATCAATATGGTGAACGGCCAATGTTTAGCTACACAAGCTGCTCTAAATCCACAAAGCCGATATGGCGACGACGTCGTTAGTAGAATCGCATACGCAAAAACCGACCGGAAATTAGCTGAACTGCAAAAACTCATAATTGACTGTATAAATGATTTGATTGCAAAGCTCTGTAAAGAGGCATCTATCAACACAAAGCACATATATGAAATGTGCGTTGTCGGCAACACGACTATGAACCACATCTTTCTAAAATTACCGATAGAGCAGCTTGGCCAGGCTCCATACAAAGCCTTCTCTCTCGATGCACAGGATACGACTGCTGAAAGGTTGCATCTGCAAATAAATCCTGAAGGTAACGTTCATACGGTCGAGAATATTGCCGGCTTTGTCGGGTCAGATATTACTGCTGTTGCCCTCGCCACCGACATTGATTCAGCCGACAAGATGTCACTCGCTGTTGACATCGGCACTAATGGTGAGATTGTGCTCGGCAGCAAGGATAAACTCTACGCAGCAAGTTGTGCAGCCGGCCCTGCTTTCGAAGGTGCACGAATATCCTGCGGTAGCAGGGCGGTTGAAGGTGCAATAGAAAATGTCGTCGCAAACGAAGACGACATTGATTTGGATGTAATCGGAAATTGTCCACCATTTTCTATATGCGGCAGCGGCCTGATTGATGCAGTCGCGGTGCTGCTGGATTTGGGTATTATTGACAACAGCGGCCGTTTCAACGAACCCGGCATGCTGGAAGGTCGGTTGTCACCAGTTATCATCTCACGAATTGTCGAACACAATGGCCAATTATCATTTTGCCTCCACGGAGCCGCCCCGATGTTCTTCGGGGTAAGCGAACGGGATCTGTTTCTTACGCAAAAAGACATTCGCGAGGTCCAATTGGCAAAGGCAGCCATTCGAGCTGGCATAAAAATCCTACAGCGAAAACTCGGCATCGAAGATAACGGTATAGAACAGATTCTTTTAGCTGGTGCGTTTGGCAATTATATTCGGCCAAAGAGCGCATTGCGAATTGGCCTTTTGCCCGCCATTCCGGCGGATAGGATTCGTTTTGTCGGCAACGCCGCCAGTTCCGGTGCACAGATGATACTTCTGAACTCTGCCCTTCGGGCAGAGGCTAAACAATTGGCCCGCAATATCGAATACATCGAAGTCGCCCACGAGCCGGCATTCCAGGACGTGTTTGTAGATTCGATGCTATTTTGAAGCAGAGATTTGGAGGCAGCCATGTCATTGAAAAAGAAAGTACAGAGGAGAAAAACAGAGAGGATGTCAGATACATCCTTCAAATTGATGAACCTCATCTTTCGGGTCATAGACTGTACATACCCGTACATAGATAAACGCATCAAAAAATTCGCCGTTGAGCCCCGCATGACCGTTGTGGATTACGGATGCGGCCCGGGCAGGTACACCACAAGACTCGCAAAGCTGGTAGGCAAACAAGGCAAGGTCTTTGCGATAGACATTCACGAACTGGCGATAGAAGCAGTAAAGAAAAGGATTGACAAATACGGATTACAAAATGTCGTGCCGATCTTGGCCAAAGGATATAATAGCACTCTACCTGACCACGTGGCAGACGTAGTATGTGCTATTGATATGTTTCACGTGATCAAGAACAACACAGAATTTTTGGCAGAACTAAAAAGAATAACCAAAAAAGACGGCCTATTAGTAATCGATGATGGTCATCAACGGCGGAGTGTCACTAAGACCAATATCTTGGAATCAGGTCTTTGGGACATCTTTGAGCAGACACGCGACCACTTAAAGTGCAAACCCAAGTTTGACTAAAGCCTGCCCTGAGCAAAGTCGAAGGATTTATTTGGGGATTTTGTTTCTGAAAGCATGCGAAAATCTCTCAGAATAATTTTTGGCATAGTGTTAATCATCCTCGGCGTGTTGGCGGCGTTGACACCATTTTCCCCAGGCTCGTGGCTGGCACTTATCGGTTTGGAGATTCTGGGATTAAGGATACTGCTTCAGCGAAAGTTCTTGTCTTTGCTTCCGAAGAGATACCGTGGCAAGGTTAGAAAATTGTTCAAAAAAAGAAAGAAAAAACCTCACACGGACTGACACGGAAATTACACAAAACAGAGCCTCCACGCACCAATTGTCCGGCGACAAAAGAAACTAACTTGGACATGGCTTGGTGAATAGACTTTGGTTCAATTGGTGCGGGGTAAGGGAGCGGTAAGTCTGCCTGCCGTCGCCATGCCGACGACTGCTAAACCGGCCGATTACTTTCTTTTTCATTGATTTCTGGCCAAGAGAGTGTATAATTATTGGTGGATTCCATTACTGAGGGCAAGGCGGAGTATAGCCATGCACAAACAACAAGCTTTCACATTGATAGAGCTGCTGGTAGTAATCGCTATTATAGCACTGTTGATGGCGATATTGATGCCGGCCCTGCAGCGGGTCAAGAAACAGGCCAGGACCGTTTACTGCCTGAATAATCTCAAACAAATCGGCATTGCCATGCACCAGTACGCCATGGATAACGACGATTTTATCCCTCGAGCAATGGACCATAAAGTCAAATGGATCCTGGTTTTCATTCCGTACTTAGGCAATGAATATAAGCACATGGAAGACTACCGGGAGGTCAAAGTATTCCAGTGCCCGTCCTTTCCCCGTAACGGAGTAGGACGATACGGCCACAGCAATGCCGAGCAGACAGTGGATTATGTCGTGAACACCTGGGATATGGACGAGCCGGGCTTGCAAAGCAACAACTGGGGAAACCAAATGAATAAGCCGACCAGGCTCAGCAAAGTCAAGTCTCCCGCCCAGCGGATTTATTTGGCCGATAACGAGGCTGGAAATTGGCGTGCTGTGGTACGGAACAGACATGAGTTGCATATTGTGTCCGGGTTGAACCGTCTGGACGTTTGGTCGAGTACGCATCTGCCGGCCTCGGACCGAACTACCAAGGGCAGTAACACGACCCGACGGATCGCCCAGAATCGACATCGCAACAAAGGCTGTAACAATCTTTTCTTTGACGGCCGCGCCGATTGGCTAAGTGCCGACGAAAACACCTCTCGATTTTGGTGCGGCGCCGAATTACCGTGATCTTCTTGGGTGATTGGTAATTGGTAAGTGGTGACTCGTTGCTCGGTGCTTGCCCCGCACCAAACCTGTCCTGAGTGCAATCGAAGGATAGGCATCTGCTGCAATTTGGTGCTGGGTCATTCCGAGCACAGCCGAGGAATCTATTTTTAACTGTCATTCCTGCGGAAGCAGGAATATACCTCACCATTCGTAATTCCTTCTTCAATATTCGATATTCATGGAGTCATTGCGAGAAACGAAGTGACGAAGCAATCCCGATGTATATTGGGATTGCTTCAGGCTAAAGGAATCGCAATGACACAAAAACGCACTTCTGACCCCCTGAACGATTACTATAGTTATTGACGGACCATTTTGGAGTTGGTGACATAAAAATAGGTAAACATCCCTATTAAAATCATTGAGGTTGGCAAACAATCCTTAATGATACAAAGTGCTGAGGGTAATAATCTTCTTTCGCAGCCAGTTACTTCAAATACTGGTTTTACTGCTACAACAGAAGCTGCTGGTGCCGCAGCAGTGGGAACAAGGAATTTTTCGTTGCCTGTGCTATCTTTATGTGGAAAGTTAGGTCGGTTTGGACGGATTTCTCCAAATCTTTCTCCATCTGAACTCTGAGTAGATGTTATTTTTTGCTCTATATTTGATTGTTTCTGCCAATCTGGTATTATATCAATAACTGCGTAATTTACCACGTTGTTTGGGCTTTGAGAACCAGTATGAATATAGGAGAAACCAATGAGTATTGAACCGGCACCTGTCAAGTTGGAGCCCTACCGAGTAGGGCTTCTGGCGTTTTCGGATGGTCGATTTCGAGTTCATAAAACCCTTGAGAAAACCATTGTGCGACACGCAAAGGTCCTCAGCGAAGCGATTGAGAAAGACCCGCTTCTGACGGTTGTGGAAGCAAGCGAGATAGCGTATTCGTCAAAAATCGCCCGCAGGATTGCCAAAGAGATGCGCAAGGCGGACATTGAAGCAGCAGTTTTCGACATTCCCGTATTTGCATTTCCCAATTTCAGCGTCATTTCCGCACGCGTTCTAAGTCTCCCTGTGCTGCTGAGCTCACCCAGAGACGGAAAACTTCCCGGCCTTGGAGGCATCATGGCTGCACACGGGGCAATGAAACAGGTCAACATACCCAGCCGAAAGATATGGGGCAATCCTCTGGAAGAGCCCCGCCTGCTTTCCGAGCTTTCGGCATTTTGCCGTGCCTCCGGTGTGATCGAACGAATGAAAGGAAGCGTTTACGGCCTAATAGGCGGACGGAGTATCGGTATGAACACCGGCGTGGTCAGTACTCAACAGTGGATGGAGAAATTCGGTATTGACGTCGAGCACATAGACCAGCTGGAGATTATCCGCCGGGCCAAAGAGGCCGACAAACAAGAGGTTGAGCGTGCCTATGCGTGGCTGACTGAAAACGCAGGCAAGGTTTCCACCGAAGGCAAAGCGGCACCGCAACATGTAAAAGAACAAATCCGCCATTACATTGCCGTTCGCAGTATCATAAACGACTTTGGCCTGGATTTCACCGGTATCAAATGTCACTATGACCTGAGCGAATACTTCCTTGCAAGCTGTCTGAGCGTAGTTTTCCTGAACGACCCCTATGACTGGAATGGTTCTAAAGAACCGGTTGTGACAGCGTGCGAAGCTGATAGTGACGGGGCTCTTACTATGCAGATTTTGAAACTGATCAGCGGGTATCCGTCGTTGCTGTTTGACGTGCGCAGTTACGATTTCGATAACAGAGTTTTCGTCTGCTGTAATTGCGGGGCTCAGCCTTCGTGGTATGCGGAACGCAGTGAAAAGCCGGCGGAAAACCTGGCGAAAATATTTATCGAACCGCTCATTCCAAAGTATGGCGGCAACGGCGCACACTTTCCATACGTTTGCAAAGAAGGCGAGATTACCATGGCACGATTGTCAAGAGTTAACAGCCGATACCGGATGTTTCTTGCCCACGGTGAGTTCGTTGACTTTCCGCGTGCGAAGATGGCTGAAACCTGCAGTGCCTGGCCACACGGCTACGTAAAGATGAACATCGAACCCGCTGACTTCGTCAATGTTTTCAACGCCAACCACGCTCACGTCGTACCGGGCGACCATCGAGAATCGCTGCAAGTCTACTGTGACCTGATGAATATTCCGGTGGACAGAGTGGAGGACTGATGATGGTACTCGGTATTCATTGGCTTGACTTCACTATAGTGGTGGTCTACTTTGCGATCATATTATACGTTGGCGTTTTCCAGGGCGGCAGACGGACGAAGACGCTCGGTGATTTTTTTGTGGCCGGTGGGAAATGGGGTCCTATCGTATCGTTCATCTTTATTTTTGCCTCGGCAATTGCAGGCAACGAGGCGGTGGTGGTAGGCGGACAGGCATACGAAAGCGGGCTTTCCGGTGTATGGTACTGGTGGAGCTTCCTGTTCGCAACGCCAATCTATTTTCTGTTTTGCACTTATTTTCGCAGAGCGCGGGTATACAACATATCTGAATTTTTCGAGATGCGTTACGATAGATATTCATCATCTTTGTACTCGGTCGTTGCAGGGACAATCTGCACGTTGTTTGTCGGTATGGTGGTGCTGGCCAATGCCAAGATTCTCGCCGGTCTTACTAACCTTAATCAGCAGCAATGCGTCTGGATTATTACCGTGATAGTTGGGGCGTACGTGTTTTCCGGCGGGATGATGTCAGCTTTGCTGACTGATATCCTTCAGGGGTTGATGTGTCTGCTTATTTTAGGTTTCATAATGCTGCCGTTTTTGTGGATAAGGGCAGGCGGGTGGGAGGCGTTGCAGCAGTACAGCTCTGAGCGTCCGGAAATCTGGAATCTGACAGATCCCGAGCGAATGACCATTTGGACGGTGTTGGCATTGAACCTTTCGGCCCTGGTCGGCGGTATTGCTGCTCCGTGGATATACAACTGGATTTCAATTTCGAAGAACGAAAAGGCCGCCACCCAGTGTGGTTGGGGTCACCTGTGGAAACGCATCATCACGCTGCTGTTCGCCGTCTATGGTATTCTTTTCGCCATTTACCGTCCCGGCCTGGCTGACCCGGAGACATCCTGGGGTGTAGTAATGGGCGAGGTGCTTCCTATCGGTGTGCTGGGGCTTTTGATAGCCAGCTTTTTCGCCGCGGCAATGTCCTCAGCAGACACATTCGCCACTACGTCCTCTGCGATGGTAGCCGACTATCTTTATCGAAGAATGATCTCTCCTCGCAAGACACTTAAGCATTATCTTCTCATGAGCCGTTTCTGGGCAGTGGCTACAATATTGCTGGCAGCTTTTTCAACGCACTATATCGATTCCATTAAGGAGTATGTCAAACTGGTAATGACCCTGCTTTCTTTTCTTGGCATCCCAATTTACTTCGGTGTTTTCTGGCGGCGAGCAAACCGGACAGGTATGTGGCTGTCACTCATAGGCGGGATAGCCACCTATATCGTCGTCGTGGTAGTGGTTATGAACCGAGAGCAGGTGGGTTTCTTCGATGCAATCAAGCCGGCGTTTGTACCAGCGGTATTTCTTTCGACAGGCGTATCGCTGCTCGGTATGATTGCAGGTTGTCTGCTGGGTAAAGCAGATGATATTCTGAAGAAAAAACGCTTCTACGTCATAATTAACACGCCGGTTGGAAAGGAACAACGACTTGTAGAAGCGGGCATTCGCCTGCCTGCTATGATTGATGCGGGCCTGGTACCGGAGGGGCCGGAAGAATTAAAGGCCGATGTGCTTGACAAACTCTATGCCGAAGATTGCAGGGATAAAATCTTCGGCGCAGAAAGCGCCGTCGAACTGCGAAAAGAACCCGGCTTGGAGTGGTACTTCCCCGGATTTGTCAGGATTACGCTGGCGTGCTTCGCACTGGTTATAGTAACGTGGCTGGCTACCAGAATTCTTTTTGTATGGTAATACGCCAAAAGTACAGAAAGACAAGCTATTTGAAGAAAAATTTATTAGGTAAAGAAGCAGAGATGGCGAAAAACGAAATCGAGCGAATAGACGCCCAAAAAATAGTTACTGAAACCGATATTGCCAAGAAGGCATCGATGATGCAGTACCTTGCCCAGCAGTGCCGAATTGACGTGTTCGATGTGTTGCACGCCAAAGGTACGGGGCACTGGGGTGGTGCCGCCTCTGCGGCTGAACTTTTAACAGTTCTGTACTTTCACATAATGAACGTCCGGCCGGAGCAGCCCGATTGGCCGGATAGAGACCGTTTGGTTCTTAGCAAGGGACATGCATCCTGTATGCTATACGCGGTGATGGCCAACAGGGGCTATTTCCCGACCGAAGAGCTAAAGACTTTCCGTGATTTGAACAGCCGACTGCAGGGCCATCCCTGTATGAACACGACTCCCGGCGTAGAGATGTCCACTGGCGCACTTGGCCATGGTATGTCCGTAGCGCTTGGAATAGCCCTGGCAGCTCGTGTAATGAAAAAGAATTACTGGAGTTTTGTTTTAGTGGGTGACGGTTGTCTCAACGAGGGCCAGACCTGGGAAGGCATTATGGCCGCTGCGAAATTTAAGCCGGAGCGACTGGTAATGTTGGTCGACTACAACAAGGTTCAACTGGACGGGCCGAGCGATGAGATAATGCCTATGGACCCGCTGCCTAACAAGCTGGAGGCGTTTAACTGGTCGGTCGCACCGAGAGTGTACGATGGACACAATATGGTAGATATTCTTGAATCCTGGGAATGGATTCGACAACAAAACGATTGGCCGGTGGTAGTAATCTATGAAACTCACAAGGGCAAAGGCGTTTCGTTTATGGAAGACGACAGCAAATGGCACGGCTCGCCTATAGACGCCCAATCGTACGAGAAAGGTCGGCCTGAACTGGTTGGCAAGCTTGGGGAACTGGAGGCGAAACTTTGACAACAAAAGAAATTGCGATGCGTGAAGCTTTCGGGGAAGCGCTGCTGGAGCTGGCAGATAAAATTCCCGAAATGGTGGTGCTGGATGCAGACGTCTCTACCAGCACAAAGACACTTGCTTTTGGAAAAGCACATCCGCAGCGTTTCTTTAACGTTGGTGTTGCCGAGGCCAATATGGTGGACATAGCAGGAGGCATGGCAACTTGCGGTCTTCGGCCGGTCGTTAGCACATTCGCTCTTTTCTTCGCCCTGAAGAGTACGGACCAGATTCGAAATGTGGTTTGCTACAACAGCCTGCCGGTGGTGTTCGCAGGTGGTTACGCGGGACTGTCGGATTCATTTGATGGGGCGAGTCATCAGTCCGTTTCGGATCTTGCGATAATGCGTTCGATACCGAAGATGGTTGTGGTGGTTCCCGGGGACTCAACGGAAGTATATCAGGCTTTGGAACAAGCGCTACATCGCAGTGGCCCGACATTTATCCGCTTAAGCCGTAACCCGACGCCTATACTTTTTGAGAATGAGCCGCCTCTGGAAATTGGCAAAATCCGCAAAATGCGCGATGGTAGTGACATCACCATCGGTGTGTGCGGCGTGCCCACTTTTATAGCTATCGAGGCGGTTGAAGAGCTGCAAAGGCAAGCTATCTCAGCCGAGCTGCTGGAAATCTCCACCCTTAAGCCTGTGGACGCCGAGACGCTTGTGGTGTCGGCCTCCAAAACGGGCAGAATGATTACCGTAGAAGAGCACAATGTTTTAGGCGGCCTTGGCGGTGCAGTCGCTGAGGTCCTGAGCAGACTCTGTCCTGTGAAGATGGATTTCATAGGTCTTGAAGATACCTTCGCCGAGTCCGGGCCGTATAAGGTGTTGCTGACCAAATACGGGATTTCCAAAAAAACTATAGTGGAAAAAGCAAAGGCACTTCTGGCACAGTAAGGAGCAAAAATGAAGCTATCAGTAGCAGTTGCCGGCGAAAATGCGCTGCCCAGTGCGTTCGTGGTGTTTCGGGGCATTGAGAAATCGATAAAAAAGGCAGTTGAACTGGGCTACGACGGCATCGAGCTTGCCTTAAAGTCTGCCGGGGATGTTGACCACAAGCTGCTGTTGAAGTGGCTATCCCAATCGAAGATGGAAGTTTCCTGTATATCCACCGGACAGGTGTTTGCAGATCTGGGTTTGATGTTCACGGATTTGGAGGGCCAGAGGCGCTCAAAGGTCCGTAGGATTTTCAAAGATATTATCGACCTTGCCACAGATTTTGGCCAGTTGGTCAATATTGGAAGGGTTCGAGGGCAAATCGGCCGACAGAGACCACAAGAGGCTGAAAAACTTTTCATAGAAATGGCCAGAGACCTCTGTTTGTATGCCGCTCCAAAGAACGTCACATTAGTCCTGGAACCGGTCAACCGCTATGAAATAGATTTCATTAACAGTGTGGAAGAAGGCGTCGAATTGATGAAAAAAGTCGATATGCCCAATATGAAACTTATGCCCGATGTTTTCCATATGAATATCGAGGACAAAACTATCGGGGGAGAACTGGCTAAGTATATTGACTATGTCGCATACATCCATCTGGCGGATTCAAACCGATCGGCTCCGGGACAGGGACACACAGACTTCGAGGACATATTTGCCAGACTGAAACAGGCCGGGTATGATGGATGGGTCTCTGTGGAGATTTTGCCGAAGCCCGACCCCGATACAGCAGCAGCTCAAGCGGCTGAGTATCTAAGGCCCCTTGTAGATAGGTATAATGCACAATGACGACGAAAAGCGATAGAGCACTTCAGGTAAAACATAGAAAGGAAAAAGAAAGATGGCCGATTTTGATAAAGCACGTGCTTTGCTGAGACTGTTCAAAGGTGATTCATACCTGTTTGGTGTCGGTGTCCTTTCACGCGTAGGTGACGTTGTGGCTGGCGCCGGGAAAAAAACTGTTCTGATATGTGACACATTCAGCCGAAGCGATGAATTCGTAAAGGTTATAACTGATTCATTATCCAAAGCACAAGTCCAACTCGCCGGTAAAATCAGGGGGGCAGCTCCTAATTGTCCGCGGGAGGATATGTTCCGCATCGCCGATGAGCTAAGGGCCTCCGGGGCGGATGTGATAGTTAGCTTCGGCGGAGGCAGTACAATTGATGCTGCCAAAGCGGCTGAAGTTGTGCGCACTCTAAGGGGTGAAGTTGATGATTACTTTGGTACCGGACTGGTCAGCAAGGCGCTGGAGGAAAGCGGCAAAACCTTGACCCCGCATATTGCCATTCAGACAGCAGCAAGCTCGTCCGCCCATCTGACCAAGTACTCGAATATCACAGACATTGCAACCGGACAAAAGAAGCTGATAGTGGATGATGCGATTATTCCTGCCTATCCGGTCTTTGACTATGAGGTAACTTACGATGCACCTATGAGTCTTACAATCGATGGTGCGATTGATGGAATCGCCCACTGTCTTGAGGTTCTGTACGGGGCAGTCGGCAAGGATTATTATGATAAAATTGCGGAGGTAGCGGAGACCGGTATTGCGCTGGTTGTGGAATATCTGCCGCGAGTTATTGAGAACCTCGCTGATAAGAAGGCCCGTGAAGCACTGTGTCTGGCTACCGACCTCGGTGGGTATTCTATTATGATAGGGGGGACTAATGGCGGCCATTTGACAAGTTTCTCACTTGTGGATGTGCTCAGTCACGGCAGAGCCTGCGGGATGATGAATCCGTATTATACCGTGCTGTTCGCCCCGGCCATTGAAAAGCCGCTTAGACTCGTCGGCAAAATTTACCAGCAGGCGGGATTAATCCCGAAGTACATCGGGACTGATATACAAGATCTAAGCGGGCGGGAACTGGGCATTGCTGTTGCCGAAGCTATGCTCGAATTTGCTCGCAAGGTTGGTCTGCCAACTTGCCTCGGCGAGGTTGAGGGCTTCAGCCAGGCGCACATAGAGCGTGCACTGACGGCGGCCAAAAATCCTCAGCTCAAAATGAAACTGCAGAATATGCCGGTGCCACTTACCGCCGAGATAGTAGATGAATATATGGGACCGGTACTGGAGGCGGCGCGGGATGGAAACCTTTCTCTCATTAAGAATGTGTGAAAAAATCTAAAATTAAAAGTAAAAAATCAAAATTGCCTGGCTACGGCGAAGCGCTTCGCCAAGACGAGCGGAGTTGCCGTTGTGCGGCAACGATTTCCTTAATTTTGCACTTTACACTTTGATTTCTAAATTTATCCCGATCCCGAAGTACTTCGGGATCGGGCGTGGAGCCGGACTGTGAAAATTGAGCTGGCGTATGGCAAGACAGGTCTGAATATAAATCTCCCTGACGACTTGAATGTGGACATCGTGCAGCCGAGGTACGTGGAAGGTCTGTCCGATCCAGCCGGTGCAGTACGCCAAGCTTTGCGCAGCCCCATAGCCTCAAAACCGCTGAGAGAATTAGTCAAACGTACCGATAGGGTCGGCATTGTCGTCAACGATATTACACGCCCAACCCCTTACCACGTAATTTTGCCGGTTTTGGTGGATGAGCTGGATTTTGTACCGGATGACGAGGTGGTACTGTTAAATGCGACCGGGACGCATCGGCCAAACACCGAAACCGAACTTAGAACAATGCTCGGCGATGAAATAATTGACAGGTTTCGAATTGTGCAAAACGACCCCATGGATAGTGATTCACACGTTTCGGTGGGTACAACCAACAGCGGAAACGATATCCGGATTCACCGCGAGTATCTACAATGCGATATACGAATTCTGACCGGCTTTGTAGAGCCACATTTCTTCGCGGGATTCTCGGGTGGACCCAAAGCCTGCATGCCGGGCCTGGCTCAACTCGAGACAATTCTCAAAAACCACAGCCCCGAAAACATAGATAGCCCAACAGCACACTGGGGTGTAACGCAGGGCAACCCGATATGGGAAGAAATTCGCGAAGCGGCGTCTATGGCCAAACCGAGCTTTATTCTAAATGTC
The DNA here is from genome assembly GCA_964397675.1 of uncultured Pirellulales bacterium. Classification (GTDB taxonomy): domain Bacteria; phylum Planctomycetota; class Phycisphaerae; order Sedimentisphaerales; family Anaerobacaceae; genus CAYNKI01. The sequence goes on from CAYNKI010000088.1 coordinate 12,875, forward strand.
ACGCTTAACAGAAACGGACAAATCACACGGGTCTTTGCCGGAGACCTGGAAAAGGCTCACGAACAGGGATGCAACTTTGTTAGGGAAAACGCAATGGTCCCGGTCAAAAAACCATACGATATTGTGATCGGCAGTAATTCGGGATATCCACTGGATTTGAATCTCTACCAGTCGGTCAAAGGTATGAGCGCAGCCTCACAGGTGGTTAACAATGGTGGCGATATAATTATTGCAGCCGATTGCTGGGACGGTATACCGGAGCACGGCGAATATGGGAAGTTGTTGCTTGAAGCCGACAGCGTCGAGTCCCTGCTTGAAACCATTCGCAGCGGCGCCTTTGGCAGACAAGATATGTGGCAGGTACAAATTCAGGCTTTAATCTGCCAGAAAGCGGATGTCTATTTTTTCAGTCATAATTTGAGCGATGAGCAGATTAGAAGTGCTTTACTCAAGCCTTGTCGCAATATCGAGGCCACAGTCAGCCAGTTACTTCATAAATATGGACAAGCCGCTTCCATTTGTGTTCTGCCTGAAGGACCCCAGACAATCCCTTACATCAGCACGGACGATTCTTGAAGGGACTCACCCGTCCACGATACGTCGGTCTCCTTTGATCACAAAAGTACCTGTTAAGACGGCCGTCGTATCATCGAT
>CAYNKI010000089.1:0-13522 GCA_964397675.1 uncultured Pirellulales bacterium
TTCGACTTCGCTCAGGGCAGGCTTTGAGGCTGCCACCCAGGATTGAACCATGCCGGGATTTCCCATTTTAAGTCGTGCAAAGAATCAAGGAGTTGATAGTATAAGGAGATGCGAATGCGTGCATTAAAGATCTGCTTGTGGATAGCCGGTTTTGGGTGCTTGCTGTCGGCATTTGGAATGTTCTTACCTATCTCGGCATGGCAATCCATTGCCAAAGTCTTTGGGATTGAATCGCTTCCGGATTCGCCGGTATTTGTTTATGCGGCTCGTTTGATGTCAGCCACGTATGTAACGGTGGGGGTATTTTTTGTGATTCTGGCCCTTGCCCCTATGAAATACGGAGTAATGGTACCGTTCGCGGGTATTGCTTCCGTATTCGTAGGCGTGGTCTGTGCGATAGCAGGACTAACGGTGGTAATGCCCACTTTGTGGTTCCTGGGCGATTCTTTGAGCTGTGTGGTGTTGGGTGTTCTCATACTTGTATTTTGGCGACGGTCATAATTTGCTGCGAAATCAAAACGCCATACACAATACGAGATACGAGCGACGAAAATTGAACCATCCTTGCTTCGCACGAGGCTACGCAGGATAGAATGGCTGCACTCGATCCTCCGAAGCCAACGGCGAAGAAGGACCGGTGAGCTTTTCGTTATCTGGAAACCATATAAAAAACAATAGTTGCCCGGCTAAATTGCTTTCGCACACGCAATAGGAAGCGCCGGTGCAATGGTAGAATGCGAGATTAGGAGAAACAAAATGAATGAGCGAAGCGGCATGAAGCTGAAAAAACAAGTGGTGAGACGGACAAAGGGATTCTTGCTGGTTGTTGCGATTTGTACGTCAGTTGTGTTTGCGCAAGAGTCCGCACCTGGGCCGACCAATCCGGCTGAGCTGGAAGCGTTCATGGACGGCCTTATTAGGGCCCACCTTGAGGTGTACAACATCGCGGGAGCCACGGTCTCCGTAGTGAAGGATGGCGCCCTCTTTTTCGCCAAAGGATACGGGTATGCTGACATCAATGAGAAGAAACGTGTGACACCCGACGAGACGCTGTTCCGCATCGGGTCGATCTCAAAACTGTTTGTCTGGACCGCCGTCATGCAGTTGGTCGAAAAAGGAAAACTCGATCTTCACGCCGACATCAACACTTATCTCGCAGACTTCAAAATCCCAGATACATACGATGAGCCAGTGACACTGGCTCACCTTATGAGCCATACCGCCGGTTTCGAAGAATATTTCATGAGCCGCTCTGCACGGCAGTGGCTCTTACCCTTGGGTGAATTTCTCGCAGAACAGCTTCCGGCGCGCGTGCGTTTGCCTGGTGAGGTGGCCTCCTATTCAAACCATGGAACTGCAATCGCTGCATATATTGTCGAGCAGACGTCCGGGCTGGCTTGGGAGGACTACGTTGAAGAAAGAATTTTGACGCCGCTGCGGATGGAGCACACCACCTTTCGGCAGCCCGTTCCAGAACCGTTATCAGCGGACCTCTCGAAGGGCTACTCGTACAGCGATTACGAACTCCACCAGAAAGGTTTCGCATACATGCCTCTGGCTCCCGCCGGTGGGGCCAGTACGACGGCCACAGACATGGTCAACTTCATGATCGCCCATCTACAACTGGGCCGGTTTGGCGACACCAGAATCCTGGATTCTACTACGGCACGACAGATGCACGGCGCCTTGTTTCGCCATACACCGGACGTGAATCCCATGTCGCACGGCTTCTTTGACATGAGCATGAACGGTCAATGGGTGATCGGCCACGGTGGAGCTACAAGATGTTTCCGTTCGATTATGACCCTGTTGCCCGAGCACAGGGTGGGGCTGTTCGTCTCGTATAACAGCCAGGGCGGACGGGGTGCCGCTCGTAAGGTCTACGAAGCATTCATGGACCGCTACTATCCCGCCGGTGAGATTCGGGAGCTTACACCACCCGAAGATGCACAAAATCGGTTGCGCAGTTTTGTGGGCAGTTATCGTGTCAATCTATATCCGCACCAGAGGTGTACGAAGCTTATCGCAGCGTTCGCAACGGTCAAGGTAAGCAGTATGGAAGACGGTACGTTGAAAATCACCACCTCCCCCACATTCCCCTATCCGTTCTACTGGATCAATGCTATACGCTGGGTCGAGGTGGCCCCCTTGACCTTTCGAGAAAAAGATGGCCTCCGGACGTTGGCCTTTCGCGAAGATGAAAAAGGGCGAATCACGCACATGTTCTCTGGGCACATGCCAGCTGTCGCTTACGAACGACTCGGGCCGATGGAGCTACCTGCTTTTCATCTTGCCCTCTCAGTATTCGCGGCCGTCCTATTTCTGGCTACGGTCGTGTTTTGGCCGGTAGCGGCACTCGTAAGGCGATGGTACGGCGTGACGCTCGAATCCGAAACGCGCTTACCGTTTCCGGCCCGCATGTTAACGTGGAGCACGTGCCTGTTGTTCATCGTCTTTGCCATCGGCTTGACCATCAGTTTGAGTAGCCCCGAGGGGATTTACGGCGTAATGGAGCTAAAGGTGCTGCTCGTGCTTCCGGTTCTGGCAGCGGTATTAACTCTGGGAGCACTGGTGTATACAGTGGTCATCTGGAGGTCGGGAAAGGGCCGTACTTGGGGACGGGTTTACTACACAGTCATTACGTTGATGTGCCTAGCCGTCCTGTGGCAGTTAAATTACTGGAACCTGCTCGGATTCCGTTACTAGCTTGTGCCGCTCTTGCAGAAGGGGGCACAACGACATGTCAAGGCGCCTAACATCCGCTGCAGTCGACCGCGCGGAACGCGACCGTTAAGCTTTTCGTTATGTGGAAACCGGATAGTCAACAGTCAGATGAAGAGGTACAAGATGGCAAATGTCATATCGGAGAATAAATCACTGCCGATGAGGGGTTCTGTCCTGTTACTGCTGGCACTGAACTTACTTATCTCTGCAATCACGGGGCTGAACTTCTTTAGCGCACGCGAGAATTTTCCATCATGGTTCGGGCCGGTATTCCTTTGGGCTATTGCGTAGGAGTCAGGCTGTAACTGGTCTGGTTATACTTGCTGCTATCATGCTCGTGCCGAATGATAACTGCGGCAATGACTTCAACCTACCTTGGATAAAATGGGTCGGGGCGTCACCGCTTATGTTTATGCCAAACTCAGTTATTCTGCTGATCGGATATTGCGGATTACATGGCATTTGGCCCCGTGTTGGCATACTCCTCATGGCAGGGATTAATGCTTGCGTCTTTGCACTGGGTCTTGGACATTTAACTAAAGTCATCTGGTGAGCTTGAAGTGAAGATCGTAAGGTATGCTCGGCACACCACACCGACTGTCTATAGAAAATAACACTGTAGGAGCAGCCGGTGAACCGCATCATTAGCTAAGATTTTGCATCCTTCGACCGCATTCGCCGCTCGTATTGCCTGAAGCGTATAGGATATAGCGTATAGCGTGGAGCGTTCAGCAATTCTGCTTTCTTACTTCTGTATTCTGTCCTCGACCGGCACCACAGGCCCGTTCCTTCAACTATGTTCAGGACAGGCTCTGAGCCGGGTCGAAGGATTTGCCAGCTAAACATCGTCTTTTTTTTACGATATCTTTATTTTGTTGCCCGTTTTTGTGCACAATTTACCATTAGCATTTCCATTTTTTAAGCTGATCTCTAATGTATTGCTTGAACCCTCAATTAAGAATAATTCGTCATCCTTCGCTGCATAATAATTGGGAAAGTATCTCATCGTGTATTTCTTGTCATTTAATTCCACAGAATAGCTATCTTTGTCTTGCTTTGGTAGATTAGTTACGATATTCCCAAATCTATCAATCCTTACGACTGTTCCTTCTCTTTCGTTTTGATAAAGTTCCAATTTTTCTATTTCTTCCACTTTTTCTCGCTCGCCGCCGCGAAGCGCTTTGGCGGAGCGGGGCAGGTTTCCAAAGTAACCTTTATTAATATTTGCAGCGGCTTTGGCAAATACGTCTCTGCCATGAAAAGTTCGGCTCGCATCTTCAGGAATGGGAATCTGCCTGATGTCAACGATTCTGGCTTGTTTTAGTGTTTCCCAGAGCAAGCCATTATTCGGGGCGACGAAATAATAATTATTTGTCCTCACCGCCAGCGCTTTTCTTTCAGTACCTACACCAGGATCAACAACACAACAAAACGTTGTCCCTTCTGGGAAATATTTGTAATTATTTCTAAGAAGCCATGAAGCTTCAATGATACTTTGCGGCTGGATGTCATGGCATAAATCAACAATCTTTGCATCAGGATCTATGCTGTAAATCACGCCTTTCATTACGCCTACATATTCACTTTGTCCAAAGTCCGTCAGCAAAACTATCATATTAATTGCACCTCACATCCCGGACACATGGTAGCTCATGGGCGCGAGCTTTTTGCCATCGGGCAAGCGATAAGTTTGAGCGCCGAAGTTGACCGTTACAGTGACACCATTTGAAAAGGCCGTTTGCTGAACGTCTCTGTCCGGCGTAAGAAAACGATGATTTGTCATCTCAGCGTAGCCAACGGCACGTGCGACAGGACATATATTCTTATGGCTTTGAGCAAACCGGTCTTTATTCTGCTGCCATATCTGGCGGTTGAACATAAACATCGGCGGGGTGCCGTAGAGAATATTGAAAAGGTCTCGCTTATCCCACAACGCAGGCAGTTTATTGTTGTAATCACCCCAATACCACTGAGCCACAACGCAGTCGTGGTAGACAAGCTCCCACAGCGGCAATCGATACTTGTGCCCTACCTGGAACTTGGCTACCCGCTCGGGAACCTCGTCCCAAATCTTGATCATATTTCGCCCCGCATCGGGCACTCGATATGGACCAAGACTTAGCATGCCCTCGAAGTAGTGAACATACGGCACAGCAGCATCATGCCCCGTCTCGCTGCCTGTCACCAGCTTCATCTCCTCTGACATAAAGCGTAACAGCTCCATCTTCCAGTGTCGGCTATCACTGCGAGTCATAGGGTGATCTGCATGGTAGCACTCACGCCATGACGAGGCTGTAGTTGTGTCAATGAAACGACAGCGATAAGGATGGCTCTCTAATTCCTCAGGCACACGCTGCCGAGCATACTTCGGCGCCTGCATGTCACACAGCACGCCGCACGGATACATTTCTCCATCCTTTCCTTTCACCCGCCATCCCTTTCGCCAATCCCCATTTTTATCGATCATAAGGTCATCGGGCCATCCAGCCTGGGTCCAGTCGGGATGTTGCCCGCGCAGCTTATCTTTGACGATATTCGGATCCATTAGGTCCTGGTAAATATCATAACGGCTCGTAAGGACGCCATCCATCTCATTCATCGCTTTGATAACCTCCGGCGGCTTTCGATTGCTCCACAGAATTCGCTCAATGTCAAGGGATTTCATCTGGCCAACTATAGCAAGGGCGTCCTTCTCCCAGCACCAGACATTCACCGCTCCGATAAGCAAATCAACGCTTGGATTCTCTTTAAGCTTTCGCTCTAATGTTTTGAATAAACCAGCTTTTTTGGCGTAGGAGCGATATCGCTTGCAAATCGCGACATGTCCACCTTTATCAAAGAAAATGTACCGTAGCTTTCTTGTGTAACCGAAATGACCTTTCTGCGATTCCCACTTTGGTGCGATGCAGAGCTTTCCATCAATTCGCGCGATCTGGATTGTTGCATCATCAGGCGTCTCAATGATGGCCATATGTCCCTGCCGGCCATCTGTCACGCCCCAGAATGCCATACAGATGCCGTGCCCGCCATACGCGATAAGTCTTCTCGGATTAACGGTCTCATCATCGACCGGATATGAAATCCCTTCATTCATAGGCACCACCAAATAGGTGCCAGCCTCTGTTACAAATGGATGCGGAAATCCCAGCGTCCATTTAAGCTCTCCCTCGGCCGATAAAGCTACAGTAAACTCCGGCTTATCTCTATCCAGCCGGATCTCTGTCTCGACCTGCACACCCAATCCAGGATGATGCCAAGACATTTCGATTCCATCATCGAGTCTCCTTGATTTGACTACTTTGCCGTGACCTGAAGGTTTCTGTTGCCAGGTATGTCCCGTGCGATTGTCGGTCACCGACAGGGTTACATCAGCAGTATTGAGTGTCACCGAGATCGTAGCATTGCTGACAGAGAGCTTCTGTGGCGCCGCCTGACAGCACAAGCACAACAACAATATCACAAACACGATTAATTTTTTATGGGCACTCACCGTTATACGCTTCTTTCTTTTCCTAAAAATACACTCCGCCATGTGATTTCTCCTTAAATAAAATCAAATAACACTATCGAGCGAGAGGCATCCAGACCGTCATTTCTGAAACGCCACGATTACTCCAGGCGTAATAAGGTATCAACCTGATCGTTACCTTCTCTGGTTTTTGTAGCGACAATTGTCTGTAGAGCTGATTTGACCAATCACCTTCTTCAACAACTTCAGCTTTTCCCTCTAAGACCATTATCCCTGCCAAAAGCTCCTTCTCAAATCGAGGCTTCAACCTGATATTACGAGGAATCACCACTTCAGAAATCTTAACACCCTCCGGCAAATCAACAGATTCCAGACAATAAACAATAGGGCCGCGTTTGATCGCCACTTGATTGCGGGTCTCCTCAACCAGCGGGGTAGATTCAATGAGTTGTACTGGCATAGGCAAATTAAGCTCAATTATATCACCTGATGACCACGCACGATTTAACTCAAAATATTTGCCGGACTGCAAATCATCCCGAATAGCCTGCCCATTAACCTTCAACTCCGCTTCCTTTACCCATCCTGGAATCCGCAGCATCACGGCAAATTCCTTTTTCTTCGGCACATTCACAGCAATTTTTATCTTGCCGTCCCAGGGATAATTAGTCTTTTGTTCTAACTTAAGTTTTGTGCCGTCAAGAAGCTCAGTATTTAGCTCACCGCCACCATATAAGTTTATCCATACACCTCCATCAGAGATGCTATAGGCCCAGCCACTCGATTTTGCGATGGTACGAACAATATTAGGGGGACAGCAAAAACAGCTCAAATACGGCTGTCGCGTTGGTAAGTCCCAGGATAAAAGAGGAGTATCTTTAATTCGACGAAGGACATTGGTATAGAAAAAGTGTTTTCCATCGATGCTAATTCCCGAAATGGCACTATTATAAAGCACTAACTCCATAATGTCGGCAAAGCGAGCTTCTCCGGTAACGGCTAACATTCGCCAGTTCCACATAGCGTTGGCTATATTTGCACAGGTCTCATTATAAGCGGTGGAATTAGGCAGCTGATATTCCCTGCCATAAGCCTCGTGCACGCTGTCCCGGGCTGATGATTCACCTCGATGCAAAGCCCCGGTCGCTCCAGTGACGTACATCTTCTGAAAAACTACATTTTGCCAAATTTTTTCAAGAGCGCTTAATAATGTCTTGTCGCCCGTCTCGGCATAAACATCTGCTGCCCCCGCGTAAAGATAATTGGCAGTAACGGCATGACCGACTGCCTCGGTTTCCTTTCGCAAAGGGGTGCGAGTTTGATTCTGATCCGTTCCTTCTGGCGCCGAACCGCGCATGTCCACAAAAATCTTAGCCAGTTCCAGATATTTCTTGTCCTGCGCGGTTCGATAAAGCTCAAGTGCACCCATAATGTTAGAAGGATTAAATCCAAAATGTGCCAAGTGCCTGTCACGGCCCTTAAAGGTTTTATAAAGATAGTCACCAGTCTTTTTAGCAATATTCAATAAATTAGATTTTCCCGTGGCTCGATAATGAATACAACCAGCCGTCATCAAATGCCCCATATTATATAATTCGTGATTATGAAGGTCCTCAAATCGCTTGGTTTTTCCTTCAAAGTGCCTTTGACCAAATCGACCCTTTTGAAGACCATGACCGATGATAATAGAAGTGTGAAGATAGCCATCTTCCTGCTGTGCTTTGCTAATCACTTCTATGACCTTGTCCATCAGTCGGTCAAGTCCGTCATCTTTTGTTACAGCATATACGTGCGCCGTAGCTTCCAGCCACTTATACAAATCACCATCATGCCACCAGACACCTTCAAATTGGCCCTCTTCCAGGCCGGCTGCAACGGGGAAATTTGTATAAGAATGGCTAATATTTGGATCCTCCAGCAACCGCCACATATTGGGAATCATAACCTTGTGACATAGGTCGAGCTTTTCAGCCCAAAAACCTTTCGTCCATTTTACCTTGCCAATATCGACGCTTCTAAGTTTCACATAGGGACTGGATGATGTGTTGGTAATGCCGCGGTCCTTCGCTGAGACGGGACTGCTTGTAAATACGACAAGCATAATAATAATGCAATTTTTTATGTAATTTACCATTTTTGATTCTTCCTTCTTCGATTGAGGCGTTAATTATACAAACCAAAAAGATCATTGCATCGATACTGGCTTGCTGGATATACCCGCCTGAATCATTTGCGTTTCGAGCTCTTTCACTAATACGCTGTAATCTGGATTTTCCGCCAGGTTTACGGTTTCATCCGAATCTGTTTGATGGTCGTATAACTCCACTGCCAGGGCTTTTTCCGGATTGCGTACATCAACCCACCGCACGAAGCGATATCGGTCTGTCCGCATGGTATAACCCATCAAGTGATTCTCGAATAATTCACGAGACCAAACGTCACCAAACTCATCTTGTATCTGAACCTCCGTTTTCTCGATCAGATTCTTGAATATCTTGCGCATATGAGGTTGGAATGGTCTCGCCGCCCATTCCCGCAGAGCCGGGCAAGGAAACTGGCTGAACGCAGCGCTCTTGGCTTCCAAATCGGGATTATTTAACAGCGGCATAAAACTTTTACCTTCAACATGTGACGGCACCGGCAGAGATGCCAGCTCACACAGTGTCGGATACATGTCCAAGAATTCGACCAATCCCGATGTACATCGTGATACTTTCATTCCGGGTGCACTGACTATCAGCGGCACCCGGGTAGCAATTTCGTAGTTGGTAGCCTTGCCCCAAATGTCATAATCGCCTAAGTGCCAGCCGTGATCTCCCCAGAGCATAATAATCGTACTCTCACGCAATTGGAGTCTTTCCAGCTCATCCAGGATTTTACCTATCTGTGCATCGACGTAGCTAACGCAGGCATAATAGCCGTGCATGAGGTGGCGAGAAAGCTTGGCGTCTATAGGACCCGAATCAGGAACACCATCCCGAACGCGAAGCTCGTAAGAACAGTGCAGAGAAATGGATGGAGCTCCTTCCGGAGGTTGTTTAACGTCCGTTAGTTCGATCTGGTCCGGATTGTAGAGATCCCAATATTTTTTGGGCGCGCGGAAGGATAGATGCGGTTTATAAAATCCTACGCCCAGAAAGAAGGGCTCTAAATCTCCCTTTAAATCCCGTAGCGTTCGGACAGCTTCTTCGGCTGAATGTCCGTCCTTGTAGGCATTATCAGGAACATCGTCGTAAACGGTTACTTGTTTTTGCTTTTCGGGGCTTAATTTATGGGATTGTACGGGAAAAAACGGTTTTCGACTCCAGGATTTCTCCGGATCGTTTTGTTTGCCATGATAGATTTTCCCGATAGAAATCGTAGTATATCCATGCTGACGAAAATGCTGAGGCAAGGTAATCACCTCTGGAACCGTATTACGAAAATACGTTTCGTTGTGTGTGACTTTGCAAGAATCTGGGCGTAGTCCTGTCATTAAGCTGGCACGGGATGGACCACAGATTGCCTGCTGACAGTATGCTCGAGAAAAAAGAATTCCTTCTTTCGCCAGGCGGTCGATGTTCGGGCTTTTAATGATCCGGTTCCCATAACAACCAAGCTCCGGACGCAAATCATCCACTGCAATAAAAAGAATATTTGGCTTATTTTTTGTCTCTTTAGCAGCAAAAGTCCCGATGTACATCGGGACAGGCAAAAACAGTGAAGCCACTCCTGCTGCTTCCAATCTGATAAAATCCCTGCGATTCATATTTGTGCCTTTCATCGAGTCAGAACCCCGCGTAAACCTGTCCTGAGCAAGGTCGAAGGAACGCGGGGCTAAATATTTAACCTGCGGTTTTACCGCAGGTTTTCACTTTCAAATTTTCCCATGTATTTTTTTACTTCGACTTCTAAGTCTTGCTGAACCGGCTGTATTGTTTTGCCGGAGCTGGCAGTAAAATCTACCATATTATAGAATATTTTGTCTGCCACTGGGTCCTTGCCAAGATTTTCTATTATCTGAAGCATCGAAAGAATAATTTTGCCTTTGCCGTACGGGATAATCGCCAGGTCTGAGCCCCACCAGGCATTGCTCGGCCCCAAATAATTCCTTATCCAGTCCCACGAAATGGAACTCACGATACTATCTGTCTCCAGGCCGATGATAGTATCTATTGCGCATACATTCTGATAGTCCTGACCCATGAGACAGTTTACGGACAATCCTTCAAATATAGGGTGTTTCTTTACTGCGTGACCTACCGGTACCCAGTTGCCTACGGCCCTTCTGGTCTTTAATCTAAAAGGAAAGAGGCCCGTCCGATGCAGCATGTGCTTTGGGGCAGGTAAACTGTAGGATATTACTCCCGATATGGGATCCCAATTGCGTTTCAATTGCTCGAGCGGTGGTTTTAAGAACACAGCTACCCCTCCTCTTTTGACAAAATCAAAGATGTAAATAATCTTCTCAAAGATTTTTGCGTTAGCTGCATAAGCCGTGCAGACAAACACAGGTTTGTCACTGTCCTTACCAATAATAAATTCGCTGAATTTAATGCCTCTTTGCTTTAAGAAAGTTTTCAATAAACCCTTAGGATCAACTATCCTAAATTCCTGCGTGTGTGCAGGAAAATCTCTCTCGCCGAATACTAAAAATGGAAAAGCATTTTCAGATAAAATGGTACCATTTTTCTCTAATTTAGCTGATAATGTATATCGACCTGACAACTTTTCTGTCTTAAAGTCCAACTCAAAGACAGGCTCAATACCCGTTTGAAGTGTCAGTTTCTGTTCCTTTTCGTAGGCTCGCTCTCCGCTCGGCGACCTTACTTCTATAATCACCCTGCACCCTTTTTCCAGCACTTCGCTCACTGCGGTAACTTTTAGCTTTATTTTTTGTCCTGCGTAGACGTTCCTCGGAGTTGCCCGAACCGCCAAGTAAATAGGCCTGTTGACTTGTTGCACCGTAAAGTATGATTTCTTTGGATTCCTCCATAGATCAACTATGCCCGCCCCAAGCACCCAATCTCCACCAGTGAATGCGTGCAGGCAATATCCATCCATATTTGGATTTAATCGAAGTGCCTCCAGTTGCAGCTTATTGCCCACAGCTTGAAGCTCCTGAGTAGCCAGGCACAGCTCGGAAACATCTCTGAAAATCTCATTCAATCCGCATTCTGCCATACGTTTTTCTAAAGACTCAAGCAGTTTCTTGTGATACCTGTAATCGGGCGTCTTTGGATTTCCTTGTCTTTCGTATTCTTTCACATTGCTCGGCAGGTCACCCAGTCCGCCATAGCCCACCTCCGACATAAAGGTTAGTTTATCCGGCTCACCATAAGTTAATAAATAGTTATAATCTTGTTCATTTACAGGTGACCGTAGATAACGATGTCTCTCGAGGATATCTATCGGCTCTGTACTATAAGGAAGGTAGATATGCGCACCCCAAGGAGAGCGCGAGCCACCGGACTCATCCACAATAGGCCTTGTAGGGTCCAAACTGCGAGCCACCAGCGATGTCTTGTGCATTAATCTCGCTAAAGATCGTCTGATTATCTCATTAAAGATCTCCCAGTAAATTACAGAGGGATGATTTCTGTCCCGCCGAACCATCTGACTTACCTCATCGATAATGCGATTCTCTATTTGAGGAGCTTCCTTCGGTCCTTGCCTCATGCACTCTATCGGCGGGCAATCAATCACACATATACCAAGCTCATCAGCTAAATCCAGAATAGGAGGCGCAGGCGGCTTACGCCAGGGTCTTAGTGTATTAAATCCAGCTTGTTTCGCTAACAAAATCTCCTTTCGCACAAACTCCGCATCTGGCGGATACGCAAGTGTGGTCGGGTAAACTCCTTCCCAGAAACCAGTCTTCAGATATATCCTCTGGCCGTTAAGATAAAAATCTCCATCTCTTATGGTGAACTCTCGCATGCCAAATCGCGTCCGGACCACATCAACAATGTCACTGTCATCCACTAACCTTACCTCTAAAACGTATAAATGAGGGTTTTCAAATGACCATAAAACAGGATTATCTATTTGCAACTCTACACTTAACTTGTTAATCCCGGGAGCAAGTTTTATCTGCTCTTTAGCTTCAGCAAGAATCTTCGAAGACCCTTTAAAATTGAAAACTCTGAAACTGGCTGAAACATCCCTTTTTCGCAATCTTGTATTGTCTATTTCAACATGAACAACCGCGCGTTTCTCACTTATTTTTGGTTCAATAAAGACATCCCTGATGTAAATCGGCTCCGTAGCTATCAATTCCACTGATTGCCAAATTCCACCAGCGATGGCTCCACGCCAGTTAGGCATCTCTTCCCGACCAATACCGTCGATAGATATATCCTGCGTAAGGATTGGCCCAATGGCCCTCACCACTAAAAAATTGTCTTGGCCAAATTTCAACAAATCTGAAATGTCAAACTCAAATGGCGTATATCCGCCTTCATGAAAACCGACAACCTGGTCATTCAACCACACTTCGGCGATATAGTTGACTGCACCGAACTTGAGCCGGATGGTTTTGTCCTGCCACGAAGCAGGGACATGAAAAGTTCGACTATACCAGGCCACACCTTCATAATCCTGTTCATACTCTTCCCAGCAACTTGGCACTCTGATCTCACGAAATCCTGGCTGCTTATCAAGATTATTTTCAAGGTGCCACTGCTGCTGGCGCCCGACATTTTGTGCGTCAAATACAATTTCCCACGTGCCGTCAAGGCTTGCAACTTCCCTAACATTGAATTTTTTAACAATCTTTACTTTTTTGCTGGGAACTTGCCCATTTGCCTCAGTAAATGTGCAAAGCCAAACAACTAAGCAGACCGAAAGAAAAATCAAAACTCTCTCTGAGCCCTTCCTGTCTAACATTTTTGGTCTCCCTTCAATTGAAATTTTCCCATTTGACTACTCTTGGATTTGTCCAATTCTCTTTCCTAACTCGCTTGATGGACTCAGGGCTTATTCTGAGCGTTGTATTCATCTTTTTCGAGATGTTGAGCGATTTGTTTTAGCTGTTCGTTTATCTGCTCGCCCTGTCGTAAGAGCTTTTCGAGCTGTTCATGTATTGCTTTTGAACCGATAATGCTCTGAGCAAAGATCAAGAAGAATATCAATGTTACCGCACCGCCGATAGCGATAAAGCCTACCGACCACAAAATCCTTTCCACGAGCCAATAAATATCCGTATCCATTGCGCACTATCCTTGAATCCGCCTTTATTGTGCTTTTTTCTTACCATCGGGATAGGACCCGAAATTATGCAGCGACTTCTACAACACTTAATGCGCCTCAAAACGGCTTGTCAAACGGCTGAGTCCGGCCGGCAAGCCA
>CAYNKI010000090.1:0-13474 GCA_964397675.1 uncultured Pirellulales bacterium
CCGGTAATGGCGTTCTCGGAGCTGTGCAAGCAGCTTTTGCTGACGATGTAACTACTGTTACTGCCGTTCCTTCCGGGGTCACGATCCCTGTGGAAGCCGGTGGCGACATCGCAGCGGCGAACGCGCTCGCTCTGGCCGGTGATACCATCGACATCGCCGCGGGAACCTTCGTTCTCGCCGAGCAGATCGAAATCAAAGATGGCGTCACCTATAAGGGCGCAGGTCCCGATTTGACCATTATCGACTGCAACAACCTTACGCGCGCTTTCGCCGCGTGGGGCGACCGCGGTGCCAATAACGGCCAGGTCGACGCCAATGGCGTGGGCATACCGAACCTCACCGGTCCAATAGACTGGGTGCTCGACGGCCTGACGATTACAAACTGTGTGTCGGACACCGAAAATCGCGCGGATATCTTGAGCTCCGCCCGCGACCTGCTCAACAACTACACGGGCACGCCTTATACGCTCGCGAGCGCACAAGAGGAGAACGGTGCCACTACGGCGGAGTGGTTCAACATCCTCAGTGGCGGTGCCGACGATGATCTCACCGACGCCGAGCTTCAGGCTTACCTTGACGGCAATCCCGTCGGTAGTGCCGGCCACATAGTGGTCAATGGCGACAAGGATGACGATGGCGGGGCGGTCATCTTGAAAAACGGTGCCGCTGGAACCATCCGAAACTGTGCGTTCTCTAACAACGCGGCCGTGAACGATGCCGGCGCCATCGCAGTGGAAGGCCCAGGAGGCGGCGCAACCCTCCAAAACTGCGCATTTTCCAACACCTCGGCCGACGACGATGGCGGCGCTATCGCGGTGGACAGCCAGGATCTCGCGGTGTCCATTGAAAACTGCGCGTTCAATTCCTGCTCAGCTCTTGGTGACGATGGCGGTGCATTATATTTCAGTGGTAATGCTTCAACCTACCTAGTCACGGACACCAACTTCACCGACTGCTCCACCAAAAATGACGGTGGCGCCGTAAAAGCTGACGGTAGTGATTCAAGCATTACGTTTTCAAACTGCACATTCTCAAACATCTCGGCTGACGACGATGGCGGTGCTATCGCGCTAAGCGCCGGTGGACAGGCTGTGTCCATTGAAAACTGCGCGTTCAATTTTTGCTCAAATAATGCAGGTGACGATGGCGGTGCATTATATATGAGTAGTGAGGGTTCAACCTACATATTCACGGATACCACATTCACCGGCTGCATCTCCAATGATGACGCTGGCGCCGCATATTGTAGTGGCTCGGATTCAACCTATGCGTTTTCAAACTGCACACTCGATCGAAACACCTGCGGTGACGAGGGCGGTGCATTAAAGATAGGCTCCCCCGGTTCAACAGTCACGCTCACGGATACCATCTTCACCGAGAACTATGCTGGCGATGACGCTGGCGCTGTGCACATTCCTGGCGATGATGCAAACTACGTGTTAACGGGCTGTTCCTTCATCGGCAACACGTGCAATGATGACTGGGCAGCCTTGCGGTATAATCCTGATAGAGCCGAACTAACCATGACGAATTGCGTGTTCATCGGGAACGGCATTGATGCCGACGGAGTGGTGGTTGGCGATGACTCTGTGTTGGGATTTGATGATGATGACGCCGGCCCCTCAACGATCAGTAACTGCCTCATTGCGTACAACGCCTGCAATGACGATTGGATTATGGAACTCAAAGCCGCATTCTCGCTGCTAAACTGCACCTTCATCGGCAATGCAAGCGCCGACAGCTCCAAATCCATGATCGGCGTACGAGGTCGACCTTGGGATAGCACGGGCGACGCAGTGGATGACGTTGTCATAGACGTCTCGATCATCAGCAACTGTCTGTTCATCAACAACGCGACGCAGAATAGTGTGATTGGCGATACCTACGACGACGTATTCGCCCCGACCGTGATCAACTGCCTCTTCTACGGCAATTTGGATGACGGAGAGCCTGCCGCTAACACTGACGACAATAGCCCGGAAGTTGGTACGATTGACGTCAGTGCAGTGACCGATGCAACGCAGCTCGTGGTCGACCCAGCGGGCGACTATCAACTTGTTGCCGGTTCTCCAGCTATTGATGCTTCGGACCCAGCCACCGCGACGGCCACAGACATTGAAGGTACACCGGCTGTCGGCGTACGCGACGTCGGTGCTTACGAATTGTCTGCCAACTGATAGCAAAGCATCATCGATCAACAGAAATGAGAGGCCATCATTGGCCAGAAAAGTGGTAAAAGAAGGGTTGGGCCGGTAATGCCGGCCCAATCCATTTGAGCCCTTTTTGACTTTGTAAACAAAAAAGTTATGTCCGATAGGCATTTTCACCAAAAAGATTAACGCAATCATCCTATAATAAATCGAAAGATTTTTCTTAAATCGAATGGGCTGATTTAGTATAAAGTAGTTTAAGGAGAGAATCTTTAAAATTTTGAAGGTAAGGAAGGAGGTAAAGCCAAATCCTAAAATTATAATTTGTTAAATGGTAACTGGTTAAATAAATTCAAAAATCAAAGTGTAAAGTGCAAATTTAAGGAAGTCGTCCCGAAGCACTTAGGGTACCGATGTACATCGGGATAGGCCCTGATTATGTTATATTGCGCTGTGTGTGATGAACATCATGGTAACTCTGGGCTCTATGTGAAATCTAATTCGAAGCTGTAAACACGTTCCTGCAGACTCTTACCATGCAGGTACGCAAAGCCGAGTTCTGTAACCACATAATGCACCTCACACCAGGTGGCAGCCACGCCGCCGGTACGACGACTAAACAAAAGTTTACAGAGGAAACTTATTGATATTCTACATTCGTTATGAAATAATAAATCGCCGTATGAAAGAGTTGAAGAACAAATTATTGATTGTAGCAATAATTAGTATCTGCCTTGGCTGTGTCGCGAAAGCGGATTTGGCAGATCGGATCGATGGTATTATAAAACGACCGTCCCAGGGAAAAGTTCAATTTTCCATTCATATCGTAAAGGCTGATTCAGGCAAAACAGTATACAGCCATAACGCAACAAAAGGACTGGTTCCCGCCTCGAATATGAAAATAATTGTCACCGCAGCAGCGTTAAGATTTCTTGGCGCAGATTATGAATATCAAACAAAAGTCGGACTTAGCAATGACACACTAATAATAATAGCAAGTGGTGACCCATTATTGGGTGATGAAAAAACGGATGCCAAGTATGGCCGGGAGAGAAACTGGTTATTTAGGGACATAGCAACAATATTGAAACGAAACGGTATAAGAACCATCAAGGATATCATTGTTGACACGACTGTGTTTGACGACCAGCGTGTGCATCCGAGCTGGCCAAGGGAGGAGCTGAACCGCTGGTACGCTTGCGAGGTAAGCGGACTCAACTTTAACGATAACTGCATTACCGTTACTGCGAAAAATAACGGCGGCAAAGTTACCATACTTGTCGAGCCTCAAACTGACTATGTAAAATTCATAAATAAGGTCAAATCAATATCGAAAGGTAGCAGCGCCATAGGCTCTTACAGAAACCGAGAGCCAAACAATATTGTCATCCATGGTAAGAGTAGAAAGCAGGCAGGGCCTTTTGACGTGGCGATTGAAATGCCTGCTGCGTTTTTTGCTTATCTGTTGGCGGAAAATCTGGCGAAAGCAGGAATAAATGCGAATGGCCAAATTATCGAAAGGGCTGTCACTGACGAAGATGTCAAAGTGCTTGCTGAATACGTCACTCCATTAACTGATTGTTTAGCCAGGTGTAATAAGGACAGCTTAGGCTTAGCAGCGGAAGCGCTACTTAAAACGATTGCTGCTCAAGGCAGTCCGGACAAAAAAAACGGTAGTTGGACCAAGGGACGAGAAATGATTTCGCAGTACTTATCAGAGCTCGGGATCAACTCAAGTGAGTTTAATATCGATGATGCCAGCGGCCTAAGCCAGCATAATAAGCTCAGCGCTAATGCTATAACAAAAGTGTTATTAAAAGTCTACAAAGGCGAGAATTGGCCAATTTATAAGGATTCACTTGCGGTAGGGGGGGTGGATGGAACAATCGCCAGATACTTCAAAGAACAAAAGTACAAAGGCAAAATTTTCGGAAAGACCGGCTACATTTCAGGCGCAAAGTCTTTCTCAGGAATCTGCATCACCGAGCAGGGCGATTACATATTTTCCATCCTAACTAACAAAACCAACGGCCAAACCCGAACGGCAATCAATGATATAGCAAAGGCAATTGTTGATGATGCTAAAAAGAAATAGCCACAGAGGAAATTTTAGCCACCAAAACAAGAGGGTCCAAAGAAATTAGAAATTAAAAGAACAAATATAGTTAAACCTTGGTGGCTTCGTGGTGGGAAAATAAAAAAAGGCTGCAAGCTGTAAACTTACAGCCCTAAGCTTAATATTGCTCTGCAAGATTAACTTCCTCGTTGGCGTCAAAATCGCTTACCTACTGGGACTGCATCGAAGATTCTACATTGGACCAGTCGCTTTCACAAAAAGCATTGGTGTAAGTGACCGACCAATCGTGCAAAGCAGGTGTAACATTCGGATTGTTGCTCGACAGATTCGCGCGCAGTCGGATTGTCGGCCCACTGATATGGCTGAGGTCCGTTCCACTGGGGATGTTTTCATAACCTGGAATCGGGCTGGAGCCGGTTGCAGGCAGCACATCCACTGTCAGGCTTGTCCCGGCAGGTGTCGTCGCATTAAATACCGCTATATCCCACGTGTCATCTTCATCAATGCTGATGGGCGTTGAGACTATACTGCCGGATGGAACGTAGCCACTTGGGCCATAGGTTCGCAAGTTGTCCCAGAATATCCCAGTAGTATACCAACAACTTCTGTTGACATTGACCTTGAGATTTAAATCTTGACGGCCGCTAAAAGGTGAAACATCTACCTCTATATTATAGAACGGGTCTATGGCTCTTCCTCTTGGGGTCTTAGACCAAACTACTGTATCTCCAATAAGGACTGATGCCGTTAGCTCACTCCCAGCGAGAACACTGCAATAGTCAAATACGAGAGTCTCAACTCCCGTCCAATCTACAGTTTGCTGGAAATAGCCATAATCACCGTTGTCGTAAGAGAATTCCTCGTTGAATAACACGCCAGCCACCCAGCTACCATCAGACACCCAGATGTCGCCGGGGTAAATGCCCATACCGAACAAAAGAATAAAATCATTGCTGAACATGATCCATCCTGTATTCGACTCGAAGCTGGGATTCCCTACGACATGAACTTGCGGCGCAGAACCACTACCGCCTGCCAGCACTACGTCCCCATCGCTTGTAGCTATGGTATCTATCAGAGTATCTGTTTCAAACTCAGGCTGGTTTGTTTGCACCCAGGTCTCCAGCGTTCTGGCCTTTACACTGTACCAGTACGTCTGCGCTGGATTAAGAGCGGTGAATGTATAACTCGTCTCGCCAATCCAGCCACTGCTGGCAACAACATCGGTAAAGTTCACATCGGCAGCAGACTCGGCGTAATACTTAATGTCGCAACCTTCGTCTACGATTATTGACCAGGAATTCAATGTTCCTGAAATGAGCGAGCTATCATCCGTGACTTCGAGCGTCCAGGTTCCTGTGATGCTCTTGCCATCGAAGTCGCTGAGGTTGCCCTCAGGACGATAGCGCCCGGTAAACGGTGCCGATGCCCCCGTAATCGCCGATGACGACTCATCATCAAGTGTAGTACCAGAAAAATTATCCCCATCGCCTCCAACGTCGGTGAACAACTCAACCAGCGTACCATCGGGCGCGATAAGAAACACGTCCAGATCCTCATCCGACAAGTGGCTAATGTCGAGGTTAACATTTAAATCGACAATCGACCCGCTGTCGGCTATAAACAATGTTGAAGTCGTAGTTGCCACATCCTGGATTTCCTTCGGCACATCCGTTGAGTAATATTCACGGATGTCAGTGCGCACATCATCCCACGAAATCATGTTACTTACGTCTGGGGTTATGTCAGGCTCAGCGTGAAGAATGGGCGCATCCAACGGGCACCCAATGGCCTTGATTGGAAATACTATATCGTCAATCCAAGCGGTATCGTCGCCTTCGGAGGTGGAATAGTCCTTTGAATAGGTCCACTCAAAGGTTCTTGTCCCTGCTGTCACGGGGAAGGACTTCTCGGCCCAATCCTCTGTGCCCGACCACTTGGCGTTTTCCACTCCGTCGATGTAAAATTTCAAATAGTCATAACCTGACTCAGAAGAGACTTTCCGATAGAAGGTGATATCGCCAGCTATACAATCAAGTGTCAACCGCAGAGTAGTACTTTCATCGTGGTCGATGTCGCCGGCTTTAGAGCTATAAGTCCCGGAATGTCTTTCTCTTGAGGTAATGGTCCAAGTTGTATCTCCGTAATGTTCCCACGGAAATGTGTTGAAATCACCCGTTTCAAAATCCTCCTTGGAGCCCAGATACACTTCTGGTACATCCGCACCACTTGACTGGAAGTTGATCTTTACCGCTTGACTTTTGGCGACGCTTGCAACCAAACCAAGCACCAGAACAAAACAAACCAGATAAATCAATTTCTTAGACATGATAGTTCTCCTTAAAAAATAAAGATAAGTTGAGTAAAATCATTAACGCTTCGCCATTGCGAGCGAAGGTAAGCAATCCTATGAACCGGAGCGGATGAGACTGCCACTGCCTGCTTCGCAATGACGTACGGCGGGATTTTCATCTCATAGGCCATCACCTTCTTTCCAACGGTTTTATGACAGAAAGCGTGATAGGAAGAACAAAGACCTACACTCAGCGTTTCTCCATGAACCGAAGTAATCATATGGATTATAACACGTACAGGTTACCTTTCAATTAGGGAAACTGGGTATTTTTGGGGATTTTTTCAAGTTTTTGCCCGCAGATCGGCGATTTGTCGGTGGAATAGACTGTGATATAGATCATAGGAGATAATTGTTGTGTATTGCGCGGACCAGTGGTTAACCGGCGGTGAAACCGCTGGATAGATGGTTCGGATTATGTTTTGACTGCGGTGGTGGTTTCTTTGTTGGGTTGGCGAGGTTCAGGGACGGACTTGCCCCGGCAGACAATTACGCCGGTCGGGCATTTTTTCATGGCAGTTTCAGTTTGCCCATTTGGCTGGTACCTTTCGTAATCTACACGAGCTAAATTATCCTCAACAGAGAAAATATCGGTTTGTTTGGCACAGATTCCGCAGCCGATACAGCCGACCTTGCACATGGACCGTGTTGTCTTGCTGGTCTCTTTACTGCTGCAGGCGACGGTCATCATGTTTTCGCTGCAGAAAGGAACCATCTCAATCAAATTGCATGGGCAAGCCTTTGAGCAGGCGGTGCATATTATTACTGTCTGAAGTACACTATCGGGTCACTTTCGTAGACCTTTCGTTCCCAATTTTTGTCATCTGGCTGTACCGCTGTTTGAAAGAGGGGCTCTTCGAGAAGTTTCATTTCTACACCAAGTATCACTGCTGTAGGCGGAGATTTTTCAATTAATTGTTTAAGTGTTCCTGGGCCTACTATGTGTGTGATGTCGCGATTCCAAGATGAGATACGGTCAGCGATTCTATAAACAATCGCCCCAGCAGACAATTCCGGATAAATATTGCAGCCGCCTTCAAGAGCAAATAGGGGGGCTAAGGTGAGTATCAGTTTGGGTTCACGAGTTTTTTGAGCAATTTCCTCCGAAATATTATGCAGTTGTATCGGCACCCAGCTTTCTGGGATAAGCAGCATTGGAACTCTATACAGCACAACCGGATTTGAGATGACTGAAATAACGACACATACATATATTAAAATTGAGGCTAATTTGTAATGTCTGTTGCGGCTGACCTCGCCAGCAAGGCTTCTCAAATAAAGCAGTGGATACGCAAAGCTGATTATCAAAAAAGGCACCGGCACCGCAAGGTATTGTCTCCATATAGTCGGCGGAATCAGAGCTATCACAAAAAATGTCACAACCAGTAGAATAACAAGCAACAAATTTCTTGAATGCGATTTACTAAATCTCTTGCGAACGTATGCAGTCATCAGGCATAAATAAATGGCTATTAAGATAAGTACAAAGTAGCCTGGTTTGCTGATGGAGCTTAATGTTAGATTAACTTTGTTATGAACCATACCTATTTCGTGCAGCCATTTGCCATAGAGCATAGGTATCCAGTAGAGGTTTAGAAAAAATGCTCGCGTTGCCTGGGCTATCACCCAAACCGGCCAGAGCGATACAATAACAGTAGCAATCAAGAACGGCAGGGCGGTCTTAAATCTTTGCTTTATTGACTCAGCCGGTTGGCTTAGCACGGCAGCGAAAAATAATAGCTGAACGAGAATTGTGGTAATACGCATACAGGTCGCAAATGTAAGCAGGGCACCAATGGCCGCGATTCGCCAGTATCTTGATTTGCTATTAAAATTTGTAGATATAAACAGCCAGAAAGATAGCACCACGCATAAAATTACCACATCGTGATTCCAGGCATAGCCGTTCGCATAATCGACTAAGGGATTGAACACGTACAGGACTGCGCCTGCTAAGCCCAGAAGCGCTCCAGAAATTCTAAAAGCCTTAAAGATATGCCTGTATAAGCCGACAATGCACACCATAACCAGAATGTCACACAAACTCGAAACGACTCTTGCTGTAAGCAAATAATGGGTTGTATTCAAAGCTCTAAACAAGGCTGCATAAAGCAATGGGTGGTAGGGCAGTTGCGAAGGATAGGAAAAGTCTCGGTAAATCATTTTGCCCTGAGCCAGGAGGACTCCGCCGGTGCAGTACATCTGCTCATCGCGCCCGAGAGGCTTGGTCATGCTATTTGCCAGAATAGTAAGCGAAAGTACCAAAAGTATTAGAATAACAACAGTATTGATTAACTTTGGCGACATCTAATTTATTTTTTTCCAAGTCTAAAAAGTCCGTGTCAGTCCGCGTTTTACCATTCAGCCAATTCACCCAGAAGCTCCTCAACCAGGTCCTTCATCGTAACAATGCCGATGGGCATTTCTCGGCTGGTACGACTGATCCTCATAACAAAAACTATTTTTTGATTCTCGCTTCGCATAGTGCTTATCGCTTCGATAATAGTGGTATTTGCACCAAGGTTTCGGATTGGCTTTATAAAACTATGAAGGTCATTGAAATGCTCCGGCGAGCTCAAAGCCTCATAGATATTTATAAAGCCTACGATATTTGTCGGCTGACCGTCTACAACCAGCAGACGAGTAAAGTCACACTCTTTTAATTTATTCAATAGGGCAGACTTATCAGATTTTACATCGACCATCTGCACTCGGCTAATAGACGTCATCACTGACCTTATGCGAATATCTGAAATGTCCACCAGGCGGCTTACGATATTGGTCTGCACGGCACTGAGAATCGCCTCTTCTCGACTGTCCGCGATAATTGCTCTGATATGATGTCTTTGTCCAGCTGTTATCATAGTCTTAGAGGGAACATATGACCCCGTTAATCGGGCTAAAATAACAGACACAAATCTAAGCAACGGTACTGCTCCACACCACGTGAAAGTTTTATGAAAAACAAGTAAAACCGGTGCAAAGAAGGACATTAAATAATCAGCACGATAAAAGAAAATATTTTTGGGTATTAGCTCAGCGAATATAAACAGTACGGGCACGGTTATGAACGTGGCGAATAGCTCAGCAGTATGTGCAGCCTCGATTTTGTTCGATAGGTTTTTCCATAACATATAAGTAACAATGCTGGTCACAATGTAGTGAGTGAGATTATTACCGACCAACATAGAAAGAAGCAGGCCGGTGCTATCGCGCATAGCTTTGCCGAGGATGACAAATGATAAACGCTTCTTTTCAATACCGAGCCGCAAGCGAAGACGGCTAAGTCGATATACACCTGTTTCTGCACCGGCAAACAGACCAGAGAGAATAACAGTCAGCACAGCTATCAATATCAACACTACTTTATTGGCCATTGGTTGGGATCGGCTCAAAGGTAAGTATTACTGTCTTGATTCTGTGCTTTTGCACGCGTTCGACAGTAAATTTCAAGTTCTTCAAGTATGCAACATCACCATTTTTGGGAATTTTACCCAATAGGGCGGTTACCATGCCGCCGATGGTGGACAAACGAGTTTCCTCAGGCTCAATACCAAATGCGTCAGCCCAATCATGAATAGCTAAATTGCCTGCTAATCGATATTCGAGAGGCCCTATTTTTTCGATAGGTTTAACAGCCTCTGTAGTTTCAATTGGTCCCAGCAACTCCTCAGCAATATCCTCCAGCCTGACCAAACCGGCAAGACCGCCGTATTCATCCACCACTATAGCAGTATCGGTGCCGGTCCTGCGGAAAGATTCTAACAGTGACTCGACGCTCTTTTGTTCCGGCACAAAATGCACTTTCTCAACCGCCTCTTCCAGCGACATGCTTGGCTCCAGCAAGAGCTGGCGTAGATATACCAGGCCGATTATATTATCTATTTTCCCACGATAAATAGGCAGTTTTGTCAGATGGTTTTTTTCCATTTTCTCTCGCGCCTGTTCGGCTGAATCTATAACCGCACAAGCAACCATATCTACTCGGGGTTGCATAACGTGACGAATCTTGAGAAAGCCAAGCTCGATAACCTCCGTCAACAATTTGCTCTCGTCAGAAGTAATCAGCTCTTGCTTTCGAATTGTCTCAATCAACGACTTGAATTCGTCTACTGTTATTACTTTTGGCAGCCTCGCCGGACCTAAAAGCACTCTTAGAACCGGTTCTAACACGATAAATTTGAATATGAAACCCAAAGGGGCAAAGATTTTAAGCATTAAAAACACCGGCAGGGCGGCTGTGATGCTGAGATAGCTTGAATTTGCATAGGCCAGCGATTTCGGCAGTATTTCGCCAAAGAGCACCAACACAACAAAAGCTGCAAAAGCAGTGATAGCAGAAGCGGTTAGGCCACTTTGCTCTTTGATTTGGATTGCAAGGATGCTGGCAACAGCAAAAAAAAGAACATTCACCGTCATATTGCCAAACAGCAAACAATTGAGCAATTGCCCAGGCTTACTAAGTAGCTTGGCTGCCATATTCTGTAGCCTGTGTCTGGATTCTTGCAGCAGCTTCATTTGCCTGCGGGAGAGATTGAAAAAGGCGGTTTCAGAGCCTGAGAAGAAAGCAGAGCCAGCAAGCAGCAGCAACATTAAAATGAAATGGCCGATATTTTGATAAACCAGAGCCACGATCAGCTATTACCTTACTGTGGTTTAGATAGCGTTATCTTAAACGTGCTTCCCTGTGCAGATTTGGATTCGACTGAGATGCAGCCCTCGTGGGCCTCTATTATTTTTTTGCAAAATGCAAGACCAAGTCCGGAGCCGGAATACTCGGATGCCGATTTTTTATTAGTCTTCGTAGTGAAAAACGATTCAAAAATATTTTCCAAGTCTGCTGTTTCAATGCCGCAGCCGGTGTCGGTCACTTCTATTTGGGTGACATCATTATTATCTGTGGCTTTGATGACCAGTATTCCACCGCGTGGCAACATGGCATCACGGGCGTTAAGGATCAAATTCATTAAAACCTGCTGAATTTGAACGGGCACAGCCCACACGGTTAAATCTTCAGGAATCTGGATTTCCACGGTTATTCCATCCTTTGTAAAATCCCTGCACAGACAGGTAAAAATCTCCTTAACCAGAATAATTAGCCGAGCGTTCTCCTTTTCTTGCGTCTGGCCATTTGCCATTGCCAGCATGCTTTCCATAATTTTCGAGGCCCGCTCACAATTCCGGACCGTTTTTTCAAGCGCCTTTTCTGACAGAGACTTGTCTTCGGGATTCTTTAACGACAAAGCTGCGAAGTTAGACAGAGGCGTGAGCAGATTGTTGATTTCGTGAGCTATCATATAGCAGGCGGAACCCATGTTGGCAAGACCATGGAGTTGAATAATCTGCGATTTTAAGGCGGTATTTTGCTCTCGCTGTTTTACAAGCTCTCTGTGCAAACAAAGGCGTTTTTCAATAATACTTGTCAACAGTCTGCTCCTATGTTTAACTATTATCTGCTGAAAACTGTAGCTTACAAGTATTTTATCGTCTTTTAGGGTGGTTTTTCTTGAGAGATGAATGAGCAAAGGATTTTAGAAGAGCTCTTAGCATTGTTGGACGCAAATGGCGTCACCATCCGAAACGAGCCACTTGGTGGTAACGGCGGGGGGCTTTGCACTTTAAAAGGTCAACCTGTCTTCTTTGTTGATACTCAAGCTACATCAACTGATGCAGCTATAATCTGTACCGAGGCAGTCACGAGGCTATTGGATATTGAAAATCTTTATATTAGGCCGGAAGTTCGCCAATTTATCGAAAATCACAACAGTATCGAAAAGGAGTAGTGAAAAATGGCAGCGAAAAAGGTGGCTATCATGGTTGACGAAATGTATCAAGTCCTCGAAGTATGGTATCCCTACTATCGGCTCAAAGAAGATGGGCTGGAGGTTAATTTTATTGCTGCTGAGGCCAAAAAAGAATATCATTCGAAAGAAGGCTACCCCTGTGTTTCCGATATCTCGGTCAAACAGGCCAACGCCGGCGATTATGATTGTATGGTTGTGCCGGGCGGATTTGCACCGGATTTTATGCGAAGAAGTGCTGATGTTATAAGGTTTGCAAATGACATGGTAAATGCGGGCAAAATTATAGCAGCTATATGTCACGGTGGCTGGCTTTTATGCAGCACAAAGATTTATCAGGGCAAGAAGGCAACATGTTTTATGGCAATTAAAGATGATATCGAAAACGCCGGTGCCAATTATGTAGATGCCGAATGTGTTGTTGATGGCAATTTGATTACGTCGCGCAAGCCGGACGATTTGCCGGCCTTCTGCACAGCAATCCTGGAAAGATTAAAATTAGCCACGAAGCCACGAAGGCACAAAAGAATTAAAAGTTGAAAAACAAATATAATCAAACTTGGTGTCTTCGTGCCTTAGTGGCGAAAAAGGAACAGGAGTGATTTTGATATGATCCAGAAAAAAGCCAAACAAGAGAAGGAGAAAACTCCTTCCGTGCTTATTGTTGATGATGATCAGCCGAGCCTTGAACTTTTGCAAGCATATCTTGAGGATGTGGACTGCCAGACGGTACTTGCACACGATGGGCTGGAGGCACTAAAGATTATAGGCAAGAAAACACCTGATTTGGTTTTGCTGGACATCATGATGCCTAAGATGAGCGGCTTTGAGGTTTGCAAGAGAATAAAAAACAATCCTAAAACAAGTGACATCCCTGTGATAATGGTGACCGCACTTAATGAATTCGGTGATATTGAACGCGGTATTAATTCTGGCACAGATGACTTTATCAGTAAACCCGTCAACAAGCTGGAGCTTGTAACGCGAGTTAAAATAATGCTCAAGTTAAAGCATTTAAGTGACAAGCTCGAACGTACATTGGCATATTTAAGTGAGATAGAAAAACATACCCAGATGGCAAAATCAGATTAGG
>CAYNKI010000091.1:0-13453 GCA_964397675.1 uncultured Pirellulales bacterium
GCGGATTTGAGGCTGCCACACACTATGGAGCCACAAATCAATGTTACCCAGAATCCGTGCTGTTTGAACCATGCCGGAATTTCTAAAATATTTCGTGAATCGATGATTATCAAATGGCCTGGCGAAAAGATGTAGATGCGAAAATGACAACAGTGGCTTGACTGTAGATAAAATGGGCTGCGAGTTTTATCTCACAGCCCATTATAGACTTTTTCTTTCGGTCTAATAGAAGGATTAGACTCGTACTGCACGCTTAAAACAGCCAGTTCACACCCACAGCTAACAGCCAGGCATCGCTCATAATCTGTCCCTCAACGTTAGCTACAATATGTGGGTCGATTTCGACTAAACAACCGACAAAGCCGCCGAATTCCGACTCCTGTTCCAGTTCATACTCATACCTGCTTTCGTAACTGCCAGTTTCGACATCAAGGTCTCCCTCTAAGAAATGCAGGAAAGGACCGCCGTAAAGGTAAATCCCCTCGTCTACCATCCATTGTGGCCCTAAAGCAAGTTGAATCTCATACCATTCAAGCTCAACCTTATTAACGCCGTAGTATGGTGCAATAGCACCGTTGGCGAAGCTGATGTCTTGATTAGAAAACTTGTCATCTACCTCTGCCCAGGAGAACTGGAATACGGCACCCCATTTAACATCTCCATTATCGATGAACGTTTTCTTGGTGCCGACGCCAAAAGAAAATTCGTGGTCGCTGTCAAAGTTTGGATAGGAACCGTCCCCATCGAATTCAGCGTCCGCAATTCCGAGACGGGTAAAGATTTCCCAGTCATCCGATAGACCATAACCTATACGCGCCAAGTACTTATTGCTCTTAAAGTCATCTATGACAGCTCCACTGTGGCTGGATTTATTTAAAGGACCCGAGGCCTCCAAATCCATCTCACCAGTAGCGAGCTCAAATCCTGCGGAGAATTGGTCTTGCTTACACCCGGCTACCGGCGGGCCTATTGGGTCCAAAGCAAGTGCAGTTGAGCTACATAATCCAACAACTGCAATAACAAAAATTAGTGATACAAACTCCTTTTTCATAAAGACTCCTTTCTCCCACCTCCTTGTTAACAAAATCCATTTCTTACACTTTTAATACTCTATACAAATTATAGTAAACTGCATAAGCAGGCTTTTGACCGGATAATATAGGTAGATTATTCGAGTCTTGCAAGAAAAATATGAAAAATATTTAAAAAAATGAGATAAATTTTCATAAACAAGCGTTAATATTAAAATAAGCTTCGTTTTGTAATGATTTTTAGCCATTTTGACATAAAACCACAGTTTAAAGGAGCCATCAAGTGTCGACATTTCGCTCGCCGAATAATCCTATAATTAAACCAGAGGATATTAAGCCTTCCAGAGACAACTTCGAAGTTATTGGCGTTTTTAACGCCGGCGTTACTCGTTTCGATGATGAGGTTATTCTGCTGATTAGAGTGGCAGAAAGGCCAATTAGCAAAAACCCAAATACCATCCTAACTGCTTTTTATGATGTTACTAAAGGCAGCATTGTTCTGAAAGAGTTCTCGAAAGCCGACCCTGAAATCGATTTTTCAGACCCAAGGTTAATAATAACACGAAGCGAAACATACTTGACATCAATCTCACATTTGAAGTTGGCACGCAGCAAGGATGGCATCAAGTTTGAGATTGAAGATACACCTGTTATTAGCCCGACTAATGATTATGAAACCTTTGGCACCGAAGATCCCAGGATCAGTATTATTGATAGCACATACTATATCGACTACGTTGGAGTTTCACCTCTTGGGATTACAACCTGCCTGGCATCCACGAAGGATTTTAAGACATTTGAGCGACACGGAGTTATTTTCTGTCCCGAAAACAAAGATGTAGTAGTTTTGCCTGAACGAATTAACGGCAGGTTCTATGCCCTACATAGGCCTGTTTCCGCTTTATTTAAAAGACACGAAATC
This sequence comes from uncultured Pirellulales bacterium, assembly GCA_964397675.1. Taxonomy (GTDB): domain Bacteria; phylum Planctomycetota; class Phycisphaerae; order Sedimentisphaerales; family Anaerobacaceae; genus CAYNKI01. The sequence continues at coordinate 1,954 of CAYNKI010000091.1, forward strand.
TGGATTGCAGATTCGCCAGATCTATGTCGCTGGGGAAACCATCACTACCTGATGGGGCCCCGTGTAGGCTACTGGGACGAAATAAAGATTGGCGCAAGTGCCGTACCTTTCAGAATCGACCCCCCTTCTTGCTTTCGCAAGAAAGCAGGGGGGTGGCTGGAGATTTATCATGGAGCAGACCAATACAATCGCTATTGTCTTGGTGCAGTGCTGTTAGATGGCCAAGAGCCATGGAAGGTTATCGCAAGGTCAGAAAAACCAATCCTTGAGCCAGAAACCGACTATGAAATCAAAGGCTTCTTTGGGAATGTAGTATTTAGCTGTGGGCTGCTTTTCGAAGAGGATAAACTTAAGATTTACTATGGTGTCGCCGATACCGCTATTTGTTATGCAGAGCTACCTTTGAAAGATGTTATTGAAAATTTGACTGATAAAGTTTTTAAATGATATTCTTTCTAACAAATCTTTCTGCTGCCAGGCGCAAAAGTTCTTTGCTGTTCTGAAGTGAGCTTTCAAGAGATATGCTTTCTGGTTTGCAGCTAATAGCTGTTGCGATCCCCAGCTTTTGATATTCTTGTTTAGATAAGTTAACTTGACCGGCAATGACAGCGACAGCGGTATTGGATTTTGTAGCAACTTCTGCTATTCCTGAGACTACTTTTCCGTAAAGGCTCTGCCGGTCAAAACAACCTTCACCGGTTACGACCCAGTCGGCGTCCGCCAGTTCGGCTTCGAGATTGCTGTGGTCTATAATCGTTTCTATGCCGGATACAAGTTCTGCGTTCATAAAAGCTACCGCACCTGCAGCCAATCCGCCGGCAGCTCCAGCCCCAGGAATGTTTATATCGCAGTTTAGCTGTTTGAGAACCAGCTCAGCAAGATTAGCAAGACCGGCTTCCAACCTGTTTACCATTTCTGGTGTTGCGCCTTTTTGGGGTCCATAGATATTAGCAGCACCATCTTCACCGCACAAAGGATTTTCCACATCACAAAGAACTTCTACAGGAACAGCAATTGTCTCTTTAGGTTTAATTATTTTTGTAATTTGCTTCAGCCCTTCACCACAGAACGGTACTCGAATTCCTTTGGAGTCAAGGAATTGCCATCCCAGTGCAGTAGCCGCACCAATTCCGCCATCGACAGTTGCGCTACCGCCTACGCCCATCAGAATCCTGCCCGCCGGACTAGCCTTTGGGCAGGCGGGTTTGTGGGGATTGTATTCGAGCGCAGCTTTTATAAGCTCGCCCGTCCCGTAAGTGGTTGTTTTCATAGGGTTGTATTGTTCTTTGGAAAGCAGGCCAAGTCCACTGGCACAGGCCATTTCAACCAAAGCTGTTTTGGAATTTTCGAACCAGGCAAAGCCGGCTTCCACACTCATATCGGGTAACGGTCCTGTTACATTCTTTGGTATCCATTGGCCTGATATCGATTTGAGCATTGCTTCTGCAGTGCCTTCACCGCCGTCTGCCATGGGCTTTATGACTAATTGAGCATTAGGCATGTGTTCAGTAATAACTGCTGCTATTATTGAACACGCCTCGCAGGCACTGATAGTGCCCTTGAATGAATCCATCGCAATAATGATTTTCATAGCTTATCGTGTTGAGAATTTGAAAACCGTCACCGTATTGCACGTTTCGCCGGGACGCAGGACCACCGATGGAAAATTGGGTTTGTTGGGCGAATCGGGAAAATGCTGGGTCTCAAGGCAGAAGCCGTAGTGCTTCTGATAGACCTTACCGCTCTTGCCCTTGACCTCTCTCATGCCGTTAGCCGTATAGAACTGCATGCCCGGCTCAGTAGTGTATACTTCCATAACTCGGCCGCTGGTAGGCTCATATACCCGGGCAGCCAAGGCAGGCGAACCATCCCAATTGTTCAGCACATAATTGTGGTCATAGCCACGTGGCTCTGTCAGTTGGTCAATTCTTGAGCCGATAGTGTTCGGCTGAGTAAAATCCAGAGGCGTTCCTTTGACGCTGCGAATTTCTCCGGTGGGGATCAGTCCTTTTCCCGCGGGTGTATAGCAGTCAGCATTGATCAAAATTTGGTGGCCCAGCACATCACCATTGCCGGCCCCTGCCATATTGAAATAGCTATGATTAGTCAAATTGACAATAGTAGATTTGTCTGTCGTGGCCTCATAGCTAATCTTCAGCTCGTCGTTATTGGTTAAAGTATAGGTCACTGTGCAGTTAAGATTACCGGGATAACCCTCGTCGCCGTCCTTACTAAGATAAGTAAATTTTACTCCCATCTCTTCATCATTTTGGAATCCTTGACCTTTCCACATGACCTTGTCGAACCTTTTTTTTCTGCCGCCGTGGATATGATTCTTTCCTGCATTAGCTGTCAACTTATACTCTACACCGTCGAGTGTAAATTTGGCATTGGCAATGCGGTTTGCGTACCGCCCGACTGTGGCACCAAACATGGGATTTCTCTTAATGTAAGGGTCCTGCTCATCAAACCCGAGCGCGATGTCGGCTAATCTGCCGTGACGGTCAGGCACCTCCAGTGACACAAGAATTGCACCATAGTCCATAATCCTTGCCCTAAGCCCATTTTTATTGGTCAATGTATACAGGGTAACATCTTTTCCTTCCGGGATTTGGCCGAATTTTTCCTTTTCCAAAGCCATACTTACATTCTCTATAATTGCACAACCAGACAAAACTATTCCTACAGCCAAAATAACCGTGCAATATCTTCCTGTGCCCATAACGCAGCTTACTCCTATACTTGATCGATGAGCAAATTAAAGCTGCCTTTCTTCGCCTGGCCTTGGTGGTTCAAATTTGTAACCAATCTCTCGTATAGTGTGAATGAAGGTCGGAGTGTGTGGATCTGGTTCTATTTTGTTCCTCAGTGTGGCAATGAAACGGTCAATACTCCGGGGGCCGACAATGCAATCATAGCCCCAAACCATATTTAATATCTCATCACGGGTAAGCGCTCGGCCCGGCTTTTTTACAAAAAGCTCCATCAGCTTGAACTCTTTCGGTGAGAGCCCGATTTCTTCTTCCCTGCATGTTAGCTTTCTGGCTGGAATATCCAGCCGACAGTCCGCAAATTCGTAAATATCTTGCTCGGTTTGCCTGCTTCGTCTCAGAAACGCTGCTGCTCGGGCGAGAAGCTCCTTTATGCTAAAGGGCTTGGTGACATAGTCGTCAGCTCCGAGATTTAGCCCCAAAACAATATCTGATTCCTCACCTTTTGCAGTGAGCATTATTATGGGCATATCGAGATTTTCTTTGCGGACAAGACGGCATATCTCATAGCCATTTATCCTCGGCAGCATAATATCCAGAATAATCAGGTCAGGTTTTTTATTAAGAGCAGCATTTAATCCTCCCTCGCCATCAGTTGCGGTTAGAACGTGGTAGCCCTTGAACTCGAAATTATCCTTTAGACCCCGAAGCATAGCCACCTCATCTTCAATTATTAACACCGTTTCCATATCAGCAAGTCTTTCCTCAAACTTTTTGACCGATAGCCGGTAATTTCACGGTGAAGTTACTTCCTTCACCGGCTTTACTGTCTACGGAAATTGAGCCTTTATGAGCATCAACGATAAATTTTGCGATGCTCAGGCCCAATCCACAACCCTCGGCAAGCCGGGTGAGGCTGCGGTCAGCCTGGTAAAACCTCTTGAATATCTTTCTGGCGTAGCGGCGTGACATGCCCATACCGTTGTCAGAAACACTAAAACAAACCAAGCTATCCCCTCGACTACGCTCGGGACAGGCCTCGGCAGAAACTCTCAACTCAATGTGTTTATCATCATAAGAATATTTATAAGCATTGTCCAACAGGTTTACCAGCACCGTCACCATTGCATCATGGTCAGCCAATACATCTGGCAAATCCTCGCTGATTTGTATTTTAAACTCGCATTTGCCTTCATTAAATTTGGTCTTAACCGCCTCGGCAGCAGCACGAGCAATTAGCGCCGGTTTTGTCCTAATCGTCTCTAAAGCCTGCTTGTTTCGTTCCATCCTTGAAAAGGTGAGGAAATTATCAATCAATCTGCTAAGTCTTTCGTTTTCCGTCGAAACTAATTGTAAATATTCTGTCACTTGCTGCTGGTCTTTATAATTGCCTTCCAACAGCGTATCCACCAGGACTCGCATCGAAGCCAGAGGCGTTTTTAATTCGTGTGAAACAGTTGCAATGAAATCGTTCTTGAGCGTGTTCAGCCTTATTTGTCGACCAACCGCCTTTGCTGCAAATCCCCCGGACGCCAGGATCAATACGATAACGAGCAGGCCAGTCCAAGTATAAACAGCAATCCGCTGGCTTGCCGCCTTTTCAAAGACATCACCGCCTTTGAAATACAATTCGATTTTCCATCTGGGAAAATATTCTCCAGCAGAAGCAGTCACGAAGGCTTCGCCTTGAGACGCTTCAAATCCTGCAATGAAACTACCAGAATTGTTAATTATGCGATAAACCACATCGGAGTCCTTGAAAGTATCCTCGTAAGCACTTAGAAAATAAGCAATATTATCTCCGGATAGCGAAACCAACAAACTATAGTCATTAGTTTTGTGATACAAGCCATAGATGATTTCTTGGCCTACTTGCAGCGGTTTAAACTGGTCTGCATTCCAGTTCGTAAAAGCAGATGCTGTCGGATTGAACTCAGCAATACGAATAGATTGCTCCTCGGCTGCAATTAACTTGTCTATATCAGAACCAATCTGTCCCATTTTATCTTGTAGAGATAAGTTTTCTCTCAGTACTTCAACAGCTTTCTGAGCAAGAAATAAATTGTGGTCGGCCGGCAACGTAGCGCCAGTCTTATTAGCTGCATAAACCATGGAAATCAGCTTCTCGAAAGTCTCTGCAAACAATTCGTTGTATTTTGTATTTTCCCCTACAAACTTCAGCATAAGTAACCGCGCATTACCAATGAGAACCAAAAGTGACGCATCGGCACTTTCGGCTAAAGGACTAAACGCTACCTGTTTACACTCATTAATTGCCTCATCCAACTGGCCGAGCTTTACTAAACACCTGCTTTTGCCGATAATAGCAGCCAAACGCACATAGTCACTATATGACTGCGCCTTCTGTTCATAAAGTTCAGCCGCTTCAGCGAACCTTCGCTGGACAAACTCAAGCTGCCACGCATCAGTAAATTCTTCCAGCGATTCGGCAGGGCTGCTCGCATCAGCCGTAAGCACGGGATAAGTTCGTTTGCCTTTTGCATCGTAAACGATTAAACCATCAAAGCCTCTGTCGACCGTCAATGAAAGAAAACTGTGGTAGGGATGCACTGCCGTTTTTTTGGTGTGTAAGAACGTGATGTTTTCTTGCCAATCTTGATCAATTTTTTGGGCGGCCCTTGCTAATTGTTCTTGATAAATCTTGGTAAGCTTTTGCCGAACCGCGAGGCGCTCGTTTTTTACCGTCTGGCTCATAAACCAAAGCAGACATACAGTGGGTAGTATTACCGCCACTGCAAGCAGTAATATTACCCACCGCATATGACCGTAACCGGTACTTGTTATACCTTTGGTTTTCACTTGCTATTTTTGTTTGCCTTCGTTGTAAATTGTCTTAAGCACGTCTTCACTAAGTGTATAGTTATAGATACGAACATCATCTATATATCCCTCGAAATATTCATCCCACTCCCAGTTGCTTCTGCCAATGTAGTCTCTGGTCCTGGCAATGTTCAGCGGACAGGCAGTTGTTCCCTTTTGAATTAACTTGCCGTTTTTATAAAGTTTGACATGGCCCTTTTCATCAACAGTCCCCGTAAACATCTGCCATTTATTCAATTCAATGGCTCCCGGTGCCGTCACCTTACCCCCGCTTGAGCCTCCGGCATACACCTCGAAAAATAAATCATTACTTGTGGCTTCTCTTCCTAAAATAATATTATCGCTGGTTAAGTTATTACCAAAATCAACAAATCGGGCCCATGTTTTTACATCTGTCGGATACGCCCAGAGCGTAACGGTGAAACCACCCCCAAAGCTGGCCATTTCGTCCGACAAATCAACATAATCATCAACACCGTCAAATTCCAGAGCGCTGCCTATTCGGCCTGGGATCCAATTTGGGTCGCCATTAACCGTGCCGTGGTTGTCATTGCCAGAGCTGTCGGTCGCATCGCCGTCAAGCTTCCACCAGCCTACGAGCTTGCCTATTCTGAAGCTCCAAACATCACCTGTTATAACAGTGCTATCCTGCCATACTTCATCCACGCGCCAGTAATATTGGCCATCTTCTTCCAGAGCAGGCAAATTGACTTCATCCGGCTTTGACACTTCTGCCAGAAGCGACAGCTCATCAGCCTTCGTTCCAAAATAAACCTTGTGCGATTTAGCATTTACTCCTGGTTTCCAATTAAGCTTCATGTCTTCCTTTAAGCCAATTATGGCTTCATTGCGTGGCCGAGGCTTCGTAGCCTTAGCCTTTGCCTTGACATCAACCTTGGAAAGCTGCATAAGAAGACCGAATACACTATCCAGTGGCGGCAGTTGGTTAACGCTAAGGTGCAGATTAAAACTATCAACTTTTTCCCCAGTGCGTAATTGTACGTAGGTTTTGTCACATACTTGCGCCAACTGAGCAAATGTTTTATGTGCCGGATTTTGTGGATTATCATATGCCATAGTAATGTAGGCATCCGCTAACTGTGTCACTCCGCCGATGTTAATGAGCACGAGCTTGCTCGTATCCGGAGCGACTTGGCTAAGAGGTTCATGCAAACGCCCTGCAGTCAAAGTAGATTTCCGTTTCTTTATCGCGGAAAGTGAATTTTCAAGTGCCTCAGGACCAAATGCAAGGATGGTAGTCTTGTCAGCCTGACCTATGTAACAATAAACCTTCTGTCCGCCACCCAACGGCAATAGGTATTTACCAGGAGTGGAACCAGCTTGTTCCCCGAAGTACTTCGGGGTTGATGTGTTTGCTACTACATCAGCTATCCCCAATATTTGAGCAAGAAGCTGCCGAGTCTTTTGTGGATTGTGACTTGTCACTGCAAGGCCAACAGAGGAAAGCATCTGAATAGGAGACCCCGATATATCTGTGCCTGCACTTGGCGGTACAACAAAAAGCGTTATCTGCTCAATGTTGGCAAAGATTTCTCGACCTATGTCAAGACCGGTTAATTTTTTTACAGCCTTTTGAGCTGTTGCAACACTGGAACTCTCAGGCTCAGCTAAAGCTAAGCTGACCAGTGCAGCGGCCTCAGGTGGGACACATTTGAAGCCGTTTCTGCTTAAATTCGGAGAACGAATCATGTTGTACGGCAAACAATTATGGCCATCCTTAAAAGCGATGTTTGACTCGAAAGCGATTCCATTTTCCTGTATGGACAAAAAGGCAACTAAATCGTCAATATTCTTAAAATCAGCGATGGCATCAGCAATTCGCATTTCATCTGGCAGCTTACCCTTCGGAATCATTTTAAGGACACCTGAATATACCTCGTCAAGATTTGCCCAAATAGTCATTGCATTTTCCTGGCGAGCTTGCTTGTTTACCTTGGCAAAGCTCTTATTATTTGAAGCAAATGTTGGCTCATTGGTCACGCCCTTATACTGCTTGACACACCAGGTCAACTGCTTCATCGGTTGTGCAATTATGATTACTCTATCATCGTAAGCAGCACCTGCGGTTTTTTGAATACTTAGAGTCTGCATACCTTCAATAGGCTCACTTGGTTGAGCGACTATTCCAAGCCCAGCCAAAATTATGCCTCTCAAAGCATCACTTTTACCTGGAAATAATACTGCGACCATTGGTGGATTATTTTGGCTGATACCGGTAATGCCAACTGCCATGCCGCGTATTTTCTTAAATTCAGCCATCATGCTCGGATTCAGCAGAGCGGCCATTATGTCTCCGGGTGATTTACCACCTTGCCAAACAACCGGACCAGGGGCTTTTATGGCAGCAAGAGGATTCTCAAAAGGCGTTCCCTTGAGCATATTAAGAATGGTTTCGATCTGTCTGCCAGGACTGCCAAGTTCCACGTAGATTAAGGTCTCAGGGGGCATCAAAGCTGCTAAATCAGGACTACTCAATTCATCGAGCAGTGGCTGGACCTTCTCAATAATCTTCGTCTGGTCGCTAAATTCGTTGATCAACTTTTCAAAGGTGATCTTTGCTTGTGATTCATTTTGCTTTTTTAGATAACACATGCCTTGCCGATACATTGCCTGAGCCACGAGAGAACCTTTAGCAGAGCTGTCTTTGATTATCTGCTCATAGATTTTGATTGCCGTATCCAGGTCGCCTTCAATCTCCTCAGCGTACAACCCCTCCTGCAGCAGCACACTGGCAGGCTTGGCCCCGCTGCTTCGATTTGCGAAGCAAAACGGCGGGGCGGCCGAGACAAGCAAGCCAACGGCCAATAAAAAGATGATGGTAATGCTTTTCAACCTTTCCATAATCGTACCCTTTCAAAATAGTTTAACAGAAAAATGGTTACTTCAACAGGAGCAATTATGCATGGCAAATGTTACCGTTTTGTTACGGCTTTATCCTTTTTTTGAAATTTTTTATAATTTTCCCTCCTTATCTGTTCTGCCTGGTGACAACACCCGCTCGTAGATGCCGGCCGCCTTCGCCTTCTTGTAGGCTTTGATAATGCGTGGGTCATCGAATCCCAAACACTGGTCATGATAGGCATGGGCCAATTCATGAAGGACGACCGCCGGATGCTTGATCATTTGGTGCCGAGAAAGGAGATTTTTCGCACGCGGAATATGCACCTTCTTGGCTAGACGCGGATCATGGCCATGGGATTTTAGCCAACCGAGATTCGGATGATATTGCATGGCACCCAGCGTGGGATGGTGATGCTCGATCCAGATTTCCACTTTCTGCATCCTGGCGAGTTGTTCTTCTGGAAGCAGGATGGCAATGCTTCAACATGGATTGTCAAATCATTAGGGTTTAACTTGCCTATTGCTATCCTGTTTTCCCATAGGATATCAGTCAACGTGCACTACTTACAACCAATGCTCTCCTACACCTGGTGACCCGGTCTGAAATTGAATGCCACAGGCGAGCAAATAGCTCAAGAAACCCTCACAGCAACATTCTTTGATGCCGATTCATATACGGCTTCCTGCACTGCCAATGTCTTCAGGTATTCCGGCCCATCTGTTTCGAAGGCTTTGCCGTCAAGCATCTTGTGATGCTAATCATCCGGTTTGATTAAACAACCTGTACTGTTCGGATCGAAAAATAGATTTTTAGTTTCATCGACCCGATTTTGAAAACATAAGGTTACCACACCTTCATCGCCGGCCTGGAACCAGTGCTCCACATTTGGTTTGACACAGTATTGCTCTGCCGGATTCAACACGATTTCATGCCTGGCCGTATAGTACTTTTCTTTTCCTTCCGGTATGAGAAGATGATCGTTATTTTTATGTCCTGGGACATAGACTTTGGCCTGTCCATAGATTACCCGCATTGTTTCTTCTTTGCCCAGCTCATTGTCATAGGGCGGGTGCATATGCTGCGGAAGCGTCTGATTCGGCAAAAGCACCAGAAGGGTAATCCGCAGTCTCGGAGTGCGCAGAATATCGAAAAACGCAAATCCCTCTTTTCGGATATTTCCTAATCCCAAATCGTTTACCTGCAAGGCATCTAGTTCCGCAGCCGACATTAGAAAGCCTGACTTGATAATAAGCTCCCTTGCTTTATTTTTTATTTCATTCTCAAGCTGAGGTTCCATTATTTTTTTATTCCTAAATACTCAATATCACAACACTACTGCAATAAACTTGATATTGACGTTGACATGGATTCCAGGATTAAGCAACACGAAGCAGCGCCGGCATCGGTGACTCCACGTGAGCGTTCGCCAAGTCTGCTTGACCGGCCGACCTTGGCAATCATATCCTTTGTTGCATCACAACCCTGTTGAGCTGCCTGTGACATCTTTTCCAGACATATTTGAAAAGAATGTCCATCCTTAAGAGCATCCTGATAGGCCGCCTCTGCTGGAACAAGGACATCCATCAAGGTTTTATCGCCCGGCTTTGCCTGACGAATCCCTAAGATGCCTTCTTTTGACGCGGTCAGCATCTGCCCGAACAACTGAGCATCAATCTCGTCAACGCCGTCGCATTTCTTGGCCATTGAACGGAAAAACATCCCGTATATAGGTCCCATGGCCCCCCCTATTCGCGTTATAAGAACTCTGGATAGCGTTTTTAGGCTGAAAGCAAAATCCCCGGGATTTTCCTTCAACTGCCCCAGGCAAATGGTGACACCTTTGTTCATGTTAATGCCGTGGTCGCCATCTCCTATCGCTCCATCGATGTCACTTAGATATTGTTTGTTTTCCTGAATAACCTTTATTAAATCAAAAACGATTTTTATTCCGTCTTGGTTCGCAAAACTCTCCATCATCATTTCCTTGAAAACTGTCGAAAGCCCATTGAATCTGCCTCATAGTCAATGCACGCTTTGAGGCTCTTATCGAGCTTCATAATTGTAAGTGTCACTCCGGCCATCTCAAGCGAGGTAAAGAAGTTCCCTACGTAAGAACGATATATCTTGATTTTTTGTTCAGTCAAAATTTTGTCGACTTCGCTGTATAGAATGTACAGTTCCATCAATGGCGTGGAACCAAGACCGGATAACAAGACGACCGTCTCATCGTTTTTTTGAAATGGAAGGTCTGGCAGGATAATGTCTGTCATTCTTTTGGCCATCTGCGTAGCTGTCTCGAGTTTTACAACTTCTAATCCAGGCTCGCCGTGATGGCCGATGCCAACTTCCATTTTGCCATCTTCAATTGTGAAGTTCGGATGACCTACTTCCGGGATTGTGCACGGGATCAATCCAATTCCCATGCTTCTGGTGTTGTCAATCGCTACTTTGATATTAGCAAGTGCCATCTGTGCTGCTCCTTATTATGTACCTGTTTATAGTGATAAAATATTGGTCTCGATAAATCTCCATGTCTTGAGGAAATCGCCGCCTGAAATCAATGACGCAAACTCGTCTTTGTCTATTGACACGATCTTCTTCCAAATTTTGTTCGTCATTCTGGTATTAGCTTCAAATGTACCCTTTATGTCCCATCGTGTGGGAGATGTGTCTGAGGTCAGAAAGTCTCTATAATCATACTGTTGTAAATAATACAAAAACTCTACATATTCAAGAAAATTGTGGGAGGCTACCATATAGTCCCAGTCCCATTTGGCGTTGTTGTCATTGATGTGGATATAATAGGGAAAACGACTATTGGCAATCAAGGACACCACTTCCGCCGGGTTTTCACCACCATATTTTGAATGACCATAATCGATGGTAATACCCATCTGCTCGATGCCGATGTCATTAAGTAAACAAAGTGCCTTTACAGCCGTATCAACAAAGCATCGTCCGCGGGTTTCGCTGGGCTTATATTCGATAAACAAAGGGATTTCAGGCAGGTAACTTCCTGCCTCAGAAAATGTCTCCACGAGGTACTTCCACATTTGAGCATAGTCGCAATTGAAATTGAACTCGT
>CAYNKI010000092.1:0-13410 GCA_964397675.1 uncultured Pirellulales bacterium
TGACGGTTCAAGCGAATGCCACGATTTCATATCCAGAGGTGATACTTTGGCTGGACGGCATAGATGACACGAGACCCGGTACAGACCCGGATATGTTCAATATCATCGCTAATGTGGATGTCAGCATAGGCTATCGCGCTACAAACAACGACAGATTCTTCATGGGTCAGATTGACGAAGTTCGCATCTACAAGCGGGTGTTGTCGCCAGAGGAGATTTCGTGGCTTGCCGGCCGGACTCAGCCGTTTGACAAGCCGTTTTGAATTGTTCGTAGTTTTTGGTTCATCGATAAACAATGGGCTTTATAATTAGAGACTCAATTCGGGGCCTATCCCGATATACATTGGGATAGGCCCCGTTTTTTCTTAGTGTTTCTTCCATCTCCACCAATGACATAAATCGCATTGATATTTAATGAAAAATGATATACAAGCCAATCATTATCATGGCTAAAATAATCGCCGCGAATTTGACGAGAGACGTCACATTTTCCTTATTAATATCCTTCAGAGAAGGTAACATCTTCTCTGATGGAGTTGGCCGTGAGTTGAGTGAGACAATGATCATGAAAATGACCATGGCAATAAAGAGCAGGAACGACAAGAACATGAAGTTCAGCCAGGACGGCCAGAGCCACGTCGGCCAGTGCAACGAATTGGCCAAAATCAACACAACACAAACGGGCTCACCCACGAACATGGATAGCTCCGCGGCTTTAGGTGTCGTTCGTCTCCACAGTGCGCCCAGGAGGAAGAGGGCCACCAGGGGCGGCGATATAGCAGCGAGCAATTGATTGAGCACCAGGAACAAGTTATCCGGGAACCGGCCGATCCAGGGTGCCCAAAACATGGCGATCAGCATCGCTGCTGCCGTCGCGATGCGTGCAACCCAGACCCGCTTCTTCTCGTCAGCGTTTGGCATCCAGTTTTTTGCAATATCGAGCGTAAAAATCGTGCTGATAGAGTTCAAGCCCGCATCCATGGTGCTAAGAATAGCTGCTAACAATACGGCCACCATCACACCTCGCAAACCAACAGGCAGCCAGTTGGATAAAATAGTTGGGTATACCATATCAGCCTTGACCAATCCGGGATAAAGCACGTATCCCATGATGCCGGGTACTACGAAAATAAATACAGGCATGATTTTCAGAAAAGCAGCGAAAATAATTCCGCCTTGAGCATGTTTAATCGACCGCGCGCACAAGGCTCGCTGTACAATGAGCTGATCCGTGCACCAGTACCAAATGCCTAGAATTGGATATCCGAAAACAATGGCGTACCAAGGCATAATAGGATCATTAGCTGGCCGCAACAATGACCAGTACTCAGCCGGAGTATTGTCGACCAACTCCCCAACACCTCCAACCTTCGTCAATCCAATGATCGTCAACACGATTGATCCAATAATCATGACGTTAGCGGAAAAACTTTCAGTCACGACCACAGCCGCGAGTCCACCGACAATCGTATAGCTGGCGGCAATGATAGACAGAAAGATTACACAAGTCCATATATCCCACCCAAAAAAACCCATGATGACCAGACTGCCCGCATACAAACCAACGCCTAACCGGATAAATATATTGGCGGTAACATTCAACCAGGCCAGGAACATCCGACACTTTCGGCTGTAGCGACGTTCCAGGAATTCAGGGATGGTCGTAATATTCGTCTTTAAGTAATACGGAATAAATATGAATGCCAATAAAAATAAACAAGTAAAGGCCATCCACTCATAGTTACCCTGCAATAAACCGGACATATAACCAGCACCGGCCAAACCGACTAGATGCTCAGCAGAAATATTGCTGGCAAAAATCGAGTAACCGATCATCCACCACGGGACGTTTCGACCGGCCAGGAAGAAATCCTGAGCCGTATGGTGCTTGCGCCCTTTAAGCATCCCAATAGTTACTAAGGCAATGATGAATAAAGCAATGATTACAAAATCGAGGGTTGCCAAAGATTGAACTGCATGCATAATCATTCTCCTTATACTAAAAGGCAGCTTTTATCTGGTCGACACCTACACCGAGTACCTGTTTAGCTATTTGATCCAGTGTTGTTTCACCACCGATGAAATGAAAAACACGATGGTAATGAGTAATGCTTTCTTCCGGTTTCAAAAATGCCGCTGGTGAAGAGCTTTCAATCTCGTAAAAAGGTCCCATCTGACTCCCGTCCTCCAGCGGTCCGTCATTGTATGAGTTAAGCACGTCACCCTGGAAGGGATGCTCTTGATGCTCCCACAAGGAGTTCACGTACTGCTTCTCTCGTTTGGGAACCGAAAAGGCAATCACCGTTAAAAGCTTTTTATCGACATCGTAACTGCCGGCAAACGCCTTCACACGTTTCCAGGCCAATCCCAATTTACCGCGTTCGTTGCCATCCGCCTTGAAGTAGATCACGCCTTTATCCTTGATGATGCGATCCGAGGAAATTTCGCCGAAATAGTTGGTGGTGGCCACCGGGCCGAGATACTTCTCATCGCCCTGCTTGTAGGGAATAACCACGGTGACGTTGGGCCCCGTCTTCAGCATGTCCAGCATCCAGATGCTCAAGGCGCCTGTCTTTTTATCCCAAGCCTTTTTGCCGGTATTCGTCATCGTGTTCTCGGTCTCATATGCAACATAGTCGAGTCCTTCGTTGACTTGAACGCCCAGAATCCGCTCAACTGATTCCTTCGTCAATAGGGAGACCTTCCGGTCGATCCTGAGATCGAATGGAGTTGCTGAGTAGTTAGTGAGGTGCATCTCTTTTTGCATCACCAAACCGGATTCCGTATGCTCTTTAAGCGTCCAAGACTCACTGTTGATCGGAGGCGGCGTAAACCAATTCTCAAAAGTCATGGAAACCCCGGGCTTGAAGAAAATCGAATACTGTCCACCCTCGGGTCCCAGCCATAGGCGGTCCTCGCCTCCGTAAGCATTCATGTGCTTATCCTGCTTTCCTTGTTCAAAGAAATTATAATTGATCCAACCCAAAGCCATCCCATCCTCACCGGAGGCCGTGCTCGTCATGATGCGGCCCTGTAGCTCCGGGCAGACGGCAAGCTTGGATTGGCCTTCTGCGTCGGATAATGTGATGACCTTCGTATACTGCTCCAAGAATGCCACATCTTGGTTGAACGACTTTTCTTTCATACCTGTATTCTCCTCGCATTGAATGAACAGTAGCATTAGGATCAGTTGCTTTAAGAGATATCCTTTCATTGGAAAACTCCTTTCTTGCCTTGTAAAATCATACTAATTACAAATAAGACAAACAGCAGGACTCTATCAATTGCCGGAGTATTTAATGCGCTTGATTGGAATCTTCCCTTGCTTGACCTCGATGAAGGGTTTTCCATTCTTTACACCAACTGTACCATAGCCTGTAGCGGTGCAAAGGAAACTTCTAAAATCACCCTTGATACTCGGCTTCAAATACAGCACTTCTTCCACAGCATCGTAGCTTGCGCCGGTAAGCCCTTGTAGTAACGCATAAGAAGACATTGCCCTTGCGTACCAGTGCCCACATTCGTATTCATTGAAGGGATTGCGGATTCGGCCATCGTATCGGTCTCTGCAGGTTCTGACAATTTCGAGTCCTTCTTTCACCATTCCCTTCATCATCAGATGAGAAGCCACCTGGTATTCAATTCCTGTCCAGACTTCATTACTGTAAACAAAAGGCAGACTTAGCTCGCCGCCTTTTGGCCAGGTACAAAGAAGCAGACCGCCCTCGTTACCCAGGGCGTATCCCGGCCGTTGAGGATTAGCGTGTCCTGAGAGGTCTTTTTTCAAATTGTACTTGTGAATACTTTTCAGATTGCTCATGATTTTTTCCTCATCCAAAACATCACCGAGTCCGTAGAGTGAGGCCATCCAGGCACCGAGCACGCCGTCAGATAAACACCCATTACCATATTGGTATTTAGGTCCCTCTTTCTTAAGCAGCTCAATAGCTTCAGCAGAGTAACTGCCAACCATTGAGTTAATTTCAAGTGGGTTGGCTCGCAGCTCTTTCCACTGAATCTTTTGATAGAAATATTCACCGTTGTAGAGTTGCTCATTAACGTATTCCTGTCCCCTTTCCAGCAAAGAAGCATATAGTGGAACTTCATCGTTGAGGGTTTTACCCATTTGGATCGCAGCTTTAAGTGCTCCGAGGTAGAAGCTGCTGCACATGCTGTCCGGCCCCCAGAATTCTATGTCGTATGTATTATGGTGCGGCTCAGAGAGAACGCCGTTATGCTCCGGGTCCCAGGTTTCAATACAATAGTTTAGACTTGCCTTGACTTTTGGCCAAATGTTCTTCAGCCATTCGGTATCGCCGCTTATACGCCAATCGCGGTAGACTTTCATTATACCGCCGAGCTGCCCGTCCGCAGCCGCATAGCGCAAGCGGCCTTCGGGGAAGTGTTCAGCAGGCCGGATGGGCAGATTTGTGCGGAAGACCTGGTGACCGCGATCATCCTGGCTGACGTTGAATTCAGTCTCGCGGAGAGTTCGCTCCAGGTCGCAAAATAGATGTGGTATGGCCTGGGCGTAGTTCCAGACATGGGTACAAGAACCATGGCAACAGCCGGTGCTATCATTACATCCTTCCCAGCACCACAGTCGGCCGTCGGTCTGGCGAAGAACAGTGGGCGACTTGAGTATCGTCAGATTGGCAGCGATAGCTTCAACTACTTCATTCGGTAAGGTTGTGTCATAGAAGCAATCGCTGAACTTTTTGCTCTTATCTCGTAGTGTGGTGTATTTTTCGCGCCAGTAATTAGTAATCTCGTCGATACTCGCGAACCGGCCACTGTACCACGGTTTGTGTTTTAACTGCGGTTTGCGGTATTCCTTAGCACTGTCTTTAGGGTCTACGCCTAAGCGCAGGTTAGTTTCAGGCACGTACCATGATAATAGAACTGTGATGGTTTTTTCCTGCCCAGCTTCAAGTCTTAACGGCACAAAAATACTGCCACCCGGACTGGGATTTCCCTTAGTTACGGGTTGCTTTTCGTAATATCTTCCATCTTGGACGTCTTTCCACGCTATTGTCAGTGGATCGGACCATCTGCCGCGAAACCAAGAACAATTCACTTTCGCGTTAGAACTATCAACGCAGACAGCAAATGCCCCTTGCTGCCATGGTATTTTTTCGCTCCTCTGCTGTAACAAAACGAAACCATTTTCTATTTTTAATACCTTATTTCTGCTATCGCCTGTGGCCATAAAGTTGCTGGAATTAAAGGAATAAACCGTCTCTACAGGCTGTTCACTTGAATTGACAAAACGATACTCTAAGGCCC
Source organism: uncultured Pirellulales bacterium (assembly GCA_964397675.1). Lineage (GTDB taxonomy): Bacteria > Planctomycetota > Phycisphaerae > Sedimentisphaerales > Anaerobacaceae > CAYNKI01. Next base: position 5,287 of record CAYNKI010000092.1, read on the forward strand.
CTACAGGCAAACTTGAATTGTCTGCATCACCAGGGATAAAAGGACTCCATCCGGTGATTTCAACTTGCAGCGGGATTTTTGGATCTTCAAGCCTCACAGTTGCAAATGGAAAACGCGCTCTGAAAGTCGCCTTGGCAAAACGTGGCAGACCAAATGTCTTGCCCCTTGAACCCCTTCCGGTTCCCGGCATGCCAAAAAACTTCCACGAAGGCACAGGGCCTTCAAGTACCCTGGCGATATTCTTCTTGCCTTTGATACAAATAGCAGAAAAAACGCACGGCTCATTGAATATGCCTGGTTTATTACGAACCGAAACGTGCGAAAGAGTGCCGGTACCCTCAAGGCAAATCATTCCAGCACCTATGCCGCCGAGGGGAAATGCTACGCGACTTATATGAATGCCATCATACACATCGTTGTATTTTCTTTTTTTGGCGCGAACGTCTTGGGACGTTAAAAGAACACCGAATATCACTGCGACAACTAACGGCATTCTCAGGCCAAAAACCTGTGATGAGATTATATTTCCTGCCATAATAGTATCTCCTTTCTAAATTGAATCAGGTAGCTCAATTGTCATTACGCGATGCTATAGGTGACGTGATTTGTCTGGAAGAGGTCTTCGTCCGGTCCTTCGGATTCGCCTGCCGCTTCGCAAATAACCATGTCACGAGTTCCGGCTCGACATACGCCTTGAGCCAGCAGTTGTGTTTGGCGTCGGGGTATTCCGTGTACTTCGGGTCTCCACCCGCTTCCTTCAGCGCCTTGACCATCTGCTGCGTTTGGGAAACCGGAATGATGGTGTCTTTCGCTCCGTGAAACAGCCACAAGGGCATGTGGCCGAAGCGTTTTGCCATCTTGGCCATTCGTTCGGGAGAATTCCGGCCACCGGCACAGACAAGGACCGAAGCCGCGAAGCGGTTCGGCCGCAGCGTGAGCGCCCGCAGCACCCCGCCGCCACCACCAGATTGGCCCGTGATGTACTCACGTTCGGTATCGATGCCGAATTCCTGCTCAAGTGAATCGATGATGGCGAGCATCTTCTCAACGGGAGTAATCTTCGGAAATCCCTTCATTCCCTTGGGTCTTCCCCAGCCGTCGGTTTTCGGGCACTGGGGTGCGAGGACAAAACATGGATGAACGGCTTGGTTTTCCGGCTCGGCCCAGACCGTCGCTCCCGGCGTGCCCACCTGCCTACGATTGTCGCTGCCCTTGCGTCCACTTCCATGCAGGAAGACAACTATGGGGTACTTGTTGTTCCCATCATATTTTGAAGGAACGAAGAGACGGTACGGCATTGTGCCCAGTTGAGGATCCTTAAAAACTCGAGCCTGGAAGTCATCCAGACCAATCTCCGCATCCATTCGGGCGGTCAACAAGTAGAGAATGATTGCCAAGACAAATAGTGTTCTTCGCATACCTTCAGACCTTCTCTTTGTTCTTATGCGACTCTTCGCTAAAACAACCATGCTAAATAATCATATTACTCTGATCTTGACCAACGTCAACTATAAATTGGCGAGACGATGGGCACCGCCACAATTCAGCTCCGACAGCGTCCCGGTCCCGATGTACATCGGGATTCGTACATACTATGACTTATCTCTCGTTGCCCCACAGCCGGCTGTTATTACCATGGCCTTTTCGCCATTCATGCCTCCACTTGTGAATGTCAGTCGGTTGGATGAACCGTTTCGGTTTCCTTGATTCCTTGTCCGGGATGGGAGAAAGTTTCGCCATAGGCGGAGCTTGATACCAGTAAGCAACGCTCGCCAAATCGAGCGTAAGGCAGTTGTTGTGACCATGTTCGATGGTGAGCTTCAGAGACTTATCAAAGTAGATCGGGTCACTAATGTGGAAGCGGTATACGTGGGTTCTTCCCAGCCAGCCCAGATCATCGTTAACTCGCGCATACCCGTAGTATGGATGGGTGAACAGAGTTTTAGGACACCAGGAAGTATTGAAATAGTCTTCGGTCCCGGTTCCGTGCAAGCTGGGCATTCGTTCTCCGTCAATGAATATCATATCGTCCCCTTCGCCATACCACATGGTAGTTGGAGAGTGTACATAGTAGTTCACGCCCACGAAATGGCCTTTGCCCTTGATGTCAGCAATAAGATAGTTGCCGTCGCCCCGTGGGTTCTTGCCTTGTTGTCCCAGCGTGCGCCACTCGTTTTCGCCTTCTGGCAGAGCCTCCGTCAGTTCGTGGTTGTACCATGCACAGAATCGGCCCATGTCTTTTGGCAGCTCCTTTACTTCAACGTAGTCAACATAGTAATAGAAGGCATCGATCTTCCTGCCCGTTTGGTTCTCTATCTCAATTCTCGCGCCATTCGAGAAAGGCATCACGAAATACGAGACAAGTGCTCGACCTTCTTTCGGCCCGACGGCAAGTGGCAGACTAACAAAGGAATAGCTCTCGTTCCATCCCTGTCCGAAAAAGGGGCCGATCGGTGATTCCACCGAAGCAAATGGATTACCGTCCCAATACATTCGCAATATGATGTCATTTCTATTGAGCTGTTCCGGAGGAGGCGCGATCGTGATCCAGATATGATTGATCATGCCCGCGTCCTTCACATTGAAGAGCTCCCTGACTTCGCCGGCTTTGATGTTCTCGAATCGGTCGTTGTTGCCCCCTGTTCGGTCATAGCTGCTGACTCGTTTCGTTTTGAAGTCGGTTTGGATGTGGGCGAGATCAGACAAATCACTGAGGTTGCGGGCAACAGCCAATCCGCTAAAACCGATAGCTGACAAAAAGCTCAACATTAGAACCAAATAACGTCGTTCCATTTTTTCATCTCCTTTCAATAAATCATTCATTTATGTTATTCTCTGATATGAAAAGACCGTTGTCAAATTAAATTCAGTTGTTTTGTTGTTTTCTACCTTAGTCCTTTGGTGGTTTCCTTACCGGCGAACAGGTCCTCAAAGTGGCTAATGTCATTGCCGAAGCTGGTGCAACGGTAAAAAAATCGTCTGAGTAATCGACCGCAGGCAGGGTGCCGAAGAAGATATCATCCAGGCCGGCTATAAATTCGAGAGTATATTAACAAAAGACGACCTTGGCATAAAAGACAGCTCATCCGAATAAAGCATAGGAATTTGTAATAGACACCGACCTGTCCGGCCAGGCTACGGCCCAGCTACGGCGGAGGCCTTCGCCGAGACGAGCGAAGCGCTCCGCCCAGACGAGCGTAGCCCCATAGGGCGAAGACGGATTAACACGAACGGACACAAATACTGGGACAATTAATAAATTAGTGTGAATTCGCGAAAATTCGTGGCAAAAATTAGCCAAAACAAGTATAATCAAAATATATAGAAATTTGTTTTTTTATGGCAGGATTTACAGGATTAATCCGCCTTAGGTGGATAAAAAATGCCCAAAAACATAATCCTGTAAATTCTGTCAAAAGGAGGACTGAAAATGGCGGAGACGAAAAATTCACGATTTCTGCGGACAATCCCTTTAGTACTTATCATAGCGGTGCTGTGCCCATTTGCTTATGGCAAAGTCATCTACGTGGACGATGATGCGACTGGGGCCAATGACGGCGAAAGCTGGGACGATGCTTACATCCATCTTCAGGATGCGTTGGCTTATGCGCAAACCGCAGAAAAACCGGTTGAGATTAGAGTGGCACAAGGTACTTATAAACCTGATTTGGGAATAGGAATTACACCCGGCGACAGAGAAGCTACTTTCCAACTTATAAACGATGTTACTCTTACAGGTGGCTACGCAGGACTGGGGCAACCAGAGACAGACCCAAACGCCAGAGATATTGAGCTTTATGAGACTATCCTCTCAGGCGATCTCGGTGACGACGAGGATGGAAGGCCCGTTCATGTTCCATGGCACGCACATAACCGGACTGACAACAGCTATCATGTCGTTACCGCCACCAATGTTAACGAGACCTCCGAAATGGCAGATTTCACCATAGTTGGGGGTAACGCCGCTCCTGCAGTGGGTGGGAATTTCGATTACGAAGATAGACGCAGACGCGGTGGTGGGATGTATATGGAAAATGCCAGTCCTAAGCTCACTAACTGTACGTTCAGGACAAACACCGCATTGCATGGCGCTGCCATATACAGCCTTAGCAGTAATCCAGTATTGACTCAGTGCAGCTTCACTCAGAACAGTGCCATTGTTACGTCTGAAGACAGCCGCATTGCGAGTGGAACCGCCAGTATGGGAGGAGCAATGTACAACGCCAGCAGCAATCCCAAGTTGACTGACTGCAATTTCTTTAGCAACAGTGCGATATTTGAGGATGGCGGTCACATTACCCACATTACTACTAGAGTCGGAGGAGGGATGTATAACGACCAGAGCAGTCCACATCTCTTAAATTGTACCTTCAGCGGAAACTCCGCACTCGACTCCGGCGGTGGAATGATGAATGTCGATAGCAACCCTACCATTGTTCACTGTACATTTACGGAAAATGCTGCGGTGGGCCAGGGGAGAGGGGGTGGAATGTATAATGTGGGTAGCGATCCTGTGATTTATGAAAGTGTATTCAGAGAGAACTCAGGCAATATCGGCGCCGGCATGTACAACGATGACAGCAGTCCCACACTGATCACGTGCCACTTTAGTGATAACGACGCCTTCGCCATAAACAATGTCTTTGGCGAAGGCGGAGGAATGTACAATAGTGGCAGTAACCCGATGCTGATTGATTGCACATTCACAAGAAACGTGGCATCTGGTGATGGCGGTGGTGGGATGTCCAACCGCTCCGAAAGCCAGCCAATCCTGGTCGACTGCACGTTCAACGAGAACTCTGCTGCTCAAAGCAATGGCGGTGGCATATTTAATGCAGACAGCAGTCCTTCGCTAGATCACTGTACATTCATTGGAAATTTCGCATTTATTTCTGGTGGCGGAGTATTTAACACGGGGAGTGAACCTGTTCTAACGGACTGCATCTTCACTGGTAATTCTGGGCACTATGGTGCAGGACTGGCCAATGATGCTAATAGTTGTCCAGCTTTAGCGGGCTGTCTTTTCAGTGCAAACTCCGCCAGTCGAGGTGGTGCTATGCACAACTCCGACGACAGCAAGCCATCAATAGCTAATTGCATGTTCTCTGGAAACTCGGCGGATTGGGGTGGGGCCATATATTCCCTATGGAATAGTAACCCAAGCATAGTCCATTGTACATTCACTGGAAACTGGGCGGATAGTGCAGGAGGGGCCATATGGCGAAATCAGGATACTCCTGGTGATCCTGCGACGTTCGTAAACTCGATTGTCTGGAGCAATGTACCTCCCGATATTCCGAGCGGTTCCCTCATATCATTCAGTAATATCCAGGGTGGGTGGTCAGGAGACGGGAATATCGACGCCGAGCCAATATTTGCATATCCCGGCTATTGGACTGATGTTAATGATCCCGATATTGTTGTCGAACCGAATTATCCGAATGCTGTATGGTTTGAAGGCGATTATCATTTAAAATCCCAGGCTGGCAGATGGGATCCGAATAGTCAAAGCTGGGTTATAGATGATGGAACCAGCCCCTGCATCGATGCGGGCGATCCAATGACACCAATCGGTTATGAGCCGTTCCCAAACGGTGACAGAATCAACATGGGCGCTTACGGGAACACGCTTGAAGCTAGTAAATCACCGATTTGGCTACCTTTCCCTGCTGCCCTTCACGCCTCCAATCCCAACCCTGCAGACCAAGCAACTGGTGTTACGCAGGATGTAGTCTTGCAGTGGGACGTGGGTGCCTACGCGCTAACCCACGATGTCTACTTCGGAACCACCGATGATCCACCACCGTTTGTGCGCAATCAAATCGAAGACACGTTTAATCCTGAGTTGGCTGCAGGAACAACGTACTACTGGCGTATCGATGAGGTCAATAGCAGGGGTAAGACGACTGGTACTGTCTGGACATTTACAACAAGCTCTCCACCCAAAGTCGGACGCTGTTTCACGGGCGAGACTGTTGTTTGGGTGGATGGGGCCCTGGTTCCAATATCGAAGGTTGGATTCAGCCAGAGTGTCGACTGCATTAACGGAAGCAGTGTAATTGAAGAGGTCCAGGAGCATGAGGGGACATTTACTTGTTATGATGTCATTCTCGATAGCGGTAATTGTATCAGTGTTGCCGATAATCACTACTTCATGGCAGAATCCGGGCAATGGATCTCTCTGCAAAATCTAAAAGCCGGGACAAGACTACGAACATCGAAAGGCTTTATCAGGATATTAAGCGTCACGAAACGACCTATGCCCTATTCAGGAAAAGTTTATAATCTCAAAGTTGAAGGGTCGGACCGCTATCTGGTGGGTGAAGATGCGGTTATCGTGCGTGATTATTGAGAGTCATTATTATACCAGACTCTTGTGGGAATTGATTCCTGAGAACTGACCGAGGCAGAAGACGGAAGACAGCTTGTCCGGCGTAGCCTTGGCGAAGACGGAAAGACGGAGGACAGATGACGGAAGACGGAGGACGGCATTCTATTTAACTAGGGACAGCCACCTATTAATGGCTAGGGACAGTACGCAAAAACGATGACTGTCCCTAATAAAACCCTCGTGCTTGTGCGAACCATTTTGAACACAAGGATGTTACCTTGTGGGTGTGTAGCCGAGCTTGCCCCAGATACCTCTCTGGACCCAGTGTAAATCTTCGTTTCCTGGCTGAGACACGCTAGCATAGCCGGGATTCACGTGCGCATAGGGAGGAAGCTTCAAAGCAAGGGCCATCGTACGCTCATCTCTCCACTTATGGTATTCGATATGTCCATCTGCATAGGACCAATTAGTACCGTCACTGTGGCGTACCGTCGGGATGTCCCACCACATAGGTTTGTCATACCAGACACCCCAGGGACTTCCAGGCCACTTGCCTTCATCAACAAAAACAAACCTCTCGCCGGGCCTCTCAATCTCTGCCTTGTTTCTGATGACTCGGTCCTTAGGAATCCCGCTATGTAGATTTCTCGGGCCCCACATAGAACCGACTATTGAGTACGTCACCAATTCTCCACGGACACCAGTTGGACACTTGTAAAGCTTTCTGTTTTTCACATACGGAAACAGTACGCCGGATTCTACCTTACTTTTCTGCTCCTGCAGCGATTCGTTTTCCCGAGGTCTTCCCACCCAGTAGGCTGGGCCGTTTCCTGCCCAGGCTGTGCAGATCTTGCCTTTGTTGTCATCTGCGTACAGCATCCAAGCAAGTGTCAGTTGCTTAAGGTTGCTAAGACAGACAGCGCGTTTGCCCTGTTCTCTAGCCGCTTTCAAGGCAGGCATTAGCACCGCCATCAGTATGGCAATAATGGCGATCACGACCAAGAGTTCTATGAGGGTAAATGCCTTTAACTTGATCATAAGAAGCTCTCCAGCCACTACCCATAACCAATAGAAAATTACTTAAAACCATCATACTTTCATAAAGGCTCTCCGTCAAGCCAGTGGCGGCGAAGGGGAAAAGGGGTCAGGAGCATTTTCTCGAGAAATATATTGCCGCGTCCCGATAAATCGGGACTCGCAATGACAAGCATCGAGAATCCATGTTCATCAGTGTTAATCAGTGTCTAATACAAATTTCTATACGATATATATACCAGGGCGTTTGATACGCGTATCAAACGCCCTGGTAAGTTAAGTCGATAGTGATATCAGTCAATCGAGCTTGATCTACGGTTCAGTCAGTAAATTTTCCTTCAGCCAATCTTCTTGTAATATAGCCAAATCCAGATCATCGACTATGCAGTCACCATTGAGGTCCCCAGGAAACGGCTCGTAATCGGGCAGTGACTTGGCTGCCTCGCAACCGTCGCTATATACGTTGATCGTGACGGTGTCCGAACCGGTGTATTCACCGTCAGAGGCCTCCAACTGCAAGACATACTCGCCTAAGGCCGACAGAGTAATACTTGTATCCTCGGCGCTCGGATCGGTAATAACAGCGTCAGGGCTGTTGGGATCATCGGGTTCGCTAACCACCGTCCACTGCACGGTATAAGCGTCCTGTTCGGTAACGGTCGCGTCCAGATTCTTTGTCATGACACCGTCGACCAGCCAGGTCACTACATCGGCACCGGCGTCCACTACAGGAGGCAGGTTGTCCGCAAGGAAACTGA
>CAYNKI010000093.1:0-13395 GCA_964397675.1 uncultured Pirellulales bacterium
GTAACCGGGCTAATGTTGTAACGCTTTCGGATATGAATTCGGCTAATATATTTTGTGTGGCAAGAAGCAAGGCATCCTTGGAGGTATATGCCTGAGTAACAGTCCTTGGTTTGCTTAGCTGATGGACTTTTTTTTTAGCAAGGGTGGACATGCCTGTAATACGTCCCATGGTTTTGGGAGTCACTTGACTCAATATCTCGGGCGTCGTATACGAGGATTCTTTGCCGGTAATGGTATCTCCTGGCGTCAGATCCTTGTCAACCAGAGCTGGATGGCCCGCGCCGTACCGGTAGGCCCGAAATACAGAGTTGGTCATGGGCAAACTGTCGGGCATGACCGTCACTGCACCGTACTCGCGAGTCATTGGATTGATGTACTCCCAGAGAAGTTCGGCCTCGGAGGTCACTTCAAAGAAATGTCCCTCAGTGTCCGAGCATATCAGGGTATTACCATTTGGCAGACGCTGAGCGCCTGCCCCGATATGGCTGAAGAATCCCTGGTTGCTCTTCGAGTGGTATTCCCACACGATTTGATTAGACATCAGCTTTTTGGGTTTGTGCGTATCGTGATGAAACTCTACATTGGTGTATCCCGCGTCTGGTGGATTCACATAGCCCCCTATATCACGTCCATTTGCATCCAGGAACCCGTTGATCTCGAGTATATAGGACTGGTTCGTACGTTCGAACATGTACTGGCCGTTGTTGAAGATCAAGAAGTTTCCTGCCCCGGCCAGGCCCGCATCGATCCATTGCACATCATGGGCCCCGCCGATCTGTTTGTGGCCGCTGGTACACTTAGTCCAGTCTTCCAGGATTGACGGAGGCTCGCCCTGTTCGTACCGAGCCGGATCACCAAAGCGATAAAGAAAGTCGCCTGCCTCGCTGGCCGCCAGGCTAATACCGGCCTGCAGATTACCGGGCACAAACGTGCCGTCATGATCGATCACATAGAACTCGCCCTGTACGGAGTTGGTCACGATGTGCCCCAGCTCCGGATTGTAATCGAGAGAGTTGCAGTGTAGCCAATCGCGTTTCAACGGTCGGCCTGGTAAATTGAGATTAATGCGTCCCGGATAATCGGCAATTGTCTTGCCCTCGCCCACATAGTTGGCCTTGGTCGGGTCGATATCTTGAACCACATGATCAAAGAACCACCACTCCCACACGATGTTGCCATTCATGTCCACCTCGACAATGGCATCCATCTGGGCATCTTTATAATTACGCGATGGGTCGCAGCCCGCAGCGATGGCCTGCGCATAGGTAATGGACTTGTTGGCTATGTAGACGGTGGTGTAGGCCCCGAGCTTTTTGTTGAAGATGTGTATGAAGTCGTGATGAGGGGCATAGTCGGAGCGGGTTTCGGTGTAACGCCATACCACATTATCATCCCAATCCACCTCCACAAAGCCACTGCCCCGGCTGGGATCGTCCGTGGAAGAATCCAGGATATTGCCATTGTCCAAAAACCGGGGATTGGTGCGCGCTTTGGACCAGGTACGCACTACACGACCTTCCATATCGATCAGATAAGTACCACCTGGGGCGCCAAATAGGGTGTAACCATTGTAAGCCCGAGCTGCGTCCCAGTACCGTACCTCGGTCGGACCCTGCAGAACCTCGTAAGCAGCCGCTGAATTCGCCAATAGGACTATGAGAAGGAATATTTTTCTGATAGCATGATTTAACACGAGCATAATTCGTTACCTCCACAAACTAACCACTGGCCACTTGATTTCATTCCAAAGGCAGTACATATTCAGGAGTGAGGTCCTTGTCCGTCAGGCCAGGGTAGTCCGGATCATAACGATGGACCTTGAAGATAGCGTGCATAGCATGAGCTCGATGGTCCAGCGGAATCGGATCGCCCTGCTTGATCGGACCATCGCCGGTAACCGGACATACGTACTCCCAGACCTTTTCCTTCTCCAAGGTCACCTCAAAGAGCACACCACTGGTGCCATCGCATATCAGGGTATTGCCATTTGGCAAACGCTGACAGCCAGAGATGGCCTCGGCAAAGAAATCAGTGGGTGTCGGTGCCACATAAGTCCATAGCAGCTCATTGGGACCATAGGTCTGGTCGGATTCAAGCACATAGGTGCCGTTGACATCTGTGGGTGGAATAATCTCATCCACCGACGAATATCCCCAATCCGCACCAACCTCATACGGGGGCAGGTCCCGCCAATCGGTGTAGCCCTCGGGCAAGCGACGCAGCCCATTATTAAAAACCAAGATATTGCCTTCACCCGGACAATTGGGTTCGATCCATTGGCAGTCGTGCTGCTGGAATAACATTTGATCCGAGGCATTACCTCGATTGTATGCAGCGGGATTACCCCAGCGGTAGAGCAGATTCCCACCCTTGCCCCAAAGTCCGCCCGTGCTTCCGGCCGCTTCCTCGGTGGTGGTGCTGTGGTCGATGACCCACAGCTCACTGCAACCGCGTACGCTTAGCATCATCTGGTCGAGTTGGGGATTATAATCGATCGAGTTCATGTGGTTCCAGAAGGCTGGGGCATTACGACCGTTGCATTCCACCGAGATGCGTTCCGGATGATCCGCCGGATTGCCATAATTGGACTTGGTTGGGTCATTGTCCTGAATAAGGTGATCCCAGACATGCCATTCCCATACGATGTTGCCACCCTTGGGATAGATCGGCTCGATCTCAATGACGTAGTCAGGCAGGAGCTCATCGTCACGCAGGGCCTGCTGCGTAAAACCAGCTGCCAGACACTCGGACAGTGTTTTTCTTTCCACCACCAGGGCCAGAATATTGCCGTTGGGCAAGGGCTCGATGTCGTGGTGTGTGCCGTAATCCCTGGAATAATAATCCATTTCCCAAACCAGGTTGCCCTGCCAATCATACTCTTCAATGCGTCCGCCTTCGCCACCCCCGGTACCGCCGGACCCTTTGATAAAGCTGCAATGGAGCAGGTGCCCATTAGGCAGCAGATATACGGATTGCCCCGGTTCGTACGGGCTATCCCAGGTATTGATGATCCCGCCCTGGTTATCCATTAGATAGGTGCGGGTATAGTGCTTTGGAGCAAACAAGGTATAGCCTTCATAGGTCTGGGGGGTATTCAAAATCAGACCTATCGGGCGTTCTATGGAGCCAAAATTTCCATCATTTTTGTTGCCCTGCCCATTGGCGACAACAAAGCTGCACAATAGGATTAGACAAACAACATACAAACTTGTAATTCTCGACCGTGTCATGATACGTATCTCCTAATTTATTTTACTGAGACTTTCCAAAAAAACATCTTTACTTCTGCCTTCCAATTCCGGGCACACAGCGTACATAGTTAAAAATGGATATTTCCTCCCTTCAAAAGAACCAAGGCGGCCACAAACCATAAAGCAAATTGATACAATAACTTAGGCTTCGTTTGCATATTCTTGTCCTTTCGGGGTTAGAGAAATCCTGCGATCTCTATCTGTTATTGTCTGAAACGGATGTTGACAGGACAGAAAAATATGGCAGAGTACAAAATTTAAAAAAATAAATTCTTTGTCCTGTCATCAGCATTCCGTGACAATAGTAATTGGGAATCGCTATATGCAGTCCAGAAACATAAAAAACGAAGCTCATGCGATCTTTGAGATCCTCGTTCGAGAAAATGAGGCCATGCTGATGACATACCTGCGTGCTGCGGTACGTAATCAGGCCGTCGTTGAAGACCTCTTTCAGGAAACTATGCTGGTCGCCTGGCGAAAACTCAATGAATATGACCGGTCATGCCCGTTTGGACCGTGGGTGAGGGGCATTGCCGCAAAACTTATCATGGCGCATTTTCGCAAAGCGAAATCCGATATTATGATCACGGGGTGTGATACACTGGAATATTTAAGTCGGCAAATCGAACATATCCATGAAAGATCCGGTGATACCTGGGAGCAAAAAATCGATGCATTAAAGTATTGCATTGGTGCTTTGCCCGATCATTATCAACGTGTGATTCAGCTTCGTTATTTTAAGCATCAGCCTGCTTCAAAGATTTCTGAAATCACAAAAGTTTCACTGGAGGCCGTTAGAAAACGACTGCAACGGGCAAGAGCACAATTACTTGACTGCCTGAAACGAAAAAAAGTTGTTATAGAGGTAAGTGCATGACAACTGAACCGAATGAATCTGAAAATAATCTTGTTGATCGAGCTACCAATCAGTTCTTAGATGCAGAGCCTGGTGAGTTTGGATTCAGTGAATCTGAAATAGATATGTCAGAATCACTGGATAGCAAACAGCTTCGTCATGCAGCAAATTTCCAGCTTGTACATGCCATGCTTATGCATCTTGCGGACAATGAGGATGCCAGGCAACGCCGTATCAATAAGCTTATACAATCCGTAAGGACAGATAAGGAAAAGCAGGCCAGTGAAAAAGAAGCAAGTCCCCGGAAGCCTCATCAATTTGTCAGCCAAGTTGTCCGGTGGGGCATAGCTGCAACGATTGTTATATCGCTCATAATTTCACTTGTATCCCTGCCGTCGAATAAAGCAATGGCAACCATAGACCAGATGATCGCGGCTATTGAGAACGCAGGCGACCGTACTTACGCAATCATTGTCAGAGACCAGAAAACAGGTAACCGAGAGCGGGAGTCCGGCAGGTTTACTTCTGTAAAGAGGTATCGCCAGGAACGAGCCGGCCTCGATGGTGCCACACTTTACCTTCGAGGCAGAGATAAGTATGTCCTGTACCGTTATACTCCATCCGGCAAAACGATCATAAATGGCAGTGACGGACAAACAAATTGGCTGATTCGTCCAAACCGTCCGGTGCTGGTAAGCAATAATCCGCAGGCATTTAAAATACCTATGCCAGAGGACTTGGCTAATTTATTAACACTTGATTTCAGTGATACTTTACAGCAAATCCGGGAACATTATAAAATCAAATATCTTGGCATAGTGCCTGTCGAGCAGGATCAGGGAACATCATGGGCTTATTTGGATGCGAGACAGCAAAAACGTAAGTTTAGGGGACCAAGAGTTATTAGAACTTGGGCACACCCAGATACAGGGTTACTGCGGCGAATCGAATTTGCTGATATTCACCTGCAAGATAATCCCGAACCGAAAAAGCTAATCTTCGACCTTATGGATCAAAAGCAATTGGCGGAGAACTGGTTTACACATACTGCTCATCACTCCGAAGATGCCGAAGTGGATTTCTTAGTAGAAGAATAGATGCCCGCAATGCAGATATGGCATTTTCCCGGACAGCTTCAGTTTCTTTTGCCGTAAGACGAAGACTCTTGCCAGTTCCAAAAACAGATATGACCTTATTGGCGTAGGCTACATCACGAAAGTATTTGATGAATATTTCTTCCATCCCGCTTTTCGCAATAACGACATCCATTGACTTGAGTAATTCACACTCAGCATTGTACTCGGCGTTACCAATAACAACGGGAAAGTCCTTGCCTAACTTGGATTGGAGAGGTATGATGTTTACGGGCGTGCTCCTTTGTGATTTTTATAAAATCTATTTTGCAAGAATTATAGCACGCCTTTTTTGTCGGATTAAGCAAAATATGGCCATTTTAATCAAAAATGTTATTATCTAAGTCGATGACAGCCAACAAGTTGTCAACATCGGACAGTCCCTAACTGGGATGTGCTGGTAATTTGTCTATTCTTTTTGGAGTGACATAGAGATGCAATTGGCTTTGAAGAAGGCAGTCGTATTGTCATTGGTGATCTTTGTTTTGTTGCCAAAGGTGTGGGGGAAGGGTAAGGCGAGCGGGGTTAAGTATAAGGCGGACTGGGAGTCGCTTTCGCAGAATGATATTCCTGAATGGCTCAAAGATGCCAAATTCGGGGTTTATACACATTGGGGAATATATTCGATACCTGCAAAGGGCGGGGCAGGTGCGCCGCTTCGGAACATGTATAAGAGGGAGTTGGCTGATAAGCCTGAGGTCTTCGATCATATTAACGCCAAATACGGGCCTGCTGAGAATTTTGGTTATAAGGATTTTATTCCTATGTTCACGGCTTCAAAGTTCGACGCTGAAGAGTGGGCGTGGGTTATGAAGGACGCTGGCGCAAAGTTCGGCGGGATCTGTGTTGTTCATCACGACGGGTTTTTGCTTTGGGACAGCAAGGTCAATCGCTGGAACTCGAAGAACATGGGGCCCAAGCGTGACATTTACGGCGAGATCGCAGAGGCGGTGCGAAAACAGGGCTTGAAACTTGCGGCGACGTTCCATCACGGCAGGACGTTCGGTTTTTGCATAGGTAACAACCTTAAGGACTGGACGGAAGAGGATAAGAAGAAGCTGGATATCTTCGATCCTGCGTACAATGACTTTTACTGGCATGATGGGCATTCGAGCAGGGATGAATTTTCGCAGCAGTGGAAGGATAAGATATTAGAGGTGATAGATAATTATGGGCCTGACGTGCTCTGGTTCGATGGTCTTGGCCGCCCTATGGCGAACGATACGCCGCCGGAATCGTACGCCAGAGAAATTTTCGCTCACTACTTTAATAAGATGGAGAGCAAGGGTAAGGACGTGACGGTTTGCAATAAGCATACAGGGACATTTAATTTCCCTGAAGATTTCGGACTTCTTTGTTATGAGAACGGCCGATCGATGGAAGAGGATGTTGAACCCTGGTTTTTGATCGATAGGGCGATCGCGTATCCGTGGGCTTATGAAGAGGGTAAGAATTACGAAAAGGATAACGCTGAGTATCATATTAGGAGCCTGATCGATGTTGTAAGTCGCGGCGGTATATTTTTTCTTTCGCTGACGCCCAAGGGTGACGGGTCAATCCCGGACGAGGAGAAGGATATCATGAGCGGAATTGGCAGGTGGCTTCGAGTTAACGGTGAGGCGATCTATGCGACGAGGCGTTGGAAGACGATCGGCGAGGGGCCGACGAAAGTTGTCAAAGACAAGAAGAAAAAGAACGGCGAGATCACAACTGGCTGGGATTTTCGCAAGGATTTTACGCCGAAGGATATTCGGTTTACGCAATCGAAGGACGGCAAAACAGTCTATGTGATGGTGTTGAGCTGGCCTGAGGATAGAAAGATCGTTGTTGAGAGTTTGAAGGAGGGTTCGGAGTATTATCCCGGGAAGATCAAGACTGTCAGCATGCTTGGTACGGAAGAGAAGATAGCCTGGAAGCGAACTGGTAAGGGGCTTGATATCTCGCTGCCGAAGGAGAAGCCCTGCGAGTATGCTTACAGCTTTAAGATCGAGTAGTTCTGGTCCACTTAGCTGTTTTGAAAGAGGAATTTTTTGACAGTTCAAGGTAATTTTGGCAAGATTATTGATGTCATACGGAGAAAATTGTGTTTTTTAACCGTGTAAATGGGAAATGTCAGCTAATAGTGATGTGTTGTTTTGTAGTTCTAAGTACCGGATGTGGTGAAGAGAATTCAGTTGCGCCAAAAAGCCATCGCCAGATACTTGCCATGATGGGAGCAAAAGGGACAGAAGCAGCATCCGAGCAGGATATTCAGCAATACAAAAATATCTTCGGCAGGATGGACGCCGATGGGGATGGTCGACTGACCGAGGAGCAAAGCCGCAAAAATTCTAATTCAGGAGATAACAATGAGGCGAAGAGATTTCTTAAAAAGTTTAACTGGAACGATCGGTGCTTTAACATTGGGCGCACCAGTTCTTGCAGCACCGGCTGAAAACAGCGCTAAACCAAATATCATTTATATTCTCGCTGACGACCTTGGATACGGTCATCTTGGATGTTTCGGCCAGAAAGAGATCAAGACGCCTAACATCGACAGGATGGCGACGGAGGGGATGAAGTTTACGGACCATTACGCAGGTTCGGCCCTTTGCGCACCATCCAGGTGCGTATTGATTACCGGCTTGCACACGGGACATTGTTACGTTCGCGGCAATAGGCCCCTGCCTGTCGAAGGTAATGTACCTATCCCCGCGGATTCGCAGACTATACCAAAACTCCTGAAAAGGGCAGGCTACGCAACGGCGGCAATGGGAAAGTGGGGACTGGGCTATCCAGGCTCCGAGGGCGATCCCATCAAGCAAGGCTTCGATCACTTCTTCGGTTATAACTGCCAGCGGCAGGCACACAGTTATTACCCTGAGCATCTTTGGCGAAACGATAAAAAGGTGATGCTCGAAGGTAACTTCGATGGCAAACAGCAGCAATATTCACACGACCTCTTGACCGCTGAAGCGCTTGAGTGGATTAAGAAAAATCACAAGAAGCCCTTCTTGCTGTATCTGCCTTACACGATCCCACATGCCAAATTCCAGGTTCCGGACCTTGGTATATACGCCGATGAGCCATGGAATGATGTCAAAAAGGCTATTGCCGCAATGATCACCCGCATGGATGGTGACGTAGGCAGGATACTTGGACTGGTGAAGGCTCTCGGCATTGAAAAGAACACGCTGGTGATATTTGCCAGTGACAATGGCTCTGCAGGTGGGGCATTGACCAACGAATTTAAAGGCTCCGGCCCACTGCGAGGCTCTAAGAACTCAATGTATGAGGGCGGCCTTCGGACCCCGTTTATCGCAAGGTGGCCCGGCAAAATAGAAAAAGGCTCGGTAAGCGATCATATTTCAGGTTTCCAGGACATGATGCCGACATTTGCTGAACTTGCAGGCGTCTCTATTCCAAAACATACCGATGGCATTTCCATGGTGCCGACACTTCTTGGCAAAGGCGCGCAGAAAAAACATGAATACCTTTATTGGGAGCTTGGCGGAAGATACGCTTTGCGGATGGGCAAGTGGAAAGCGGTGATCGACAAGAAGAACAATTTTGAATTGTTCGATCTATCGAAAGATATTGGCGAGCAAGATGACATAGCCGCCCAGCATACCGGTCTTGTGAAAAAAGTAAGAGCCATCATGAAAGCCTCTCATACCGAGACTCCCTGGACTACGTGGGAATATTCAGGCCCACTGCCTGAGAGCACAACAGAGATGCCCGAGCGACGGCGCAAAAATGAAAAACATAATTGAGAGGAATTGATGTGATCGATGGGCGGGATTTCATTAAGACTCTGTCATTTGGTGCGGTTTCGGCAGGGTTTCCTGCGTTGCTTAAGGCCGCCGAGAAGGATGATAGGCCGAATATCGTTGTGATTATAGCGGACGATCTTGGCTGGAACGATGTCAGTTACCATGGTGGGCCGATCCCGACCCCCAATATCGACCGATTCGTCTCCGAAGGGGTGGAGCTGGACCGCGTAGATGACCCTGATGCGCAATGATACAATGTCTGCGCAAAGTATTTGAAACGACAAGTAAAGAAAGTCAAAAAAGAAAGAACAGGAATAAGGAGTTCCCTAATGAAAACTAACCGTGTAAATGTAGTCCTTTGGTCGCCCAGCGTGTCATGGGTACATCGGCTGTTTTTGAAAGTGTCACTTCTGTGCATATCCCTTGTTATAGTCACATCTGGCGCCTTTGCCGGCGACGAAAACTGGCGATACACGACGGTCAAGCCCGCCGCCGGTTGGGAAGCGCCCGACTTTGACGAAAGCGGTTGGAAAACCGGTGCCGGTGGATTCGGCCGTATCAACACACCCACCGCCCGATCAAGAACATCGTGGAGCAGTTCCGATATTTGGCTTCGCCGCACGTTCGAGATGGAGCAACTGCCCAAGAAGCCGGCCCTGCTGATCTTTCACGATGAGGACGCCGAGGTGTACCTCAACGGCGTGCAGGTCAGCCGATTAAAGGGCTTCACGAAGAATTATGTTCTGGTTGCGCTCGACAAGACGGGCTTCAAGGCCCTCAAGCCGGGACGCAACCTGCTGGCGATACACTGCAACCAAACCCGGGGCGGCCAATACATCGACGCTGCGGTCGTCGATGCGGCAACAGTAAAATTGCCTTCCGCGGCGGCAAAAACCCAGTCGCAAATGTTCCTGCCAAACCTGACGGTAACGGTCAAAGAAGGCGAAGCGCCGATTGTGACCCGGTGGGGAGAGAGCGTCACGGCGGAAAACGCCTGGCGGGAGTATCCTCGTCCGCAGCTTAAACGTGACCAATGGGTGAATCTGAACGGTCTGTGGGACTATGCATTGACCAGGGACGGGAAACAGGCGTCTACAGAGTATGCCGGTAAGATCCTCGTGCCATTCTGTATCGAATCGCCACTATCCGGTGTGGGCAAACGCATCATGACCGAGCACATCTGGTACCGGAGAACGTTCGAACTTCCTGAAACATGGCGTCTCGGGCTTCATAGCGGACCGCATCACCGCATGTTGCTGCATTTTGGAGGCGCCGATTGGGAGACCGTCTGTTGGGTCAATGGAACACAGGTCGGCACACATCGCGGGGGCTATGCTCGCTTTTTCTTTGATATCACAGACGCCCTGAAGCGTGGTATCGAGCAGGAAATCGTCGTACGAGTCTGGGACCCGATCGAGGCTTTTAAGTATCCGCAGGGCAAGCAGAAGCGCAACAGACCTTCGCACTACGAATCCAGTTCCGGCATCTGGCAGACGGTCTGGTTGGAAACCGTTTCTGCGGTATCCATAGAACGGTTGAAAATGACCCCTGATGTCGACCGCGGAATATTGAAGATTGAGCCGACGGTGCGGGACGATGCGGACGGCTGCTCAATTGAAGTTACCGTGCTCGATGGAACAAAGGAAATTTTGAAAAAGAGCGGCAGTGCAACGAAGTCACTGGAGCTCAAATTGAATCAGCCAAAGTTGTGGAGTCCGGATCGACCGTTCCTGTATGGACTCAAGGCTCGCCTGGTGCGCAACGGCCGAACTCTCGACAGCGTGGACAGTTACTTCGCGATGCGCAAGATCGAGATTGCGCCGGATAAAGATGGGATCAACCGCATCCTGCTTAACGGCAAGCAGATATTCCAGATCGGGCCGCTTGACCAGAGTTACTGGCCGGAGAGTGTGTTTACGCCGCCATCCGAGGAGGCCATGGTCTGGGAGCTCAAGTATCTCAAGGATATTGGCTGCAACATGGCACGCCTGCATGTTACGACCAATCCCGACCGGTGGTACTATACCTGCGACCGTATCGGGCTGCTTGTCTGGCAGGACTTTGTGTGCGGCAAGAGAGACAGTAAGGATGAGGATATGTCCGACGACGATGCGGCCGAGTGGCGGCGCGAACAACGAGAGATGGTCGACGCCCTTTACAATCACCCGTCGATCGTAATGTGGGTCGTGTTCAATGAAAGCTGGAACCAGCACCGCAGCGAGGAGCATACCCGCTGGATCATGGACTACGACCCTTCCCGCATAGTTAGCGTGGCTAGCGGCTGGCAAGATGTGCCCGGTTTGGGCCACATTCGTGACATCCACGATTACAGCACCCATCCGTCGATCCCGTTGCCGGCGACGGAGCCGAAACGAGCCGTCGTGCTCGGCGAGTGCGGAGGGTTCAACTGTATTGTGACGGGCCACAACTGGCACGGTGAGATCCAGCCCGAGGAGACCGACAACAACGATTGGGTGCAGGACATCAAGCGTCCGCGATACGACATGGGCGACTCACTGACCGAGCACTACGCAGCCCTCGTCGAGGATCTTAGGCTGCTGCAAACCGAGGGCCTCTGCGGCGCGGTCTATACGCAGTCAACCGACATGAAACGGGAGCAGAACGGTTATCTCGTCTTTGACCGCCGCGTCAGCAAGATAGATCCGGCCAAACTGCGCGCTATTCACCAGCGGCTCTTTGCAGCCCCACCACGCCTGCACTGCTTGCTAAGCGGAGTCACCGGCGGACCTGTCGAGTGGCGGTACGTTACGGACACACCGCCAGGGGAATGGACAGCGCCGGAGTACGACGATGATTCTTGGCGCCAGGGGCACGGTCCATTCGGCATCACGGAGGTCGGCCAGCCCGCGCTGGGCACGCGACTCGATGTCGAGCGATTCTACCTCCGCAAGACGTTCGACTTGCATGACTTACCGGCCGGCGCGGCGGTCCGCGTCCGCATCTCCGGCCAGTTTCGGGGCCAACTTAACCTTTGTACGATCCACCTGAATGGACAGGCGGTTGCTATCGACAATACGCGGCACATCCAGGCGGGCGACCGCGTGTCGCTATTTAACCTCCATCCGGAACAACTGAAGATGCTTCACAGGGGGCGGAACACGTTGGCTGTCAAAGTCAACTGTGGCAAGATCAATCACTTCCTGATCGACGTAACTTTACTGGGTGTGGAGGACTGATCCAACATTATGAAGGGCCTATCCCGATATACATCGGGATAGGCCCAGAAATTATGCGACAACTAACACAACACTTAATGCATATCAAAACGGCTTGTCAAACGGCTGAGTCCGGCCGGCAAGCCACGCAATCTCCTCCTGTGACAACACACGGTCATAGATGCGAACATCGTCAATCTGTCCCATGAAGTATCTGTCGTTCTGTGAGGGGCGATAACCTATAGTGACATCCGAGTCGGCGACTATGTCGAACAACGGATCGAGGTCTGTTGATTCTTCGGTGTTGTCCTGCCCATCTATATAGACTCGCAAGTCCGATGACGAGTTCGTGGCATTCTCACTAATCGTCACCACCACATGGTGCCATCCACCGTCGTTCACAGTGGTGAGACTCGTGACCTGTCCACCGCCTGCGCCCATCCGTACATCGCCGGTATCGTCCACCCGGAATTCGCACCTTTGACCGTTAACGTTCGTGCCATAGTATACGATTTGCTGCTCCTCCGGCAAAGTGGTCCTGATCCAGGCAGATATACTAAAAGGATTCGCGCCCAGGATACCCTTGTAGCCGGTTATCTCAACATAGTCACCGATACCATCAAGGCTAATGGCCTGGCCAATCTTGCCCGCTACAAAAATAGGATCGCCCATTGCAGTGCCGTTGCGGCCATTGCCGGAGCTGTCGTTGGCAGTGCCTTCAAATTCGTAGTGTGCTACCAGGCCAGCGGTGTCAGGCTCTGCCGGCATGATTAACTGACGGCTATATGGATACAGCCGGACATCGTCAAAGTAAACCACGCCCGTACCACCAACAAATCCGATACTCTCAAGGCCGATACTCAACTCAGTTACATTGCTGAGATTCACACCAACTAAATCTGCCAGGTCAATATTCCACGCCTGCCACGGTATTCGCGTTATGTTTGTGGCATCACCATCGTATAACACCTTGGTGCCGTTGAGCTTCACATACATCTGCTGAGCGACATTATTCGGATCGCCATAGAAGTACAACGTTAAGGTCTTAATGCCATGCTTGGTCCAATCCGACCCGACCGCCAGATCAGCAACATTCACTGTGGCCTCTGAATAATTAGCAGTGCTGTTGTCATAGTAAAGAGGCACGGACTGCGCACCACCATGCACGATAGCCGTCTCCATGATACTGCCATCGTAGTGTGGGCTGTCATAAGACCAAATATCGTG
>CAYNKI010000094.1:0-13070 GCA_964397675.1 uncultured Pirellulales bacterium
TAAGAAAAACAATCCTGAATTGGCAGCCAATGTACGAAAGCATACAAGAGTCAATGGAATGGCTACCAAAGACAGGGCTGTTGCTGAGAAAGTTGCTGCCAAAATGTGGGAGCATATTCAGAAAAAATCCCCTAAGTTGGCAGCTAAGATATTAACTGATAATCGTCCCAGGGCAAAAGACCACTGGCATGCACAGATTTGTTCAGAAAGAAACCATCGGTTTTTAGGCAGCTTCAAAACCCAGGCTGAGGCTGAAGCGGCTTATGTTGAGGAATTTGAAAAGGTGTGGGGTTATTCGCCCGGCTATAACGTACAGTGTATGCCCAAGATTAATAAGGTCTGGCCTACATGGACAGAAGAAAAAGCAAGATTGGCACTGACGGATGAACATCCAAGAATGCTAGTTGTTGGCAAATCAGAGACTCTCAAACCGTTAATACAGCGAATGCAGAGGGTCGATTGGCTGGTAGATAATTGTATTGTGGTTTTAGATGACAACTCGCCGGTTGCATCAAGACAAGTGGCCATTGAGTCACGTGGAGAGAAATGGTATGTGGAAATCAAGAAACAGGGAAAACGAGCCGTTATTAAAGGTTCGGCATCAATCGATAAGGACACAGGACGAATCAGGATTACAATCTATGGTCAGGGCTTCAGCGAGAGCCGGGTACTTACCGAAGAAGTATATCACGTTGTCTATGAGATTATCCGACACGCAAGCCCGAGAACTTTTGAGTCGATTAAGAAATGGTATTCTAATCGATTGAAGAATGGGCTTGATCCCACATGGTATATGCACGAGGCCTTTGCTGAGCTAATGGTTCAGGATTTGATGGCGTAGATATACTCCAAATTCAAATGGGAAAGGAATCTAATGACTATCTACAGAAACTCAAACGCCGTGCGCTGATTAACGGACTCGACCTGTGTTGCCTCTCCACGCACCAAAGCTTTGTTTCACCCGACAAAGCAAAAAGACAAAAAAACATCGACCACACCATAAAATGCGTTGAGCTGGCCTATAAACTTGCCTAAAGTGACAATAGCCGCAAATTTTTCATGCGGGCCGTAAGCCGCACCAGATTGGGCCAATAACACTAACAGCAAATACGAAGTTACTACAAATCCCTTTTTCAACGCCTTATTAGCCCTTTTCTCAATAAAGTTAAAAGTGCCTAAAGTGACACAGAGTGTCATTGCGAGGAGCACAGCGACGTGGCAATCTACTTGTTCAGGTTTGAGATTGCTTCGCTTTGCTCGCAATGACGCTGCACGTCACTTTAGCTCACTTTAGACACTTTATATCTTGAATTCCTCCGGCTTAAATTCGAGTTTCCGACCAGCTTCGACAGCTTTTTTTACCCAATATAGAAACACAAAAAGAGATACTTAAGGCAGATACAAAAATCAGCAACCTTGTCAGCGAGTTGCAAGAAATACGCGATAAGATATGGACTCATCCGCGCCAACTTAACTGCGCTATCAGGGATCTGGGCAAGGTTAATCGTGAGGAGCGATTTACTGACTGGCTTGATGGTCTGCCATTCCCACTTGCTTCTATACTCTGGGCATACCATGCGTCAAAAGACGACCCACGACACTCTTACGACCACCTGGACCATTTTTTTGAGGCTTTAGCTGAGTTCATGGCCACCGTTTTTTTGAGCGTTTTCGTTACCGACGACGAGCTGTTTAGTTCAGAGCGGAAGAATATCTCTGAGACACTATTGAAGAATAACCTTTCGATTGAGAAAAGCTCATTTGGAACTTGGGTTAAGATTGCTGAACGTCTTTCTAAAGTAGCAAGGACAATGTACAATAGCAATAAGAAAAGAAGTGATAAAGCCCGATGCGAATTGATGTTCCAGACAACAGATGCAGATATTTTACAGCCGCTGTTCTCGTCGAAGCTAGTTGGCGTACTGCAAGAAACCAACAATCTAAGAAATGACTGGCGGGGTCATGGAGGTATAGCAGGTAACCGCATTGCATACGAGCGTAGTAATAAGCTTCAAAGTTACTTAGCCATTGTGCGCGAATGTTTTGGTGATATGTGGAACAAATATCAACTCATATTGCCCATCAACATGAAACTTAGTGAAGGAATTTTCAGTGTAACAACACGTCGAGTAGTTGGTCCGCGGACACCTTTTGAGTCTATAGAGCTACAGACAACCGAGCCAATAGAAACTGAATATCTGCACTTAATAGACTTAAAAGAACGGCGGGCATTAAAGCTTCTACCCTTTGTTAGGGTAATGGCTTCACCAAAGTCAGCTCAAAATGCGTGTTATTTTTACAATCGAAGACAAACAGACGGCTTAAGGTTTGTTTCTTATCACTTTGAGCCTGAAGCGGAAGTCGTGAAGTCATTTGAGGATACATATGAAGCGATTAAACTTATCTTAGGAGATGAGCAAGTAGCCGAGTAGCTTGCCGGCGTGACAAGGAATCAATATGATCGTGGATGCATCTGAAAAAGATTTTGAAGCAACTATTGAAACGCATCTCTTAGGAAGCGGCTACCAGAAGCGCAAGCCACAGGACTACGATAGGGAACTCTCTTTGGATACGGGAACGCTTTTTGATTTCATCTTTGCTACTCAGGTGAAGATGTGGGAAAAGCTAAAAGAGCAGCATCAGCAACACACCAAAGAGAGATTCTTGAAAAGACTGGTTCAGGAGATTGAGAACCGCGGGACGTTGGATGTTCTTCGTAAAGGCATTGATGGTTGGGGCTGCCATTTTGACCTTGCATATTTCAAGCCTGAGACAACCATGAACGAAGAGCACCGGCGGCTTTATAACGCAAACATATTCAGCATCATACGCCAGCTACTTTACAGCACTGCAAGTGAGAGCAGCATAGACCTTGTGCTATTTCTTAACGGCCTGCTGGTTTTCACTGCTGAACTGAAGAACCCTGAAAAGGGGCAAACAGTTGAAAACGCAATTAAGCAATACCGTACAGACCGCAATCCGCGAGAGCCGCTACTCAGATTCAAGAGGTGTCTGGCCCATTTCACCGTTGATACCGACCTTGTTCGTATGACCACACGACTCTTAGGACCGGCCACGCATTTCCTACCATTCGACCTGGGCTACGAAAATGGCGCTGGTAACCCGCCTAACGAGCGCGGCTTCAAAACTTACTATCTCTGGGAGCAAGTATGGCAACCAGACAGGGTGCTCGAAATCATAAAACACTTTGTACAACTTGTAGACGTTCTCGACGAAGATGGTCGACCGACCGGCCAGAAGAAGCTGATTTTCCCCCGCTACCACCAACTTGAGGTGGTTCAAAGATTGGTTGTTGACGCCAAAGCCAGTGGACCAGGTCACAGTCACCTTGTCCAACACAGTGCAGGTAGCGGAAAAAGTAACACCATTACTTGGTTAGCTTATCAACTGGCCGGTCTTCACGACTCAAACGACACCAGAGTCTTCGACAGCATAATCGTGATTACGGATAGGAGAGTTTTGGACTGGCAACTGCGTCAGACAGTCAGGAGTTTCGAGCATCCAAAAGGGCTTGTTAGTGCCATCGATAAGCACAAAGCACGGAAGTTGGCGGATGCCTTGGCGGAAGGCAAGGATATTATCGTTACAACTATACAGACTTTCCCGTTCGTGACGGACAAGATAACTGAAATATCCGGGCAGAATTTTGCGGTCCTGATTGACGAGGCGCATTCATCACAGACTGGAGAGACGGCACGTAGCTTAAATTATACGCTTGCTTCAGCGAGCCTCGAAGAAGCGGCCGAAGAAGACAAATAAGAAGGCCCTGACGACGAGGACAGCATAAACCAGAAGATCGAAGAACTGATAAAGAAAACAGGACGCTTACGGAACGTGAGCTTCTTCGCCTTTACCGCAACGCCGAAGCCCAAGACACTTGAGATGTTTGGAACGCCGCGAACCGACGGAAGATTCCAGCCATTTAGCTTGTACTCCATGCGGCAGGCTATCGAAGAGAAATTTATCCTTGATGTCCTGAAAAACTATACAACCTTCCAAGTCTACTTTGGATTAAACAAGAGAATTCATGATGATCCTCAGTACTCAAAAAAGAAGGCAATGTCCCTTCTGAAATCGTATGTGGACTTGCACGAACACAACCTTCGTAGTAAAACCGAGATTATCTTAGAGCACTTCAATGACCAGGTCCGGGACCGAATCCGCGGTCGAGCCAAGGCCATGATAGTTACAAGGTCCAGGCTGCACGCGGTTCGCTACAAGCAAATGTTCGATTTGATCCTCAAAGAACACAATCTACCGTACAAAGCTCTGGTGGCATTTTCCGGGAAAGTTAAGGACTACCATACCGGCAAGGAATACACCGAATCGGAAATGAACGGGTTTCCGGAGAGTCAAACCGTTGCTACCTTCAGAAAGCCTCAGTATCGCTTCTTGATAGTTGCTGAGAAGTTTCAGACAGGCTTCGACCAGCCTCTGTTGCATACAATGTACGTGGACAAGAAATTGAGTGGAGTCAACACGGTCCAGACACTCAGTAGGCTAAACCGTATCCATCCTGACAAGAGCAACACGATGGTGCTTGATTTCGTAAACAAAGCAGAACACATCCAAGCGGCGTTTCAGCCCTATTATGAGACGACTCTTCTTACGGAAGCTACCGATCCCAACAAGCTTTACGACCTGAAGCGCAAAATTGAGGATTTTCACGTTTACACACGGGAGGATGTTGACGAATTCACAAGAGTCTATTTTACAAAGACTGGAACTCAGCAGAAACTGAGAGTCATACTTGATGCGGTTGTACCTAGATTCAAAGAGCTTGAAAAAGAACAACGCGAAGCCTGTCGCAAGGCTATCACTGACTATACTCGTTTGTATGCATTTCTCTCCCATATACTTCGGTTCCAGGACGTCGAACTGGAGAAGGCGTATCAGTTCCTGCGACACCTCCGTCCATTATTGAAGGAAGCCGAGCGGCTGCCAAAAGAGATTCTCGACCAGGTCAATATGGACCTTTACAGAGTAACAGAGACATCGACCGGCACAATTTCGCTTATTGCTGAAGACGGAGAGATAAAACCTGTATCGGAGACTAAACCGATTGGTGCCATTAACCAAGAAATACCACTTTCCGAAATCATCGATTATATTAACAAGAATTTTGGAACTGATTTCACCGATGAAGATAAGGTCAAACACTTTGCGGACGACATGCAGAGACGACTCGTTTCCAGAGAGGGTTTAAGAGCATCGCTTGACCCGGAAATTAACCCCTCGCGGGAACAGCAGCGTTTGGCTTTTAACAATCATTTCGACGACATTCTTGACCAGATGATCGAGGCGAACGAGAAGATTTATAAGAAAATAGTAGATGATGAACAATTTGGGAACGTCTTTAAGAGAGTCATGTTTGAAAAGATCTTACGTGCTCTGTTCAAAGAAAGCGCCTAAGCAGAGTGCAGCAAGGAGTCCTTGGAATGGGCTTTGCGTGATCTTATACTGCGGAGATATCGATTGTTCTGCTTTGCTCTGGGTTTGTCCGAACATTGTGACACATATTTGAGTTACAAGCAGAAAATCCTGATTATGCAAAAAATTTTCCTGTCCCTAACTGCGCTTCAGCGCGCCATTTACAACACCTACTCGGTTTTTATTTGAAAAAATCCTTGCGCTTTGCCACGTCACGCGCTACGATGAATATTGGTAAATGTTAACCTTTTGGAAAGGATTGAGTGATGAGTTTGACAGTCAGAAAAATCATTGTGTTGGGATTGATTGGGACGGTCTTTCTAATGGCCAACATCCTCGTGGTTGCAAACTGGCTGGCTGAGAAAGGCGTGGAACAGAAAGCTAATTGGCTGCGGGAGGAATTTCTTACCGGGACAGCTATTGCCGTAATCCTTGTGTTGCTCATTCTGTTAGTTAGTCCCAAGAATGCTGCCGGCAAAGCGGTTGGTCTCATTAGAAGGTGTCCGGTTTGTGATAAGAGGCTGATTGGGAATCCGAGCTATTGTGGGGAATGTGGGTCAAAGGTATAAGTAGCTTTTGCTCCTGTCATAAGAATGTGGCAATCTCATGAAAAGGTTTCCTGTGAATATTAGGCACCGTCGTATCCTCCGCTGGATATCCCACCACGAGAATCAGCATCGGTCGTTCATTTTCCGGCCGCTTGAGAATCTTGTTTAGGAAGCCCATCGGGTTAGGTGTGTACGGCAGTGCAGCGAGTCCTGCATGGTGCACAGCCGCAATTAGCAGCCCAGTAGCGATTGCTACTGATTCTATCGGATAGTAATGCCGCACCTTCTCCCCCTCTGCAGTCAAACCATAACGCTGCACGAATATGGCAATTAAGCACGGAGAAGTCTCGAGAAAGGGCTTACTTGCGTCGGTTCCAAGCGGAGCCAACACATTTAAGAACTCCTCTGTCGCGTGTCGGTTGTAAAACTTGCGTTCCACGTGCTCAGCAGCTTGGCGGATTTCTCGTTTGATGGCTGGATTCTCGACGACAACAAAGTGCCACGGCTGCATATTAGCACCACTGGGGGCTGTCCCAGCAGTGCGGAGACAATCCTGGATTACTCCTTGTGGGATAGGCCTGTCGGAGAATAAGCGGACGGAGCGTCTCTTTTGCATCTCGGTGTAGAATGCCGCTGTACGGTTTTTCATCTCTTCTTCAGACGGTCGGACGTAGTCTGGCAGGGGGATTGACTCTGAATTAGCCATGCATTACTCTCATGATTCAATAGTTTTGAGAAAACACTGTTGCACTCTGTTTATAATAGTCTCCACATATTGTACTCTGAACGCAGTCGAACGTAAAGACCGTGAACTATGCGGAAATCCCAAGAATGCCAACAGCAGCAAGGTAATTGGTTCATTCGAACGTGTCCGGTTTGTGACAAGAGACTGATTGGGAGTGCGAACTATTGCGGTGAGTGTGGGAGTAAGGTTTCCTAAGAATCCTCCGATGCCGATTTGCTTCAGGGCGTCCGATAAGCCAGTGCCTATATGTAGTTGCAGACGCTCCCCGTAATTTGATTTATGCTCTGACAACTTCGGCGTCATTCCGGCGTCATTTTTCAGTCGATTCTTGTTTGACTACCAGTTCACAACCTGTATACTGTCAGCAGACAACTGGTTTTTGACGTCAAAAAACGCTTGTAAGAGTAATTAGGACAAGTACTTAAGCGGCGAACGTAGACTTCATAAGCCCAGGGTCCTCGGTTCGAATCCGAGCGCCGCTATTTAAATAATTGTAGTATCCATCACAACACTTTCAGTTTTTTCAGTGCTGCAATGAAGGTCCATTTCCAACCATTTCTGAGGGAGCCGGAACCTCGAATGCCGCAAGCTGATAGCCTCCCCATGTTTGTCGTCCAGCTCGTTTAGTGGCGCGCAAACGAACATACCGGGCAGAAGTCGTCGCAAAGGTAATGCGGTAAGTAGCCTCCCAAGTTATGTACGGGTGATCGGTTTCGGAATAGACAGTGGTCCAACTGCTTAGTTTTTCTGGATCGCTTATTGCCACATCAATAGAGTAATCTTGAGCATGTATTTTCCATCCCCAGAGCAGGTTGACTCGATTAATGCGATAGGCTCGTCCCAGATCAACATAGATCCATTCATCGTCATTTTTGTCACTCGACCAGGTGGAGTGGTAGTCACCATCGACCGCCTTTTCGGGTGATTTGCCTGAAGAGACAAACACATCTTTGCTCAAGGCAAGATCCACCATGTTGACGCTAATACGGACATTGTTTGACTTGGTTGTTTGGTTGGAGTCATCAACTGCTACAGCCGTGATGTCGTAGAAGCCTTGCGGTGCATTATCCCACCTAAAGCTATAAGGCGCCGACTCGTCAGTGCCAATCAGGCTGTCGCCGGCATAGAGGTCGACGCGTTTAATACTACCGCCACGATCCACGGCGTAAGTGGTAATCACGGGTGTGTTACCATCGTACCAGGCTGAACCATTATCGAGCGGCTCCAGAATGCCGACATGGGGTGCGATGTCACTCTTGCCCAAGGCGGGCAGCTCATCGAGTGTAATGATGAAATCGTGTCTCATAGTATATGTGGCCCAATCAACCGGACGGCGGCGGCTGGGCGTACCCCACCAAGGAAGTGCATATAGCCACTTCGGTAATTTGCCTTGCTGCGTCTTGTCTGGGTCAGCAATGGCATCGCATTCACCGCAGGTGAGCATCTTGCCGGGCGAGACCTGTGACATGATATTGTAATAGTCCCAGTATTTGTCGATATCATTTCGAAAATCAACGTTGTAAATATCAATGCCGGAGATGTCAACGTATGCGGCACCGGGATAGAAGCTTTTACGGTATTCGAGGGTCTTGTTGCCCACTCCGGCACTATAAACCCAGATAAGGTTATCGAGTTTGCGCGTATGTGTGAAGTAATCGTACATCATGCGCCAGAGTTGGGCCGTGTTTTCCGGTTTGTCCTTGTCGGTCCACCAGAACCATCCACCATCAATCTCGTGTAAAGGACGCCATAACACTGGAACATCAGCGTCTTCAAGAACCTGCAATTTATCAGCGGCAGCGGCCATTTCAGTGATGGCTTGCTGGTACTCGCCAGTTCCCGGGGTCACGACTTTGCCGACATCAACCGGTTTTTTGCGTTTGCTCTTCCAGGCTGAATCGCCGTTGTAAAACCAGTGCCAATGAAGCGTTAGTATATAGCGATATCTTTTGACGTGGTCCGCTATAGCAGAGGAATCTCCCAGCCAACGTATGTCGCGGCCCCAAATAGCTCCTTGCTTTCCTGTTTGCTCGTAGTCGTCAGGGGTGTGGACATACACATTGTATCCACAGAGCATCTTGGTCTGATAGATAGAGTCCAGGTAGTTGAGGACCTGCCGTGCTGTTGGATTGAGGTTAGGATTAACCGGCCCCGCTACGGCTTCGGCCTTCGCCGAGACGAGCTCAATACAAAAAGCATCAGTAAGGCAATACAATGCTATGGATAAAGCTGCCACAAATACCTTGTATAAAGCACAAGTTTCTCTTTCGGGATTCTCCATATTTCCTTACCTGGCGAACCGCTGGTGACTTTCTCCAATGCGTTGGGTTTTACCAAAGACAAGGAGAAAACGATCGTGAGCCAGTCGGGGACCGTGGGACCAGAGAAAGAAGCCTGCTTCAGCCATCTCCTGTTCTACTGTCTCTGGTTGTATCTTTCTGTGATGGCTTGCCTCGCGCCGTGATAGTGGCTTCTCTGCTTTGCGATCCAGAATGTAAACACAGCCGGTTGACGAAAGCTTATCATAAATCTTAGCCAGCAGAGTTTTCCCGTGGAAAAGCAGGTGATAGCTGTCCAAAAAGAAAACCACATCGATTGGCTCAGCTCCCAGATTAGCAACGCCGTTCTTTGTGAGGACCGAAGGGAGGTAAACTCCAGAGGGAAGTGGCTGTCTCTCTTCTTTTTGTGTAGCCCACTCCTCCAAAACAATCTCCAATCCCTCGCCGGAGGAGTTTTCAAGGATTGGGGCCATCAGTTTACGTGCCTCTCCCAGTGCTATAAAAACCGGTTTTTGATAAGGACGAGAAAGTGGAAGGAACAAGTGGGAGCACTCTTGCACTGAAATAGAAAGAAAAGGATCTGGATCACGACTGGGATTCTCCAGCTCTTTTGGACGCTGAAAGATAAGGACAAAATCATCCTTTGTGTGCCAGCACTGTTCAGCACAGGCGATGAAGGCAAATCCTTCTTCTCTTGCTTCTCTAACCACCGTTGTTTCGGCAATCCAGAAATGCTTCTTCTCACGGAGGTGCCGCGGAACCCAGTCGCGTAACGTCCCACGGTGTTGATCGACCACCGCGAGATGGCCACCCGGTCTCAATGTGTGCCAGATCCCTCGTAACATCTCTCGGGGCTTTGCAAAATGGTGGTAAACATGATTCATATAGACAAGATCAACGGAATTTGGAGGCAAACAGGGGTCATCGCTTTGGCCCAGCACAGCGTGAACTTGGCTAAGACCTCTTTTCTTAGCCTCTTTCTCTAACGACTTTACGTTGCTTTCTGCGATCTCCTCGGCAAACACTTTCCCTGTTTCACCAACCATTTTCGCAAAAACCCATGTATCTCGGCCCTTCCCTGCCCCGATGTCTGCAATAATCGAGCCTTCGCCCAACCCAAGGTGGGAAACTATAGCTTTGACGGATTCTGCTCGGCTATTTGGCTTAACGGAGGGAAACTTGCTGGGCTCTCTGGGGACATCCTTTATATTATCATCGATTGCGTCACGAGATGCGAGCGACCTATCTGCTGTTTTTTCATCAGCAGAGGCCGAAATAATGAAGGGCGACCCCGCTCCGGCTTGGGCCTCCGCTGAGACGAGAGTTATTTGCCATATCGCAAACGCAAATACCAGAGCTGCCAACCAACGGATAGAACCTTTTAGAAATTCCATAACGTACCTCCAAAAGCGATAGTAGATATTTATAAATAAACTTGTACACCAATTTAATAGGAATGTCAATGATAACCGAAGTAAATAGCAGATTTTCTCTATCTGGGTATTTCGAACAAGAAGATTAAAGTAAATCAGGAAGGCAGGCCGAATATGATTATTGGATAGAGGATAGAAGTTTATCTAAAAGGCAGGTAAAATGGCCAAAAAAGTTCTATTAATAGCGGTTTTGTTTATAATGATGTTTTCATCCGCCGGCTGCCAGATGGTTCAAGGTTTAGGTCGTGACATTACGTGGACAGGCGAGGCAGTTGAAGACCTTTTTGAAGGGCCATATTAAGAACTGCCAATCTCTCTCAGGCAGTTTACTACATTGGCCCCGAAGTACTTCGGGGTAGCAAATCACCTGATATTGTAGCTG
Source organism: uncultured Pirellulales bacterium (assembly GCA_964397675.1). Lineage (GTDB taxonomy): Bacteria > Planctomycetota > Phycisphaerae > Sedimentisphaerales > Anaerobacaceae > CAYNKI01. Next base: position 10,839 of record CAYNKI010000094.1, read on the forward strand.
ATCGACATGCCATCCTTTTTCTCCATGGAGGCTCGTATAATTACAGTATCATATTTTGGGCTTTGTTGTACGTAATCAAGAAATTGCTTCATCGCCCTGGCAGAACGGATAACATTATCAGCAACGATTACTGCGCCTGGTTTCAGCTTCGGCTCGACTAATTTTAGATATTTGTAGTAATCCCGCTTTACAGCATCGATAAAAACAAAATCAAACTCGCCTTCAAGGGTTGGTAGTGTTTTAATGGCGTCTCCCTCTATGCAGGTGACGGTATTCTCTAAGCCGACCTTCCGCAAATTATCCCGACATTCTTTTATCATCTGGGGATCTATTTCCAGTGTATAGAGGTGGCCTCCGGTCCTCTCGAAAGCCATTCCCATATTGATAGCTCCAAAGCCATTGGCCGATCCAACTTCAATCCCACGTTTGGCCTTCATGCTTTCGACTAAAATTCGCAGCATCATGGCGTCACCTATGGTCGTATTAAGTGAAATTCGCTGGAAGCTCTTGATAAACTGTTCGCGGTACTCATCACTAATTTTATTTTGCTCAGCCGGATAACCCAGAATCACACCAAAACCAACCAGACCAGAAAATAGTACCAGAATCAATAATCTGTATCGTTTCATAGTAATCTCCTTTTAATGGAAAAAAATATCAGCTTAACTGTTTAAACACGCTTTTCTATTCTACGGAAGAGCGGCACGCCAGCCACTTTCTAACATCTGAGCAAGACGCTTGACATCCTGTTTGTATTCTGGTTGAGCGACAGCGTTGACATTTTCTTGGGTGTCTTTCTTGTGGTCGTATAATTCCCGGCCTAAGACCTTGCCTGTCTTTCTGTCCCTCCATTCGGTGTATCGGAAGCGCTGTGTACGCATGCTATAACCCATAACTTTACCACGCGGATACTGGCTGAAGGCCGCCTTTTTCCATGGGCATTCAGGGTCCTTAAGAAGCGGCACCATACTAAGGCCCTCTAAGTGGCCAGGCACAGGTAAATTGCAGACTTTACAAAGGGTGGGATAAATATCAACATATTCGGTCAGTGCCCATGTCCGTCGACCCGCAGTTTTCATCCCAGGGACAGAGAGGATCATAGGCACATGAGTGTCAAGCTCAAAATTAGTATGCTTGCACCAGCCGGCGTGCTCGCCCAGCTTCCAACCGTGGTCACCCCAAAGGATAATCACGGTATGGTCTTGGAGCTTGAGACGATCCAGCTCATCGAGTAAGCGACCGATCAGCACGTCGATATAAGATACGCAGGCATAATAACCATGAATCAGTTGGCGTGCCAATTCGTCGGAGCATGGACCAGTTTTGGGGATACCATAATAATTACGCAATTCGCCCCAATTAGTGGTAGCATAGCTCGGGGCATTTTTAGGAATAAAAGGATTATCAGCAAGTCTTATATCTTCCGGTTTGTACAAGTCCCAATATTTTTGGGGTGAATTGAAGGGCAGATGGGGTTTGTAGAAGCCCATAGCCAGGAAAAAGGGTTTGTCCTTGAGTCGTTTCAGCTGCTGGATCGCATACTCAGTATTGCAGCCATCTGGATAGGCACTGTCCGGCACGTCAGCGGCCTCAAATGCTGGGCCTCTACCTTTCATGTTGGGATTAGCTTTATTGTACTGCTCTATCTGGGAGATGGCTTTTTTTGTGAGGTAGCCTCGACCCTTCCAAGCACCATTCGGAAAAGTGCCAGCGCGATAGGGCTCTGCACTCCATCCCTGGCGGTCATCGTCGGGATGATGATAGATCTTGCCGATGGAGATCGTTTCATAGCCATTATTCTTAAAGTGTTCCGGTAGAGTCAGTACATTGGGCATGGCTTTGCGAACAGGCGTGTTGAGGTCGTAGATTTTGCTTGTGTCGGGCCGAGTGCCGCTGAGTAAGCTGGCGCGTGACGGGGCGCAAACAGCCTGTTGGCAGTAAGTCCGCTCAAAGAGCAGACCTCGGCCAGCCAGCCGATCAATGTTCGGTGAAATGATTTGCTTTTGACCATAGCAGCCCAGTTGCGGGCGAAGATCATCTACCGCAATAAAAAGGACATTCATTTTACGGCTAACGTACCGGGCGAGGGAAATTGTTGGACTCAAAATGGGCAGCACTACACCAGCGGCTACTATTGACAGAAAGTCTCGGCGATTTACAGGCTCATTCATGGGGGCTCCTTTTGAACTTTTTGACTACTAAAAGACTATCTTGCATATGATTCATGAATAA
>CAYNKI010000095.1:0-12962 GCA_964397675.1 uncultured Pirellulales bacterium
CAATTGAACTCTACTTAGAACCTGTAGAAGACGATCTCAGCTTTTCACCGGATTCCGAGCAATTAGAGATAGCATTATGACTAATGAGATGCTTAAAATTATTGTTCCAGCACACCGTCCAATCAAACGCTCCACGTTGTCACACATCTTGAAGCAAGCCCGTCTATCAGTATCAAAGTTTAATGATCTGCTCTAAACAAAGAGATGATTATTATTGATGGTCATAATCTGTTGCATTCAACCCGTAAGACGGAGGAAGATAGTCAGGCACTAAGTGATGTTCAGTTATGCTGTATTGTCGGTAGGTATTTGAAATTAATCGGCGGGACCGGCGAGATTATTTTTGATGGTACGGGGCCGCGTGACAAAAGCGGATTCGATAACATCAATAACCTGGAGGTCTTTTTTGCCGGGCAGGGTACAGATGCCGACACGGTCATCGAGGATAAAATTAGAGCAAGCACTGCACCAAAAGGATTGACCATTGTCAGCAGTGACCGAAGATTGCGAAGAGCGGCCCAGGTAAGAAAAGCCACAGCGATAAAGTCTGAGGATTTCTGGGATAATGTCCAGAAGCGGTTTAGACGGAAAAAAGCACCGAAAGAGCCTGTAGAGAAACGCCTTGGACTAACCGAGAGTGAAACCCAACAATGGCTAAAGATATTCGGCATTGAGCAGTAAATGACGAGGAGTAGCCTGGAAGGATACAGGATCGAATGAAACATTAGAAAAACCTCCCAGCTTCAAAGCTGGGAGGTTTTTCCTCTTGTATTGAAAAATGCTTAGAGATTTAGGGAGCAGTTATCGAGTTAGACGTCTCAATATTAGCTGCTGAATCGTATATCCATCCGGTTTTTGTTACATCGTTTACTGTGAAAGTAAACGTTCCACCATCGAAAACCCAGTTCGTACCAAAGGTTACCTTTCCTTGGTTATTTGTGGAACCTGATACATACCTGTTATAAGCTCCACTCCAGCTGCCATAAATGGTAGCTCCATTTACCCCTACATCAGAGCTATCTAAAATTGGCACGGTAACTGTAACTTGGACCAGAGTTACCCATCCTCCCCAGGACCAAACGTTGGCATAAAGAGTAATGTCGCCTACATGCATGGTCGGGATTGCGGGTTTTTCTTCCACAGTGACCAACGTGCTTCTGGAGTCATTGTTAGTGTTGCTGTCAGCGAAGTCATGGAGAGCCGTGAGGGTGTGATCAATATCAGCAGTAGCATTAGTTGTATCCCAAGAGAAACTAACAAGTATAAAGTCACCTGCTGCCAAACCGCCGCTAATTGTCTGCGTGTCAATAGCACCGTCAAGGTCGCTACTCAGAGTGACGTTGATGTCGGTTGAGACGTCTTGGTTGCCGGTGTTCTCCACCGTCACGTCCACGTCGGCTACATTGCCTTGCACTATGCTACTCGGCGCACTTATCGTTGTAATGGCGATATCATTAGTGGCTGCCTGTATGGTGACTGTGGTGCTGTTGGAATTATTACCGGCAGTGTCATCAGAGAAATCATGGCTGGCTGTGAGGGTGTGACTGCCTTCAGAAGCTCCACTGGTGTCCCAGGTAAATGTGAGAGTCGTAAAACCACCTGGAGTTAAACCACCGATGATTGTCTCCGTGCCGATGTCTCCATCAAGGTTGCTGGAAAGGGTGACCTTAATGTCGCTTGAGACATCCTGGTTGCCAATGTTTTCTATAGTCACGCTGACGTCCAACAGATCTCCCTGAAGCACGGAGCTGGAAGCGTCTATTACCGTAATAGCGATGTCAGTTGTAGCTGACTCTACGGTGACTACTGTGCTCCTGGAATTGTCTGCGGTGTCTGTCTCGCTTGGTACCGGAGCAGCCGTGGCGGTTAGGATGTGGTCATCAGTATTAGCTGTAGCCGTATTCCAGGAGAAGCTAATTGTTGTAGAATCACCTGCTGGCAGTGTCACCGTCTCTGTGCCGATGGTTGATAATACGGTGTCATCTGTTAAGACAACATCAAAGGTCTCATCGAAGGTTCCCTGGTTCTCCGCTGTCACCTCAATAGTTGGTGTCTGGCCTTTGACAACTGAACTTGGAGCAGTAATAGCGGTAACCGCTACGTCATGTACATCTGCTGAGCCGGCCGCTGCTGCAGCATCTACCAATCCGTATCCGAAGTAGATATCCCTACCGGCAGTACCTAAATCTTCAGCAGTTGTCTGAAGTCGGGCTCGTACTTCAGCGGCCGATGTTAATCCCAGCTCGCCGGCAGCCCAGACCAAGGCAGCGACTCCGGCAACATGTGGGCAGGCCATTGAAGTGCCGCTGCCCAGCGCATATCTGCCATAATTATAGGTAGATTTTATAGTTACACCAGGTGCTGCCAGCTCAACCTCTGGGCCGACACTTGAGAAATCTGCTATAGCATCGCTCTCATCTATTGCTGAAACAGCGATAACCGAGTCGTATGAAGCTGGATAATTCACAGCACCTCCATACTGGTTGCCTGCTGCTGCGACCAACAATAGGCCGGCTGCATAAGCAGTATCGCAAGCGTTTTTGAGTGACTCGCTATAGCCTCCTTCAAAGCTCATCGACGCAATTTCAACGCCATTATCGACACACCATTCGAGCCCTTGGATTATGTCACTGACATAGCCACTGCCGTTATCGCCAAGAACCCTCACCGCCCGCAAGTTCGCAGCAGGAGCGACACCCACTACGCCTATATTGTTGTTTACGGCGGCAACTATTCCTGCATTGTGTGAGCCATGGCCATTCCGGTCGTCCCAGTAATACTGGTGGGTGCTGCCATCAACCCACCACCATCCAACAAAATTTACACCACCAGCGATGTTATTGAATAAATCCGGGTGGTCGTAGTCGATTCCCGTGTCCAGGATTGCCACGTCCACACCTGTACCGGTATTTTTATTCCATACTAACTCTGCGTCTATCCGGTCCACACCCCAGGCAGTTTCCTGTTGTATAGCGTGCATTATGATGTCGTCTTCAACATAGGTGATTTCTGCACGGTTCTTAAATTTAGCAATCATCTCTTCAGGCAATCTGGCTGACACGATGGGTAAAAAACGGAAGGAATAATGGACATCACCGCCAAAATTGTGAACCCAGTATCTGCGTTTTTCAGCAGCTTGCTTTCCAATTCCATCTTTGAAACCGATTAAAACTCTTCTACCGAAGGAATTTACCTGTGAAAGGCTTGTGTCAGCCAAACTATGCAGCAAGAGGTATAGTAACAGTATCTTTACTATTAAATGTGTCTTTTTCATGATTTAGTTCCCTTAAAAGCTATCTGTGTTATTTCCACCTTAGATTCGTAGCTATAATGAAACTTCGGATAAAGCGGCAAATTTCTGTAGTTTTTCCGGCGTTTGGTGATTGATAAAAAAGATATGCCATTTCTGCCCTCCTTGGCATTTCTTCTGATATTAGGAATAAACGGTGCTAATCACGTTGTTAAGTCTGTTAGTTCATCAATACTGATGTCATCAGAATTGATGACTTCAATAGTACTAAAGATGTCTTATATCTGTCAATTCATTAATTTTGATGACATCAAAATTAATGAATTGACAGATATTGAAATTGTCGTCATTCTTGATGAAATTAATTTCGATTACATCAGTTTAGATGTCATCAGTTCAAATGACATTAAGCCTTTCATCGGGCAAGAAAGGAGGCTGCCTATGAAGCATACCCTTATAGATTCTTCATTTGTTGTGACTGCCGACCTTGTAATGGCGGTTACATGTGAAAGTGTGAAATGAAACGTGTTGAAATAAGAAAAGGAGTTCAAGAATGAGTAGGCAAATTTTACTTTTTTTAGTCCTAATCTTGCTACTGCAGTCTTGTACGTTAGCAGTTGGCCACTACGGTTCTGTTAATTGGCCAAACGGGGCGAGAATGCCTGGTGGACCGTCTTTCAGTTTCAATCCGAGGATTGCCTATCAGGGCACACCAAATCAGAACCAGGGGATCATCGGTTTTCAACTCGCTGGTGCAGGTAGCATAAACGGCCAATCCGGCATCGGGCAAATTACAATAGCAGAAGGCAGACAATTCCAGAATGCTACTGACACAGGGATATTGCAGCTCCAAGGCAGCAACATGATGGTGGGTCAAATAGCAGGCACGACAGGTGCAGGCTACGCAGGTGGCATCCAACATTTCAATGCTCACCAACATCAAGCAGCTACTTCACTTATTGGACAAAGCACCCAAAATAGTGCTATCAGTGTTACACAATTCTCGAACATAGTCGGTACACCAGGCTCTACAGCTTTCACGGGGAGCAAGGCGATAGTTTCTACGAGACAGATGCAGTATGTGAATTAGGTTGACCGGAGGTCAGAAGAAATGTCTTAATCGACTGGGTCTCAGTGCGTAAGTTCCATTGTGCTCGTAGACGCAGAACATCCGCTCTGAGACTCGGTTTTTTTCTCAGCTCATTAGCCTATTACGATAACCGCTTTGGTGCCAATCGCTGCGATGGGGCCGGATTGCCCCTATCTGAGCCTTGGCAGCCTCGCAATGACAATTCATCAAATCATATGTAAAGCAGCAGTTTGAAATCCACAAATAGGTTTTAAAATTCGATTTGATTCTGTTAAATTTTTGCGTTGCTTTATTCGGTAATAAGTGATATAAGATAGGTTTTACTTTGCGCCAAACGCGGTTAATAGTTGATATAGCTGAATTTTTTGATTGAACGCACATTGTTACGTAGTACACGTAATGTGTCTTAGGAGCTTGCTGGGGCGTGAGCATTCTAAGCTAAGTTAATGATAGTCGTAGACTTATTTAAATTGGAGAAGTCAAAAATGCGCAAAATGGTAACAATCGACGGAAATACTGCAGCGTCATACGTAGCCCACGCTACGAACGAAGTAATCGCCATATATCCGATTACACCGAGCTCTTCTATGGGAGAAATGGCCGATGCTAAGACGGCCAAAGGTGAGCCGAATATCTGGGGAACGATTCCCTCCGTTACTGAGATGCAGTCTGAAGGAGGCGCTGCTGCTGCTGTGCACGGTGCACTGGCTACCGGTGCGCTGACAACGACGTTCACGGCTTCGCAGGGACTTTTATTGATGATTCCCACTATGTACAAGATTGCAGGCGAATTGCTGCCCACGGTCTTTCACATATCAGCTCGGTCGTTAGCCTGTCAGGCACTTTCCATATTCGGCGACCATTCGGATGTTATGACTTGCCGCGAGACCGGGTTTGGCTTGCTTTCTTCATGTAATATACAGGAAATTATGGATTTTGCACTTATTGCCCAACAGGCGGCGCTGGCTTCGCGAGTGCCTTTCCTGCATTTCTTTGATGGCTTTAGAAACAGCCATGAGGTTCAAAAGGTAGAACAGTTATCGTTCGATGATATGCGGGCGTTGATTGATGAGAGAAAAGTTGCCCAGCATAAAGCCAGGGCACTATCGCCGGACAGGCCTATGATTAGTGGTACGGCACAGAATCCTGATGTTTACTTTCAAGGCCGCGAGACGGTGAATAAATTCTATTTGGATGCACCACAGATCGTCCAGGAGACGATGGATAAATTCGCGAAGTTAGTAGGGCGTAATTACAATTTGTTTGATTATGTCGGAGCTAAAGATGCGGAGAAGGTTATCATTATGATGGGCTCAGGGGCGGATACCGCCCACGAAACGGTAGAATATTTAGCATCTAAAGGTGAAAAAGTTGGTCTGATTAAGGTTCGGCTCTATAGGCCTTTTAGCTCCAAGCACTTTATTGCTGCTCTGCCCAAAACCGTAAAGAAGATCGCAGTATTGGATAGAACGAAGGAGCCCGGTTCAATAGGCGAGCCTTTGTACTTGGATGTTAGGACTGCCATCGGCGAGGCTATGGCTGATGGCTTAACATCTTTTGAAAAATATCCCGTGGTTATCGGAGGACGATATGGATTAGGGTCAAAAGAATTTACGCCGGCTATGGTGAAAGCTGTTTTTGATAATCTTGATGCTGCCAAACCGAAAAATGGCTTTACGGTAGGCATCATTGATGACGTGACGAACACCAGCCTGGAAGTTGATGAGTCTTTCGATATTCCAAGTGAGGGACTTTTCTCTGGCATGTTTTATGGTCTCGGCGCGGATGGGACAGTCGGTGCTAACAGGAACTCCATCAAAATTATTGGCGAGCAAACCGATAATTATGCGCAGGGCTACTTTGTTTATGATTCGAGAAAAGCAGGCTCTATGACTATATCACACCTGCGGTTTGGAAAGCAGCTTATTCGAAGGCCTTACTTGGTTTCAGGAGCTGACTTTGTTGCTTGCCATAATCCAAGTTTCCCAGAAAAGTATGATATGCTCTCGGCGGCACGCGAGGGTGCAACGTTTTTGCTAACAAGCAGCCACAGCTCGGATGAGGTATGGGACACTCTACCGCAGGAAATGCAGAAGCAAATAATCGAAAAGAAGCTGAAGTTCTATGTTATTGATGCGATTTCGCTCGCCCAAGAAATCGGTCTGGGGCCAAGAATCAACGTGATTATGCAAACCGCCTTTTTCAAGATAAGTAACATCATGCCGCTCGATACGGCTGTTGAAGCTATCAAGGATGCAATCAGAAAAACCTACGGCAAGAAGGGAGAAAAAATTGTTGAGATGAATAACGCGGCTGTTGACGGGGCATTAGAGAGAATTTATGAAGTTAAGGTCCCTGACAAGGTAACCAGCAAGTTAAAGATGCGGCTGCCGGTGCCGGAAGATGCCCCTGATTTTGTCAGGCAGGTTACGGGCGAGCTGATAGCATTTCGTGGAGATAAGCTGCCTGTGAGCAAGATGCCGGTCGATGGCAAATTTCCCAGCGGCACGACCCAATATGAAAAACGCAATATAGCGGTGAATATACCACAGTGGGAGCCTGACCTATGTATTCAGTGTGGAAGATGCTCTCTGCTTTGTCCACATGCAGCTATAAGGATAAAGGCCTACGACGAAAGGTACCTCAAAGCCCGTCCCGAGCAAGGTCGAGGGGATGCCCCAACGACATTCAAAAGTGCGGATGCAAAAGGTAAAGATTTTGCCGGCATGAAATTTACTGTCCAGGTAGCTCCAGAGGATTGTACCGGCTGCGGCGCTTGTGTTCTGAATTGTCCTGCGGAGGAAAAAGACGAAAACAAAAAGCCGACAGGCCGAAAGGCAATCAATATGGTTCCGCAGGAACCGATTCGGATACAGGAGCGGGACAATTATAAACATTTCTTGTCAATTCCTAATACAGACCCAGAACTTTTCAAAGCCAATACCGTCAAAGGCAGTCAGTTAATTCAGCCTTTATTTGAATATTCCGGTGCCTGTGCCGGCTGCGGTGAGACCCCTTATGTAAAACTGCTGTCGCAGTTATTCGGCGACCGGGCTATGATTGGAAATGCAACAGGCTGTTCCTCGATATACGGCGGCAATCTACCGACAACGCCTTACACCAAGCGAGCCGACGGTAGAGGCCCGGCATGGAGTAATAGTCTGTTTGAGGACACTGCTGAGTTTGCAATGGGTATGCGACTGACAGTTAACAAATTCAAAGAACGTGCTCTTGCATTGTTAGGCAAAGTGATGGATAAAGGCTGCGTCGATGCAAAATTGGCTGAGCAAATCCGAGCAGCTACATTAGCTGATGACCCAGCGCAATCTGCTATCGAACAACAGCGGGCTTGTGTAGACAAACTCAAAGAGCAATGCAAAAACAGTGACTGCCCGGATTGCAAGCGGTTGTTGACTGTCGCAGATTATCTGGTTCGCAAATCCGTCTGGGGTCTTGGTGGCGATGGATGGGCTTACGATATTGGATACGGCGGGTTGGACCATGTTTTAGCCAGCGGCGCGAATGTCAATTTGCTGGTTTTAGATACGGAAGTCTATTCCAATACCGGCGGACAGATGTCAAAGTCTACGCCCAGAGCAGCGGTCGCCAAGTTTGCTGCAGGTGGAAAACCAAGTCCTAAAAAAGACCTCGGGCTTTTGGCTCTTGTCTACGGAAATATTTATGTTGCGAAGATAGCCATGGGTGCAAATCAAAATCAAACGGTAAAGGCCTTTGTCGAAGCTGAGGCCTATCCGGGGCCATCACTTATCATTGCGTATTCACACTGTATAGCGCACGGCTACAACCTAATCAACGGTTACGAGCATCAAAAACAAGCAGTTGCCAGCGGCTATTGGCCTTTGTATAGGTTTGACCCAAGACTTAAAGAGCAGGGCAAAAATCCGCTACAGCTTGATTCGAAAGCTCCTACATTCGACTTCGAAGAATATGCTTACGGTGAGAATCGTTACCGAACACTAAGGCAATCGAAGCCGGAAGCAGCAGCCGAATTGCTCAAACTCGCCAAAGATGATGTTGCTGAACGGTATGCTTTGATGGAGCAACTTGCGAAATTGAAATACGGCCAAGAACGCGAAGAAAGTGTAGAGCCTACCCCAAAATTTGAAAAACAAACTATAGGCAAATGAATCGATGAGTTGGTTTACCCCGTTAGAAATCCTAACGGGCAGGATAGAATATTATGAGAAAAAGAAAAATTTCTAACGGGGTGAAGAAGATAATCTGGTTGATTCTTGCGACGGCTTTTCTGGTCTCAGGTTGCGGGCGGAGACAGAAAAAAGATGTGTCGCTTAGTGAACCGAACATTGAGCCACTTGTTTTTATAGCCGATTATGCATCTGATGCTATCGAAGCAACTGGGGGAATGGATGTCTGGATGAAAACAGAAAAGCTGGACCTTGTCGGCGTGGTTACTGTTTATGAGCCTGTCTCGGCTTGGCCGAGCCAAGACGGGCCGGATAATAGTCTCTACCTGACAGAGCACCATTTCGAGGTTTGTCCGTTGTTAAATTCTATTCGGATTTTAGCCCAGGAGCCGCTAAGCAGTTTCGTTTGGCAGTTTTCGGAGGGGCGATTTAGCCTATTGGAAGGAGATGAGCAACTGGATGTTGCGCCAAGAGTGGTATCTTACCGTGATTATGCAGAAGCTATACTCAGCGTAATAACAGCACCAATGCGCCTTGTAGATGAATCGGTTGGTTTTATCAAAGAGCCTGGGCCGGTAAAGATGGAGGGGATATGGTACTATCCAATCGCCCAAACCTATTCACACCGGAAGGTGAGCGGCCCCGGCAGTGAGCAAATGGATGTTGCGCCAGTTGAACCGTATTGGTCCAAAGTGGTTTTCTTTCAGAATAGGGACAGCTCGGTGGTTGAGATGGTTTGGTTTGCCAAGTTCGATGAAAAGAAATTTTTAGCTATTCGTGGCTATGACTATGAGGAGATTGAGGAGAAGGGCGTCTCAGCTCCTACCAAGATAGAGATATTTGAAACCGATGCCCGAGCTGTCACTGAAAAGCGATTAGTTAAAATAGATTTTGAATAGCTCAAGCTTAGGTAACTGTCCATTTTCCTAACCCGTACGAGCCGGAATCAAACAGGATAGATAAAAGGCTGACGCCTTACCGAAACCACCTTCTATTGTTAAGCATCTATCTAATTGTAAACAGATAATAACTTTGAATCCAAGGACTGGTTATATGAGAGCTCTTGACGGTTTTCAAAGTGCATTTTGGCAAGATTACCATCAGGATGTATAGCAAAGGCGAAAACGTGCAGATTGAAATACAGAAGATATTCAAAATCATCGGCATCGCGGCATAAGCATATAAACAATTAATTGTCGATGTTATCCCATAAGGGCCACTTGACACTTTTCGATATTTTTTATTTTCAAAGTATGCGCATAAACGCTATAATTCAGAAACAATTAACAGGAAAATCTATGGCTATCGGACAGATGTAGAAAGATAAACTGAGTGAATGGCGTATAAAGTTCAGGATTGTCCACAGCAAAAGATAAGACGGAGTTTGCTATTATTATGAAAGTAATCTTAGATTCCAAACAAATTGAGCAGATTCTCGACGATTTAGCGAGTTGCATCATTTCTGAAAACCCTCGCGAGCTGGATATTGCCACAGTCGGCATTCGCAGCAGAGGCGAGATTCTCGCCCAGAGGCTATCGAGCCGATTATCACGTAAGCTTCATAAAGATGTGCCGTCTGGAACGCTGGATATAACGCTTTACCGTGACGATTTGAATTCCCCACAGAGCTCTGTCCAGCCGCAGGTCCGAACCACTGAAATTGGCTTCGACATCAACGATAAAATCATCATTTTAGTTGACGATGTTTTGTACACCGGCCGCTCCACGCGTGCAGCGATGGACGCCCTTATAGATTTAGGTAGGCCAAAAGCAATAAAGCTGGCAGTCCTTGTTGATAGGGCCGGCAGAGAGCTTCCGATACAGGCTGACTATGCCGGCTACAAATCCGATGCTGCCCCGGGCAAATTAGTACAAGTTTTTCTTTCTGAATCAGATGGAAAAGAAGAAGTAGTCATCGAATAAATTGAAAAACTTAAAATTAAAAACGTAAAACCATAGCGTAAAATTTAAAAGTTTTTGAATTTTGAATTAAAGTTTTTCGATTTTAGCTTTAAGCTTTTAGTTTTGATGTTATGGCATTGATAAGAAAAAATAAGCATTTCAGATGGCAACGCAAACATCTACTTGGGCTGCGGGAGCTTAGCGCCGAAGAGATTACGTATATTCTTGATACAGCTAAAGGCTTTGAGCAGATAAGCACTCGGTCGGTCAAAAAAGCTCCACCTCTACGCGGAAAGGTAATCGTGAATCTGTTCTTCGAGGACAGCACGCGAACACGCAATAGCTTTGCTCTGGCCGCAAGCCGATTAAGTGCCGATATTATAGAATTTACCAAAAAAATGAGCTCCGTCAGTAAAGGCGAGACTTTATTAGATACCGCCAGGAATCTGGAAGCGATGGGCATTGACATTGTTGTGATTCGGCACGGCGCTGCCGGGGCGCCGAAGTTTTTAAGCAGAAACATTAATGCTTGCGTGGTCAACGCCGGCGACGGATATTGTGAGCACCCCACGCAGGGTCTTTTGGATGTCTATACTATTCGCAAAATCAAAGGCACCCTCAAGGATCTCAAAGTTGCCATTGTCGGCGACATAGTCCACTCTCGCGTTGCCCGTAGTGATATGTGGGCGATGACGAAACTCGGCGCCGAAGTTATATTTGTTGGCCCGCCGACACTTATCCCCGGCGAGGTAGGCAAACTGCCGGTTAGCGTAAGCTACTCGCTCGATGAAGTTATCGAAAAGGTCGATGTTATTAACATGCTTCGCATCCAGTTTGAACGGCTGGGCGGCAATCCGTTTCCTTCAACCCGCGAATACTCACATTATTTTGGCCTAACCGTAGACCGAATGAAAAGGACTAAGCCGGATATTTTAGTTATGCACCCCGGGCCAATCAACCGCGGCCTGGAAATGGAAAGCGAAGTCGCCGACGGCCAGAACAGCGTTATCCTACAGCAGGTAACCAACGGCCTGGCCGTTAGAATGGCAGTATTATTCTTAGTCAACCAAGCCGCCGCGCAAGCACCATAAAGTGAAAACCTTACATATATGTTTAGCCGTCGCCGGCACGGCGATGGGTAGATGTTTTTTAATCTTCACCACATTAAACCTTTATCAAGAATCCGATACCCATTGACTATTCGACCACAAACTGTATATTATCCACGCAATACGCAATACGCAATACGCAATACGACATACGCAATACGATATTCGCAATACAATAGTAGCTATGAAACTGATAGTAAAAAAATCTCAGCTAAAAGGGACGGCTGTTATCCCGGCGTCTAAGTCGCATACTATCCGTGCCGTTGCGATAGCCTCTTTGGCAGCCAGTCAGAGTATCATCCGCAAGCCGCTGGACTCAGGCGACACACAAGCGGCAGTAACCTGCTACCGAGCATTGGGAGCTCAAATTGATACATCCGACCCAAATTTATGGAAAGTAACCGGCACGGGTGGACAAATCGCCGCTCCCAAAGAAACTATTGATGTGGGTAATTCCGGCACGACACTGCGTATCGCAATGGGTTCGGCAGCCTTAGCGCAGCCAGGCCAGGGTATAACCTTCATCGGCGATGAGCAACTACAGAGCCGCCCTGTCGGGCCTCTTATGCGGTCCCTGGAAGATTTAGGAGCCAAATGCAAAAGCCTAAAAAATAACGGCAAGGCCCCTGTCCAGGTGACAGGAAAACTCGCAGGCGGAAAAACCACCATCGCTGCGACTACCAGCCAATATCTATCCAGCCTGCTTTTGTGTACTCCTCTGGCAACCAACGATACAGAAATCGATGTAACTCTTTTAAATGAGCCGGATTATGTGCAAATGACACTCGACTGGCTCGACAGGCAGCAAATACAATACGAAAACCAGCCCCCGCTGCTTCGTTTTTGCAAAGCAAAACGGCGGTGGTGCAGATTCAAAATCAAAGGCAATCAAAGCTACAAGGCGTTTGACCAAACGATTCCTGCCGATTTTTCCAGTGCTACATTTTTCCTTTGCGCCGCCGCTCTTTTTGCAGATGAAGTAACCTTGCTTGGCCTGGATTTCACCGATAGTCAGCCGGACAAGGCCGTCGTCGATTATCTTAAAGAGATGGGTGCCGACATCAGCATTAAGCCAAAGTCGGTCACAATTAAAGCCGCTCCGCTCAGAGGCGCTGAGCTGGATCTAAACAGAACCCCCGACGCCCTGCCCGCTATGGCCGTCACTGCTGCTTTTGCTGAAGGCACAACAAAACTAATAAATGTCCCCCAGGCACGAAGCAAAGAGACGGACCGAATCAAGTGTATGGCCGAGGAATTAAAAAAATTGGAAGTAGACGTTGAAGAACTGCCGGACGGCCTTGTAATACGCGGCATTGAACCCCGCCTAAAAGGCGGGGCTAAATTTTTAGCCCCCCGTGAAACGGGGGGTTTACATTTGGATGGCAGAAGCGACCACCGAATCGTGATGGCCCTGTCATTGGCGGGTTTAGCTACGGATGGACCGT
>CAYNKI010000096.1:0-12942 GCA_964397675.1 uncultured Pirellulales bacterium
GAGAACTTGGGACTCAGTTCCCCTGCGGTGAAATCGGTAATAAGTGCTCGCTGCAGTGCCATTAGACATCCTCCCAGCGCACCGGTTCCGGCGTTCCTTCAGCTCCTTCATTCAGTGCAACCGCCCGGGCTATGTCATATGCAGCCGTCAGTTTCTGAAAAGCCAGTATCGCAATTTCTTTACTCCCGGTGACATCAAAAGCAATCTCGGAGGCGATTTTCAGGGCTACGACCTCGCACAACAAGGAATCCCAATTGGATGGATCTTCCGATAAAGACAAGGCATTCAAGTCGCGCTTCGTGTATTTGATAAATGAATTGTCTTGATCGCAATACAGGCATTTGCCTTCCAGGATATACTGCACTCCCTGGTCGCTCTCCTTTGCGGCGGCCAGGTTTGGAACCTTGAATACCCGCAGAAAATCATAAGGAATCACATACTGATAGGCGTACACGGTACGGTTGTAAGGAGGCGTTCCGTAATAGTCCCATCTGGCCGATCCATCTACCTGATTTGCGAGTACCCCTGAGGGTGGTGTTGCAGCCGCAGTAGTGCCAGCCTTGTCACAGACATAGACCTTGCCGATATCCCAGGTTACCAGGTCACCCACCACATAGGCGGTCGACGGCCAGTGGCACCAATTTGTTAGTGCCGTGGATGGTCCCACATAGGCCCAGGTCACGGTACCATCGGTAATCCCGGTTCCGGTACCGGTAGGTCCGCCGGCTGCAGCGGAGATCCCGGCAGTGGTACATCGATAGATTTTGTTGGTGTCGTTGGTAATGCGCTCGCCGAGCAGGTAGGCATGACTGGCAGTCCAGGGGCAGGCTTGGTCGATCATGTTTTTTGCAAGTTCACGATGACAGCATGAAGGCCAGGGAATCATCCGCAGGATCTCGTCCCGGCATAGAGGATAGGCAGCAATCGCCCGGGCGGCATTCTTGGTTGTGTCTGTTATGATTGAGGCCGGCAGACTGCCAAGACTGTGGAGAGCTCTGTTTATGATCTCCAGGTTCGTCATCTTTTACGTTTCTTTCCTCCACCACGGTATCCGCTGGCGTGTGCTGCTGCTCCCTGCTTGCCGGCTTTCTTCCGGGCACCCTTGCCACGGTAAATTTTCCCGTGTCCACCCCATCGATAGCCATTTACTTTCCTGACTGGCATTACTTTGCTCCTATCGGTTTTCCAATAGGACCGCGGCCTTTGCCACGCCCCAAACCTCGGCCCTTGCCCTTGCTTCTGATTTTACGACCCGACATTCCCTTTTTGTATTCTGCGGGTCCGCCTTTAGGTTTTCCCTTTGCCATTATTTCCTCCCGTGGAAAATCCGGGGGGATTTGGCCCCCCGGACTATTTTCCTCTGCTCTGCGAACGACTACTTTGCCTTGCGACCTATCTGGCTGCCCAGAACCCTGGCTTTTTTCCCTATCTTGTTGCCGATACTCTGGCCCTTGGCCTTCGGCTTGCTGTTGGGTCTGGGTGGAGGAGCTGGATAGGACTTCACCGGTTCCGGCTTTTCCTCTGCGAGCTTCGCTTCAGCCTCTTCGTTGGCCTCAGCCCTCGCCCTGTCTATTCTTTCCTGGGCAGGCAGGATCTCATCATGGATGCGATCCTCGGCCTCTTTCTCAGAAACTTCACGAAGCGGTCTGAAATATCGCCAGATGTCCCTTTTCTTGGCCCACACCATGTCGATCGTGTAGGTCTTGCCGGCTGTGTAGTATTCCATATCCACGGCCGTATCTGTGATGCATTCGGCCTCTACTAAAATCGGATTCACTGCGCCACCCCCTTACGCGGAGTGCGGCGTAGGTGCGATGTAATACGGCGCATCCACGCAGAAAAACGATCTCCAGCTACCGGTGCTGAACACGGAGCTAACGATCTCGTAGTTGGCACCCAGATACCGATGTTGCAGATAGGCCGGGAGTTTGAAGGCGTAGATCGTGGTGTTTGCGGCCCAAGCTGTGATGATCGCGTTCGACAACTCGCCTGAGTCCCACAACACTTGGTCCGTTCCGAGTCCAACGGCCGCCGAGGTGACCAGCTGGATCTTGAATTTTGCTCCGGCTCCGGTTATGGCATCCGCAATCTGGAAGACCCAGTAAAGCTGGTCGATGATGTTGCGCGGCCATTTGGTCAGGTCGACCACGTTGTCCGAGATGTGGTTAGCCACGGTGGTTTCGTCCTGGGGTACCAGCACGTTATCGGCTACTACGCAGAGAGAAAGATCAGCGTCAATAATCATATTTTTTTCTCCTTCCTTTCCCTTTAAATCGTGAGCACGAGGGCTTCGGTGTTGATGATCGCATCACACCGCTTGATGGGAATGCCCATGTACGATGTGACTGGTTTCCCGCCGACTTCCTCATACTTCAGTGCGAGATTGGTCTTGGCGATTGCCTGGATCTGTAGATACTGCAGGACGAAGTTGTTGCAGTAGAACACTGCCGTACCGTTCCCGAAGGCCGGAATCCTGTAGTAAGCCTTTGTCATTGCCAAGAACAGATCCACCACGGTGGCGGACATCAGAACAGTGTCGATGTTGCAGACCCGTACCGCGTACCTCCAATCCCGAACCGTGAGACCGAGATCCCACTTGTAGTGGGTCCGATATCCCTGATAGCGCCCTGCGGGGGTCTGGTCATCCATGAGGGTGACTTCGCCATGATCCTTACGGTGAAAACCGCCGGCCTCAGAGCCCTTCGGATAGATCCCGTGTGCGGTACCCGGGCCCCAGACGACCAACCACATAGATGTCTGTACTGCGTTGGCCCCAGCGTGGGCTGCGACGCAGTTGTATGCCGTGATGGCCGGATCTTCTGCACCGAACTGCGGATACCGGGGCATCAGACCGGTGAACAGTGCCGGGTTCGTGTTCTGGTTGCCATAAAAAAGGGTGTGCGCCATAGTCTGGTTCATGGACTCGAGGAAGGATGCATCTTCTTGAAGCCTGAACGCTGCTTCATTGCCGTTTAGGTCCGCCAACGCCTTGTCTACCTCGGCATAAGACTCCAGCATCCCACAGGAGTCAGTTATCTGAGATGTGATGGATTTGCTGGGTTGAACACCGTAGTTGAGCAGGCGCCAGGTGGCCGTCGGCAACCCTGTCCTTATGATCGATTTGTGACCAGTGGGCAGGTTCCCTTCGACAACGTACATATCCTCGAGGATCGTATTGGTGCGTTTCATAAGCTCGATAACCGCGCCAATCTTGTTGTCGGGGCCTAGCCTGGATGCGATATCCAGGTAGGTTACTTTAGTTCCAATGGTAGGCATTTTCTGCCTCCGATTGGACTACTGCTGGAATTAGTCCGGCTTGCCGTACAAGACTTCGGCGATCTCTTCGTCCGATCGTTCGCCGACCTTGCCCGTTTCGACATGCTCTCCCCGGGAGGCGTCAACAAACTCGTGTTCGCTTATGGATTTCCCGATTTTTGAAAACATCTCGATAACTTCAGGCTCGTTGCCGATCCCGGTTTTGGCGAAAAGTGCCGCGACCCGTGGCGTTGCATAATGCTTGAATCCGCGTTCCATATAGGTATGCGCTGCATCATAGTCCGCCCCGAGCTTTTGTCGCAGAGCTGTTTCGGCCTCTGCCTGGGTCGTCTTCACAACCTTCTGGGCTGCGAGGATCTGTTCGCCAATGGCCTTCATGTACCACTGATTGATCACATTTACCTGTGTATCGTTCAGTCCTGCACCATGGGCGGTTTGCAAGAATTGTTTCTGCATCTCCTCGTCTGTCGTGAGTCCTTCCGGCAATTCGACCTTTTCCAGTTTGTAGTCTTCAGGTTTTTCCGGCACGCCGATCGCTTTGCGATAGCGAGCCTTCTCCTCCTCTGTCGCCGTTTCGTTTGGAATACTGATAACCTGGCTTTGCTTCTTTTCCAGCTCTGCATACGACCTTGCAAGATCCGGTATCCCTTTCTCGAACTTGGATAAGGATTTCACTAGGTCTGCGTCTGCCTTCTGTTCTGTAGTCAGTCCAGTCATCCATGCGTGGGGCAGCCCAGGAGTCACACCTTCCGCCAACGGCGTGGTGTCACCGCCGGTGAGGAGGGTTTCCCCCTTTGCCGGATCTTCTACGGCGCCCGGGTTATCCTGAACGGGCCCGGTGGCCTGTAAATCGCTCATACTTTCTCCTTCACAATTTCTCTACTTGTGAATCGCGTCCAAATCTCAACGGCCTGGACAGCGATATTCGGCCCGCAAAGGTGGAGGAACTTTTTGGCGTAATTGTTCAACGCCTGCTCCCCTTCCCCGTTGGTTTCATCCATGAAATGCAGATCGTGTAGAAGGACACCGAGAACCAGCAATCCTTCCTCTGTGCTGAATACTTTGGAGAAGGCGGCGTCGATTGCAGCCGCCCGCCCTTCGGCACTCAGCTCGCCAAGCGCTTCAAGCATTTACAGGGGCATCTCTTCCCAGCTGAATGCGAAAAAGGCACCGGTCTGTACGGTGAGCGTGTAGACAAACACGAACGCTCCAGGTACCAGCACGATCGCACCCTCAATGTCTGTGATTGCGACCCCGCCAAAGTAAGTGGCTGCGTCAGCCTCCATACCATGTCCCAGCGGCATGATCACTCGCAGCAACCCTGCGCCGGCGCCGGCGGGAAGCGTAGCGGCACCGTCTATCTTCGCCGTAGACGCTATTGATCCACCCAAGTTCATAGGGTAAGCGACCAGCGCCGTGGTGTGCGTTGCGACACCCGCCGCAGCATACCCTCCGCCCAACGCGAAGACAGTTGCGCCTGCCGGTTTTACCGAAATAGCGATACCTACCTGGCGTAACGCAAATTTCTTGAGATTGCCGGCCGGATTGGACAGACAGAGACCTTTATATGTCGTAGCCAGCGCGATTGTCGTGGTTACGGCCGCCTGATTACCTCCGTGGAAGAGCATTCCCCGGTCTGCCTGCTCGTACATCTTGCCATGTAGCTGGCTTGCCATTCGGTCGCCCTGGGACCCGATCCTCTCGATTCCTACCCTCACCCCGTCAGGATTCTTCAACCCACTCGGGGCACCCGCCATGAGAATTGCATCATTTGCCATCTTCTTCCTCCTGCTCTATTGAGCAATTTGGTTTACTGCCAACGGCAGCATTTATGGTCTCGGTGTACCCCGCGACCTCTTTTTCTGATCTATGGCGGCCTTGCCGATACCCGCCAACATAGAATCCGGCTTAACCGGTTCGTTGAGCTTTTGTGCGTTCTGGGCAAGGAGCTCCTGTTGTGCCATGGCCACCGCCTCCTGCTCTTTTCTGGCCGCCTCTTCCAAGCGGATCCTCCGGACCTCGGTAACCTGTGGCTTTTCCCGGATAATCTTCTGTGGTATCGCCTTCGCATCCAGGCCGATACGCATGAACTCGTCGGCGTCCACGTTATCCAGGCTCTCGGGGAACATCTCTTTCATTTGCTGGATAAACAGCATCCCCGTGTCGATCCCCTGGGTCTGATGATATTTCTTGGCTTGCAATGCGAGCGGTCCCTGGAACTCGATATGAATTCTTCCGCCCTGTTGGAGATCCGGGGGCGGGAAGGGGATCAGTCCGTTACGCTCGCAGATGCTATAGGTTCTCTTGATCAGCGGGATAAGGCATTCACTGTTCAGCCGGCCGATCATCGGCCCCTGAACGGTAGCCTTTTCGCCCTGGCGCTCGCGGATCTCTGTAGCGGTGTACGGGCCCCCCTCGAGCTGCTCCATCAACAGATACATCTTGGTGCGGAACGTGTTGCGTATCTGATCTTTGATCTCTTGTTCTTTCTCTTTGCTGATAGAATAGTTCTGGCCCAGGTTGATGGGAAAAATCATTTCATCCGGTTTGTTGTAATAGTTGTATCCTCGAGGGACGATCCGCTCATGGCCCTTCATCGACATAGGAACATTCAGAGGGGGCATGCCGCCCAATTGTGTGACTTCTAGATCAGTCTTACCCATCTGATTGAGCCTGAGGATATCCTGGATGGCGTCGAGTGCCGGCGAGCGACCGTAGATCTCATCGCTGTTCTTCCTCCACCTCCATACAAGGTAGGGAAACATCTCGTATCCACCTTCGTCGATGAACTTGTCTTCGTGAAACTGAGAATCGATGTAGATGGAATACCAGGCCTTATTGAGACCATCCACCTTGCCCGGTTCGCGCTCGCCGCGAGGGAAACAGGCATGGATGATCTTCGCATCGCCGAATGGATGGGCCTTGACCCTTTCTTTGCGCTGCTGTGAGAGCCGGCTCCCCCAGGTCTGTGCCGCCCGCCGGTTTGATATCATAAACTCTCGATACAGGGTGTCGACCTGGCCGTTTTTACCCTCGGCCAGATAGCATTCTTTCATGTGCCGGGTAGAGAACAGGATACGCTTGGAGCTCACGTCGTCGTCTACCAGCATCACGGCCGTACCGATCGAGGCTGCATCGAGAAAGAATTCGCCCATCGCTTCATAGAAGTTTGATCGTGCAAACTCGGCATACAAGACATCCTCAACTTCCTCGAGCCAGTCCCGTACCCAGGGGATATCGTTTTGCCGGCGGTTTTCCATCGTCAGGCGCAGCCACCGTAGATTCGCCGACAAGAGATTGCCGAGTGTCCCGTCGACGAGGAGCTGCAGCTCTGTTAACGCTGTACCGTCGTATAGTTTCTTTGCCGGCTTCTTCCCGGCGGTACCCTCGAGATCCCAGAAGCTACGCCGCGGCAGAACGTAATCGGTGACCTCTTTCCAGGGAGGTTGATAGGGCTGGCGTATTTTCTTGAGAGAGCCAAGCCGCTTTACAACATCTTCAACTTTGAGTGGCATTAGAAAGTTACCTTTGCCTTTTCCGTGCCGTAGATTCGTTCTTCAGGTGAAATAAGGGGTTTGACGGGGGTATTGATAAAGGAGTCTGCTCTTGCCCCTGGACGCAGGTTTAACATGGTGCCAGCAGATCCAAACAGCAGGTCCATCACCTTTTTCCTGGCCTTGCCATCTGCCTGCACGATAGCCGCTGCCTGCTCGCGGGTCTGGGCTCCAAGAGCTTTCTTGATTTTCTTCCAGATCGTTTCAGGCGCCTGGAGCACCAGGGCCCCGATATCCTGTTGGTTGGGTAGGACTGGATCTGACATCTAACAACCTCCGAAATAAAAAAGCACGAGGTCGGCCAAACGCAAATCGCCCGATTGTCTCGGGTTTCTGAGCGTTTAACCGACTCCGTGCCTCCGGTTGTTAGGTCAGCACATCACCGATCTTATAAAAAAACTACTAATTATTCAGAATCTACATCCTTGTGTATACTTTTGTCAACTATTCTTTTCCGGTTTTTTACGTCGATACCCTGGATCTGGCCTTCATGGACAACAATAATAACCTCGCCGAATTGCACCAGGGACAGGGCATGCTCAATTTGGTTGATTGTTTTCTGATCCAACTTGTTCTTCATGTATATTTTCAGGTGAGATCTTCCCGTATCGGTTACAACAAAAACAATACCAGAAACCATCTGCTCCAATAACAAAAGGCATTGTGAGTTTCCTACAGGTGGGACACAAACCAACCCACCACCCAAGCGGCCAAGTGAGGTCCTTCGTCAGCTTCACTACCTTGTTGTCAATTATCATGGTTGCGGTTCTGCTCATTCTTCAACTCCCGCAACCTTCATCGCTTTCTTGATATGAGAGAGCACTTCACCACACAAGAAACCTTCGGGGTTATGTTGGGCCTTTAGCAGCTCCATATCCACCTTCACCTTGTCCCGGGAGAAGTACCCGTTGGACAGTTTGATCTCCAGGTCCACGGCCACCACCATGTAGGCCCATCCCACAGCCTTATCTCGAGTAACCTCTTCCTTCGCACTCTTGACGAAATCCATGTGCGGGAATCCCGCCTCTTCCATCGCCTTCTTCCAGTCTTTGTCTTTCATTTCCCCTCCTCCCAGCTTTAATAATCCAGGCTCTTATCTAATAGACATTCGCCTTCGTAAACCGAATAATGGATGTGATCTTTTTCCAACCGTGCTATCAGGTGAAACAAAGCCCTTGCATCTTCACATCGCTTTATGGCAGTAATTACAATACCGGTGTTGCTTTCTGAAGCCTGTCCAAAGGTCATCACGAAAAAAACTTTACCTTTCATTTCTTCTTTCCTCCGTTCCCGCCCGGTTTGATGGGCAGGATCTTTGCTACCTTGACCAGGCTTCCCTTCTTCCACTCTCCGCACCAAGCATCTTTCAGCGTCGGTGTGAATGCGCTACCAGTCGGCCGCGGCCCCTTTTCTGTCATTCCGAACATCGGTGTAGGCGGGTGGCAGTGGCAAACACCTCCACCCGGCACGATCGGCGATTCTTCAAAGTGAGCACAGTTCTCGCATTTCTCTCCTGGATTCATGGTTTCTCCTCTATCCCATCAATAACCGTGGCGGTAATCTTTTCGGGAAGTGGGCCAGTCCCCAATACATCCTTTGCCTTTATTACGCTTACTTGATCGTTTAGCCGCTTTATCTCAGCCTCAGCTTTTATACAATCTTCTTTCCAATGGCTAGCAGCACGATTCAATGCTTCAATTTTGGCCTCGGCTTTCTCGGCACGGGCCTGAAGTTGCACAGCATGTGCAGTCCAACGCTCATCATTTTTCTCTCCGTCATCTATAAGTTTGTTAACACTCCCCCGCAGCCGCTCTATCTCCCGGTCCTGCTCGGTAATCTTGAAAACAAGCCATTTAACTTTAATGGCTACATCATTAGCGACAGGTCCCGGCAATTCGAGATAGAGCGCCCTGACCATTTCCTCTGCCTCTTCCAGATTCTTGCTATCTGATGGGTTCATGGTTTTTCCTCTTGCTCCTTTTTGTAAATCTTATCTCGCATCGCTAATAGGACCGCATGTTCGGCTTCCGTGTAGCCGCAGCCGTTCCACCACGGATCATCATCAACGAAAGCAGTACCCTCGCACTCGACAACATCCCGCATATATTTCTCTAGCAGTTTCCTGTAGTTCATGATTCCTCCTTTATAGTTTTCATGGCATAAATTACGGCAAAGTCTACGGCTGCTCGTAGTTCATGAGGTTGGCTGCTTTCTTTAAGTAGATCCGAACTGATGGGAATATTATAAACCACTGGGCAGCCTTTAATATTCTGTTTAGCCTGGGTCACATAACAAAACTCATCATCGACTTTATGCATTCCCAAATCAGTAAGTTCTACTAGCCCATGTAAATTTCTCGAAACCCAGTTAATACGATCAATAATAGTATTCATGGTTTCTCCTTAAACCGATTTTCTAAGCCTGTAAACTTCTCGGGACCTGGGCCCATGATCTCCTTGTGTATCCGATCATCTGCTTCCCTTAAGGTTTTTAAAAGTTGATTGTTGAATGCTTTAAAGTATTTCAAATCTTCCAAGTATGGGGAGCGCCCATAGATTTCATTGGGATTTTTGTTAAATCTCCATATGGGGCAAAAGGGCTTCTCCATATCCTTATGCAGCGCCGCCTCGACCTCGCGCAGCCACCTGTTGACTCTCCTGATTTGTCTCGGATGCGTAAGTCGCCACAACCACGGCCTGTGCTTTTTGAGTCGTACTCTGAACCATGTTTTCATCTGTCCTCCATACCCCACCGTAGCGGGTCGTATTCTTGTTCTACCGGCGTTCTCAGTTTCAGCGGGTCGTTCTCCTCCCCCTGGGGAAACACCGCACTGAACTCCTCATCCAAGATCCTGGACTGACAATCCAGCATATCATCGTGCTCTTCGAAGGGGTGCGCCAAGTACTCGCCGTGGATAAACTGTTGGGTGAGATCCACCTGGACCCCATCGTACTGAATGTAAGGGCTGGTCTCTGGAAGGTACATCCTTCCCTGGTAGTATATGGGGATCAGGCGTTCAATCCTCCCGTTCTTCCCGAGGGGGCCCCGCAGGGGCGTGATCCCGAATCGGTAATTGTCCCGCTCCATCCTATCTTGGAAATGCGCGATATCGGATTGCATCCCATACTGCTCATATCCCACACCAACCGGCTGGTACTGCTGATGCCACTTGAATAGCACGTTGGCCTTCTCAGTAAGACTCAGGCGGTCCCGGATCCAGTTTATGACGTAGTAGTTGCGATCGCTGCCCAGACCGATGAGGATAAAGACCGTGTAGTCGCTGCCGATCTTCTTCTCACTGGCAGGATCGCACAGGATGTATAGGTTGAGTCCTTTGTATCGATCAGCCTTCCAGTACCGCAGCCATTCCTCTTTGAGGACCTGCAGGCTCTCCTGTCGAGGATCGAGGAACAATTGGCAGGCTGCTACGTATGGTCCGTATTCATTAATTTTCTTGGCCAGTTCATCCGGTGTGAGCAACCACGGTTTTCCAGTGAAAGTATTGTCTTCCGTCGCTGTACAGATCCGGGGGATTAGGATTTTATTGTCTATGATAGTCTGATTGACATCCGCATAATGCCATCGTGTACAACATGCGCGGCGCCGGCCTCCTATCGATCCCAGGGCTAAAGATTCTGTAAAAGATTCACTTACCCGCTCAAGCATCCCCTGGGTGCGTACCGTATCCTTGTTCGCAAGATCCTCATAATGGAGATCCGAGAAGTGCGGACCTACCGGTTGTCCATCTACAAGGCCCCAAGCCTCAATGCTCGCCTCTGGGGGGTTTCCTTTGCGCTTAATAATCAGACCATCGTTTTCGCTCCACTTCGGGGACTGCTTCTGGGGATTCTCCCAAAACACTTCTGAGGCAATTTCCTGTAATGCTTTATTGTTCTCCAGTTCCATTTTGATCTGCCGGAGAAACTTCTTTGCTGCGGGCCGCGTAATTGAGATAATACCGTAAGTCCTTTCCGGATCATTCATAAGACCCTGAATGATGCCAGCAAACGTTATAATAGAACTCTTGTAGTGTTCTCGTGCCCATAGATCCAGGTAGCCATCCGGCTCCGCCTGGTACATCCTGGACTGCTTGAACACCCAGTCGTTGTCAGCATCCACACGGTGAAGAACTCGTGTGAGAAGATAAAACAGATCGGTATGTGCAAAATATCGTACAGTTTCCTGCCGGCAGCCTTCCCTCTGCGCCAGGTCAAGAGCTTGTCGATACTTTGCGTGTGCCTCAAGCCTTGTCATATTTCCTTGAGCAAATCATTAAGATAATGATTATCCTCTTCCCTTCTAAACTCATCTGGATTATCATACACAGCAGCAAGGTGTGGATCGGTCTCAGAAATCGTTACAAAAACTTTACCGTCCTCCTTCTCTATAACAAAAACAGTAAGACATGCGTCATAATATTTCCCTTCCGGCCCTTCTAAATATCCTATCTGCGGGGCACTGGTTGTTATTCTAGTTATTTCCATGCCTTCTCTGTTTTCTATTTCAATTTTCATCCTCATACTCCTTGTTGATAATCTCCAACACTCCGGGTGTCACGTCCTTGTATTCTCGCTGCTGTTTGTCGGCGAGTTCCGCATCCAGCTGGCGCTGTAAGAGAGCGAGCCTGACCATGGTATCGATGGTAGCTCGAACCTCCCGCATCATGAGTATCGCGGCCTGGACGTTTTTCTCTTTCTCCGCAACCTGGAACCATTTCTCTGCTCTGTCCTTCATCCGCAGGAGATCCTCAAGGAAGTTCTTCGCACTTATCTCGCCAACCCTTTTGATCGCCGGCAGGTTCTCTGCAGTTCCCTTCAGGACGTGCTGTTTGTGCCTCTTTACAGTTGCATGAGATGTATCGAATTGTAACGCTATGGAACGCAATGAATCGCCGCGACGAATCGCTTCTGCTATAGCGTCCCGGTCTGGTCGCTTACACAGGCTGCAGGTTCTCGGCATATTTCAGTTCCCCTCCCAGTTCATTTCTTCCCCAGCTGCGCCATGCACTCCGCCCGCCTCTGCAAATATTCCGACCACCGAGCATGTATCGACGGCGCCGGCTCCTGTAACATCGCCTCGGCCACAACGATTCCAACGGCGATGATCTGGAATTTGTTGATGCTCTCGAGAAAAAACTTATCGAACTCCACATCGGACAGTCGGAACATTTTGCGATCTTTGTATCCGCCCTTTCCCTTGATCGCCAGAATCATAAGATCAATGTTTCCCAATACCTTCTTCGCATCCTCATTCAGTTTTCCCACCGACTTCCTCCCTCACTATTTCTTTGCCGCAGATATAAACTGTTTTCTCTACTTGCAGCTTGTAGGCTGAATATATTTTTATGCAGTCTCCATCGCAAACATCTACCCAGAAGAGATAATCCCCGGATTTGAAAAACCGAATAGCACTTGCACGATCTCTTCGATTTTCAAACTTGTAGAACTCTTTTCCCTTTAGCCATCTGTATTTTTTGGGGAGATCGCTAAGAGCTTGAGCGATCACGGCACCGGCCAAATTCTTGTAGCCATCCATATCATTCATAAGACACCTCCCGCAATCCCCCTTCCACTTTACGCCTCCGATACAATCACCAGCACACCAGGATTTTCCGAATAACTGAAATCCATCGCTCGCTCGAGGACATTGCGGTCGTTCGGATAAAGCCGATGCTCGACCCAGATGCCTTGCTTGCTGCGGTGCTTCCGATCAGCCAGGGCATCCGTTATGCCTTTTACCACGTTCCCGGGATCCGGCCGGCGCTTATTTTTGTATTCGATGTAACAACTGACCACCACCTTCTGTCCGTTTTCATAGCGCGGCAGGTTCAGTTCTGCTTTGATCAGACAATTCCAGACGTAATCTTTCCAAGCCTCGTATCGCTTGGCCTTTGGATCTTTGAACTTTTGCCGTTGTGTGGTTCGTGTATACCCAATCGGATTCCCTTTCGGATCTTCATGGTTGCCAGGAATAAAGAAGATGATCATCGCGCCGCCTCCGCTATCGCCTGAAGGATCGGGTAGACCTGCTGAGGGCTGCATGAGTTTCCGAGCATCCTTATTCTACGTCCGTCCATCCGTCCTCGAACCCCATGTACCATTCGCAAAAGACG
>CAYNKI010000097.1:0-12799 GCA_964397675.1 uncultured Pirellulales bacterium
TATCCCGATATACATTGGGATAGGCTCCGTATTTTCTTAGTGTTTCTTCGCTTAAGGTTGAGTGTACGTGATGCGTGAAGCGTGTAGCGTATAGAGATTACCGCGCTGCGCTCGCAATGACGAGTATCAAGCATCCAGCATCGAGAATTGATTATTTCTCTGTGTCTTTGTGCCTTTGTGCCTTTGTGCTTGTGTGCCTTTGTGTCTTAATAGCAAATATTTCTGTTACAATTCGTGGCTAATTTCCCTCTCAGCACTCTCGGCAGTGAGAAATATGGTAAGGTCTTACTGACCGACCTTCTGATAAAAGATAACTTGTAATAGCCGGCTTGATCGCTATAATACAAAGCTCTGGTAAAGGCAATTTTTTATTAATCAGATTGAATTTCCTTGATTGTTTTGGATGTTGCGAACATGAACCAGAACCAACTAACACGACGGCAATTTCTATCGCTCGTAGGCGGAACGATCTCCGCCGGCAATCTGCAGAAATCCGCAGCGTGGTGGCCGATGCCCGATACCGTGCTGCGTTAGAGCAATGCCGGGCGTTGATTAAAAATGGATTCACAAGTTTGCAATAGGACGAAAGGACTTTAAAGGAAGAGGACAAAAATGAATAGACGACGTTTTTTAAAAACAGCGGCCCTGAGTTCATCCGCTTTGTTCTGTGGCTGTACGTCTGGCTACGGCGACTCGTCAGGGCGGAGCCTGCCGGAGCACGGAGCGCTTCGCCAAGACGAGTTGCCAGAGTCATTTTCCAAAACGAAAAGAACAGCAATGCGCCCAAACATTGTGATTATATACATCGATGATATGGGTTATGGCGATCTGAGTTGTTATGGCAACAAAGATGTTAAGACGGTAAATATAGATATGCTTGCCGAAGAAGGTGTTCGGATTAAGCAGTTTTACGTTAATTCGCCGATCTGTTCGCCGTCACGGGTGGCGGTACACACCGGTATGTATCCAGCTCGCTGGCGAATCAACTCCTATTTGAGTAGCCGACAGCAAAATCACAAGCGGGACATGGCAAACTACCTGGACCCGAAGGCCCCGATTTTGGCGCGCACACTGAAGCAGGCTGGGTACGTCACAGCCCATTTCGGCAAGTGGCACATAGGAGGCGGGCGGGATGTCGATGATGCACCGCTGCCACAAAGATATGGTTTTGATGAATCGTTAGTGTCATTTGAAGGGCTGGGAGATCGAATTCTAATTAAAAATAACGGTTTGTCGAAAGCAAGCGCAAAGCTCGGCCAAGGAAAGATTCACTGGGTTGAGAAGCACGAGATGACCGAAACTTATGTCAATCGCGCTATTGATTTCATCCATCGGAATAAGGATAAGCCCTTTTATATAAACCTTTGGCCCAATGATGTTCACGATACACATGTTCCGAAGCCCGAGCTATGGGACAAATACAAGAATGTCACGCAAAACGAATATGAACAAAAGTTCTTCGCGGTTCTCGACGAGTTAGACCACCAGATTGGACGGCTGACGAATGAGATTAGTCGGCTTGGCCTCGATCAGAACACTATAATTATTTTCGCCAGTGACAATGGTCCTACGGATTGGCCGCGATATTACAAAGAAGGTGTTAAGCCGCCGGGAAGTGCCGGGCCGTTTCGTGGAAGAAAGTGGAGCCTATATGAGGGTGGTATTCGGATGCCGTTTATCGTAAGATGGAAAGGTACGATTCCTTCTGGCAAGGTCGATGAAAAAAGCGTGGTCTGTGGTGTTGATTTATTTCCGTCTCTGTGCAGTCTGATGGGTGTTGATGTTCCGCAAGATGTCAATTTTGACGGTGAGGATATGAGCAAGGCTTTTCTTGGCAAACAGCTCGAACGTAAAAGTGAGATTTTCTGGGAGTATAGACGTAAGCCTTTCTATCTAAAGCCAGGTAATCCGGAGTTTATAAGTCCCAACCTGGCTATCCGCGAAGGTAAATGGAAATTGTTGATTAACGATAACGGCAGCGGGGCTGAGCTGTATGACCTTACAGAAGATCCCGGAGAAAAGCTCAACTGTGCAAAAGTAGAACCCGAAGTTGTCGCTCGTTTGTCGAAAAAGCTTCTTGAATGGAGAAAATCTTTGCCCTGAGCAGCCACGTAGAAAAGTAGTAGCCTCTGCAAAGGTAAGGAGGCAATTAAAAATAAACTTGAACAATGGATGAAGCAGCAGGGAGACCTCGGCATCGAGACAGAGATGGAGGCAGAACAGCGAAAAGGAAAATACATTAGTCAAAAAAAGCGAGAGATAGAGATATGTGAGGGTAAAAGAGAAATGATGAAACTATGTGATTACACGCGATGAGAATTTTTGGCGCGGACAGGTCTTTTTTAATTTTTAATTAAATCAGGAGATGAAGATATGAACAGATACACACGGCGGGACTTTTTGAAATTGCTCGGCACGTCGTCTTTTCTTATGGCCAATGCAGGGTGCATGTTGACTTTGACAGATAGTAGTCACTCCCTCGACGGTGAGCTCGGGACGGTCGAACCGCACAGAAGACCGAACATACTATTTATCATGGCGGATGACCTGGGCTGGGCTGATACAGGCTGCTACGGCAGCACTTTTTACGAAACGCCTAATATTGATGCATTGGCCAAACGCGGTATGCGTTTTACCAGTGCTTATACGGCTAATCCGCTTTGCAGCCCTACGCGCGCCAGTATTATGACCGGTCTGTACCCGGCGAGGTTGGGCATTACTTCGCCTGCTTGTCACTTAACGCGGGTTGTATTGGAAAAGTCCTTGGAGCAGAAGGCACCTTCATCGAGAAAGGTACTCTTTGCTAATACTGTAACGAGACTAAAGCAGGAGTATTTCACGTTGGCAGAGGCTTTGCATGAAGCTGGTTATGTAACGGGCCATTTTGGGAAATGGCATCTGGGCACTGAGCCTTATGATCCACTACATCAAGGTTTCGATGTTGATAAACCGCACTGGCATGGACCTGGGCCGGCTGGAAGTTATATCGCGCCCTGGAAGTTTCCACCTAAACTGGAATTTACAGGAAAACCTGGCGAACATATCGAGGACCGCATGGCGGATGAGGCCATAGCCTGGTTGAAGCAGAACAAAAATGAGCCGTTTTTCCTGAACTACTGGGCGTTTTCTATACACGCACCCTTTGATAAGAAAAAGGATGTCAAGCAGGCCAAGTATGCCAAGTACAAAGCCAAGGCCAAACATGATAGTCCACAGCGTAATCCTGTAACGGGTGGTATGATTGAGAGCCTGGATGAAAACGTTGGGCGATTGATTACAGCCATCAATGACCTGGGATTGAGTAACAGCACGATCGTCATTTTCTTCTCGGATAATGGAAGTATACATTGGACGATGGACAAATTCAAACATGACAGTCCCATTAGTAGTAGTGCACCGTTGCGAGGCGGCAAGGCAACGATTTATGAGGGCGGTACGCGCGTGCCTTTAATCGTAGTCTGGCCTGGTGTGGTCAAAGCGGAAGTGCAATCGGACGCATTGGTTTCCAGCGTTGATTTTTACCCGACCATTCTGGAAATGCTTCATCTTGAGCCGAAACAGACTCAGCAATTTGATGGAATGAGTTTTATACCTGCCCTAAAAGGTCAAAAAGCGGCTCGTGATACTATTTTTTGTCACTTTCCACATGGCCCAGGTGTGCGACCAGGATTTGAACCTTCTTCGTATGTGCGAAAAGGTGATTGGAAGCTGATACGTTTCTACTGTGATAATGATGACCAGACCGATCGCTTTGAACTATACAATCTTTCCGAGGATATAGGCGAGACGAACAATCTTACTAATAAATACCCGGAAAAGGTGCACAAATTAAATGCCCTAATGGACAAGTTTCTCAATGATACTAAAGCTGTTATTCCCAAACCAAATCCTGTGTATAAAGCAAAGCGGGAAGGATAGGAATATGCGACGCTATTGTTATACGCGACGCGAGTTCATCAGGACCATTACGGCTGGATCAATAGTATATCTTTTACCAGGTAGTGGATGCTCTACAGTCATATCCCAAAACCGTACGAGAAAGCGGCCTAATGTCGTCCTTATTATGGCCGACGACATGGGCTTTTCTGATGCAGGTTGCTATGGCGGAGAGATACAAACACCAAACCTCGATCGTATTGCTGCGAACGGCTTGCGCTTTACGCAGTTCTATAACTGTGCACGGTGCTGCCCAACGCGGGCAAGTCTGCTTACCGGCCAATACCCCCACAAAGTTGGCTTAGCCCGTAATGGCCGAAGCCTAACCCGTAATGGAATCACTATCGCCGAAGGACTAAAGGAAGCTGGCTATAACACCGCAATGGTTGGCAAATGGCACCTGTCCGTAACAGAGACCCTAAGCGACAAAAAGCTTCACCAAAAGTGGCTGGATCACCAATATGATCCGGGCCATCCCTTTGCACCGCTGGATACTTATCCTGTCAACCGCGGATTTGATAAACACTATGGCGTAATCTGGGGTGTGATTGATCATTTCGATCCATTTTATCTTGTTGAAGGAGCTCAATCAGTCAAGACTGTTCCGGCCAACTTCTACTTTACAGATGCCATTACTGATAAGGCAGTTCAATACATCAGCGAGGCCAGTAAATCAGATAAGCCATTCTTTTTGTATTTTGCGCACTGCGCCCCACATTGGCCTTTACACGCGCTACCGGAAGATATTGCCAAATACAAGGATACGTACAAAGATGGCTGGCATAAGCTAAGAAAGGAACGTTACAAACGACAGTTGAAAATGGGGCTGTTTGAGAAAGAAAACACGCCTTTACCTCCGATCCAGGGAGAGGAGAGAGTTGGTACTAAATGGGATATACTATCTGAAAAGGAAAAAGAATACCAAATAAGGAAGATGGCTGTCCACGCAGCTATGGTTGACCGGATTGACCAGAGTCTTGGAAGAATCCTCAAGGCTCTGGAGCAGGAAGGGCAAATGGACGATACGATAATTTTCTTCCTGTTAGACAACGGAGCTTCACCGGAGACGCCGAGTACGCTTGGTTATGACCGTACAGGTCAAACACGGGATGGTCGCAAAGTAATTTACAAAACGAAAGACCAGGATATTCCGTTGGACCTTTTAGGCTCAGAACTGAGTTATAATGGTATCGGTGGGCCTTGAATAACTAAAGCCGACAAAGGAGTCTTAAAATGGATAGAAAAATAACTCGCAGACAATTCATTAGGCATTCAATCATTACAACAGCGCTTGGCTCGTCCCCATTTATCATCCCCGGCTGTTCTTCGCTTTTACAACAAAACCAATCCCGGAAACGGCCTAATATTGTTATGTATATTTCTGACGATCACGGGATAGATTTTCTGGGCTGCTATGGCAACAAGAATGTACAGACTCCTAACATTGATGCCCTCACCACAGAGGGAATGCTTTTTAACAATATGTTTGCAGCTTCACCGACGTGTGCGCCTTCGCGCTCGGTATTATGGACGGGACTTTACCCTGCTCACAATGGTTGCATGGCAAATCATACACCCTGCCAATCCGACATTACGGCTCTGCCAACTTATCTTAGGCAGTTAGGGTATCGTGTGGTACTGGCAAATAAACGTCACGCCAAACCAATAAAAGAGGTCTTTAACTTCGAATATATTGAGGCCGGGCTGCCCAACAATCCGGCAAACCCCAGAAAATATCGCAGAGAGGGCCTTAACACCAAAGACGTAGATAAATTTCTGACAGAACATCTCCAGACTCAAGCCGATACCCCGTTGTGTCTAATTCTTTCCGATAGTAGTCCCCATGTCACGTGGGAGCCAAACAAGATTTATGACCCTGCAAAGCTCAAACTGCCGCTATTTATAGTCGATACGCCGCTGACACGGAAAGCAATGGCCAATTACTACCAGGACATAACTACTATGGATAAACGCGTCGGACAAGTCAGGGACATGCTTAAAAAATATGGTCTTGAAGCCAATACGCTCTTTATATACACAACGGATCAAGGCTCCGAATGGCCGCATTCAAAGTGGACACTGTATGATGCTGGAATCCGCGTGCCTTTCATTGCAGCCTGGCCTGGCAAAATCAAGCCTGGTTTAATTTGTGACGCGATGATTTCGTTTGTCGATATAACGCCGACGTTCATCGATATTGCTGGTGGACAACAACCCAAAGACCTGGACGGAAAAAGTTTCCTGAATGTATTGCTGGGTAAAACGAAAACATTCCGTAAATATATTTATGCCAGTCATACCGGAGATGGCAACATGAATGTTTTTCCTCAGCGTGGTGTTCGGGATGGCCGGTACAAGTATATCGTGAACCTGAAACCGGAAAATACGTGGACAACCCACTTCACTAAGGTTTCGGGCATTCCCGAAAGCCATAAGCAAGTCTGGGATACTTGGGTCGAAAAATCTAAAACCGACTCCATAGCAGCCAAGATAGTTGAACTGAATGAGCATCACCCGCGCGAGGAATTATACGATACGCAAGCTGATCCGCATGAATTGAATAACATCGCGGATAAACCTGAAGTCAGACCTATCCTGCTTAAAATGCAAGCGGAGTTAAAGAAACGGCTGAACAGCCAAGGTGAAATGATGCCACATGGACTTTGATAGATATTTCAACTTTAGAGATAACTGTCCATTTTCCTAATGGGCCGGAAGACTTGAAAAAAATAACAAATAATTTGACTTTACTGACAGTTTGAGATATATTTTAGAATACGGTAGATATTGGCAGGTTTGGGTTTTTGTAGGAAGGAGGTAGAGCCAAATCCTAAAAAGTTGTATTCAATTGCCGCAGAATCTTATGGGAGGGGGAAGTCTGATTAGTTGTTTTGTTGGAAGTTGTTTGAGATGAGAAACTAAAAACTCATAACTAAAAACTCAAAACTATAGAAAGAAGGGAGGCATATCATGTGTAAAAAAACTATCTATGTATTTGTTTCACTTCTTGCGGTGTGCTTGTGCACGGGTGCGGCAATCGCCGACCTGCAGGACGGTTTAGTCTCTCATTGGAAGCTGGATGAGGGCGGAGGCAATATTGTCCGCGACAGTGCCGGCACAAGCGACGGCCAATTGGTGGGCTCCGCCAACTGGATGGAAGGGTATCTTAATGAGGGCGTCTTTTTTAAAGAAGGATATGACCCTTCAACGAAGATAGGATCGCAGGGCTACATCACCTGTCCCAGCAATCCGGCCTATAACCTGATCAAATGGGCGATCACACTGTCGTGCTGGGTAAAACCCGAGTCGGATCCGGTCCAAAATTGGAACTATATGGTTTTAAGGGGTGGGCCCCAAAATGAAACCTTTGCATTGGCCTGGCTTAATAACAATCAGCAGATCGCATTTAGGACCACATTCATCGAATGGCCAAAAAAAACGGACGGCGTTTTGAACTGGCAGCAAAAAGTAAACTTCCCGTATTCATTTTTGGATGGCGGATGGCATCATGTAGCCGGCACATACGATGGTGCAACCAAGATTGTGTACCTCGATGGCCAGGAGATCGGGCGGTTTGAGAAAGTCGGGACTATTGAAGCGAGTACTGGGCGTATCATGATGAGTGCATCTAAGGATACGGAGGATCCAAAATGCGCCGCGGAAAGTCTCGATGATGTACGCATCTATGACCGGGCCCTTAGCGCGGTAGAAGTCGCTGAGCTGGCTGGTGCCGAGCAGGTATTCACGGGCAAGGCCACGAATCCCTATCCGATTGACCGTAGCACGATTGAGGAAACATTAGTGCGTTTGGACTGGTGGTCTGCCAGGCGAGCAGAGGAAGATTGGTCCATATCCGACACAGTTTTCCTTGGTACCAACCGTGATTCCGTTGCGAACAACGATGCCAGTGTTAAGATTGGTGAACCCGAACTGAGCGAGCTGGATGTACAAGACCTGATACCCGGCAGCACGTACTACTGGCGTGTCAATGAAGTCTACGCGGACGGCCAGGTGATTACTGGGTACATTTGGCAGTTTACGGTCGCTTCCAAGAAGGCCACTGCACCCAAGCCTGCTGACGGGGCCATTTATGTTGACCCGAACGGCGTGCTGTCCTGGACGGCCGGTCTCGGCGCGACCTCACATGTGGTGCATATCGGCAAGGATGCGAACGCCGTGGCCAATGCCGCTACCGCCGATGGCGTGACTGTCACCGAACCGACCTATTCTCCCGGCCCGCTCGATTTTGATACCGCCTACTACTGGCGTGTAGACGAGATCAGAGTTGAAGGCACTCTTGGCGGTGACCTCTGGAGCTTTACCACGGGGCCAGGTATCCCGGTCACGGATGAGAATCTGTTGGGTTGGTATAAACTGGACGAGATCGATGCTGGTCATATCGTTGACAGCTCCGGTCATCATCACCACGGTATTGTCTTTGGTGAGCCCAATGTGATTGACGCTGCCGACGATGGCAAAGCCCTGGAGTTCAGCGGGGAAGCAGACCAGTTCTGCAGATTGGGCAATTGGATTCCATCCCAGAATGAATTGACCGTTTCTATTCGGGTCAAGTGGGCCGGACCTAACGGCTCCAGTCAGGGACTCATCGCCAAGCGAAACACCTGGGGTGACCAGATGTGGACCTTTTGGGCCGATGAGAACGGTACAGTTATTTTTGAAGTACACAAAGAAATCCTTCTAAGTGAGCCGATGGTTCCGGATACCTGGGAGCATTGGGCTGTTACCTTTGACATACAGAGTAATACGGTAATCTACCGCAACGGCTCGGAAGTGGCAAGCGGCTCGCTTAAACCTTTCCCGGTTAATGTGCATACTGCGCTCGTCCTTGGAGCCATGGAGGCCATTGGTGATGCATGTCGAAGTCCGTTCAACGGTGCATTGGATGATGTACGCATCTACGACCGTGCTCTATTGCCGGACGAGGTAGCAACCATAAGTGGAGGCAACTAATAGCCGGGGTGTGTTGTCACAGGAGGAGATTTCGTGGCTTGCCGGCCGGACTAAGCCGTTTTGAATAGTTCGTCCCGATGTACATCGGGATTCACGCAGCACCAACTCTGCTGGGCGCATCTAATCCGCAAGGCGATCAAGCTGGCGTTGCAGCATCCGGACGAGAAATAATACGCGAGGTTTCTGGATGAGTTATACGCCATCTATCAGCAGGCCGTGCGTTATCAAAAGGATCGCCGACTGAGCGTTTCTCGTGCTCAGAAGTCTCTTGAATTGCAAGAGAGGAAACGCGGCCAGCAGATCTCGCTCATAATCCGGCGCTCAAAATCGGGGCACATTCCACCATGCTCACACTTCGCGAAAATGGACAGTTACATTGCCTTGACGTGAATTTCCCAACGCCTCAACAATATCTAACTGCCTGGCCATATCGAAGATCAGCCATTTGTGATTTCTCTCGGGTCTCTACCTTTTTCGATAGCTGTTATTTTGTTTACCCTTCTTTGATGTCTTCCGCCGGCGAATTCGGTGTTCAGCCAGACTTCTACTATTTTTCGCAGTAATACCTCTCCGATTTGATCGCCTGATATGCATAGTATATTTGCATCGTTGTGGTCGCGTGAAATCTGAGCAGTTAGCTCATCATGGCACAAAGCAGCTCTGATTCCTTTTATTTTATTTGCCGTTATGCACATGCCAAGCCCAGTTGCACAGACTAAGATGGCTCTATCAGCCTCCTGTTGAGCCACTGCCATTGTTGCTGCATAGGCTAAATCAGGATAATCAACCGGATTTCTGTCACCGGTACCGAAATCTATGCACTCGTGGTTCAACTGGGTAACTATGGCCTTGATTAACTGTTTCGCTTCAAAACCGCGGTGGTCGCTACCAACTGCTATTTTCATATCACAAGCTCATTAATTCTTTTTTTAACAGCTTCTTCTATCAATTCCGCACAATTGTTGAAATACTCTTGTGGCTGGCCTATCGGGTCAGCAATATCCTGATTTTCTGCCAATAGCATGCACTTGCTCTTAGCCTCAGGACACAAAGTAGAGATGCGGTTGCAGTGAATTTGTTCCATTGCAAATATAAAATCACTTTCTTCGATAAGCTGTGTGGACAATGTTCTGCTTTTATGCGTTTTTATGTCTATCCCCTTAGTTTCACAAGCAGTTACCGCTTCCCTGCTTGCTGGTGTACCAGCTATATCCATGATACCAGCGGAAATGGTTATATAACCTATTTGTGCCAGGTAGTCAATGTCGCATTTCAATTTTTTTGCCAAATTTTTGCGGAATATTCCCTCAGCCATAGGGCTTCTGCAGGTATTGCCGGTACAAACGAATAGAAACTTGACCGTTGATAATGTTTCCAGTTCTGTTTGTGAGTATACGCCAGATCTTAGAATTTCCAGCCCTTTTTTGGATATTTTTACAACTGTGCTGCTTTTTTTATATTTGCACGGTCCAGCGTCCAGTAATAAATCGATTTTACCTGAAAAATCAGCGAGAACCTGCTCTGGTTCTACCGCTGGGTTTTGGGCTGTTATGTTTGCGCTTGGTGCCACAACAGGATTATGTATTAGCCGCAGAAATATCGAAGCTATAGGATTATCTGGGTAGCGGATGCCTATAGAATTATCCTTATATAAGTTTTCGAAAACTTCTCTTTTTAGGCTTTTTTGCTGTTTATGTATATCCTGCTCGTTCAATTTGAAAACGACAGTCAGGGGACCAGGCCAAGCGTTTTCAATTAGTTTTTGAGCTCTTATTCCGATCGTTGGAACGTATTTTTTTGCTTCGCTTATATGGCTAATATGTAATGTATAATGTTTCCCACAATCTCTTCCTTTGAGATTATTCAGCTTATTTAGCGAGTCTGTCTTAACTCGACAGGCAATTCCATACACTGTCTCGGTAGGAAACGCAACAAGTCCACCAGAGTCGACAACCGCAGCGGCCTCCTTTAGTTTCGATATATTAGTTTTATCTGAATCAAGTTTTATGATTTTCGTTTGCATTCGCCTTACAACATACACTTCTCAACTCAGAATCGCAAGATAACTTATTCGATAGCTGGCTGTTTTTATGTGACCGAATCTTGACCACAGTCATTCGACCGGGTCAGCCCGATAAAAAGGGCAAAAATGGAGCGGTATATTCAAGGGATAAAAAAGTATTTAGAAAAGTTACTATTTTACTTAAATATACTAATCTATCCAAATTAACATTGTCGATAAGATTATCATTGATGGACAATTTATTGAAAGGAGACTTGAATTATGGAGGCTTTAATTGAGCAGCGTAAGGAAAGTCGGACTAATCTATCTTGGCCGGTTAGTCTTTGGGTACCGCAAGCCAATAGGTTTTTTAATGGTAGAAGCTCTAATATCAGTAAAGTAGGCGTTTTTATTACGGTACCAATGACCACACCTATTCGGCCGGGTAATATTGTGGAAATTAATTTTCCACGGACAGCAGCTTTAGCCACGCAAAAAGGACAATTTGCTCGTATAAAAAGAGGCAGAATAGTGAGAATTGAGCGGAAAAATACGCTCAAAAATGCAAGTATTGGTGTAGGTATCGCTTTCGAATAGACAAGAAAATGATTTTGCTTTGTTAGTAGATATTGCAGTCAAACGGCGGCGGTAAAACGCGCGGGGCAATGGAAAAGCAGAAACTGATGACAAAAAGAAGATCATCAGTTTTTTTTACCGTATTTTACTTAAAACCATAAACAAATCTTTCCGAATCTCACGCTCGAACTAAATCGTCAACAGTGAAAATAGACATTTAGTTTTTAAATACTTTTAGAAAATATTTTTGTATGTGTATAAATCACAAGTGCTTAAGCGAAAAACGTATGAATTTGAAAAATGGGTAAAAATAAGCAAAAACGAGTTTTTTTTAGTAAAAATTATTCTGCCGCGGCGGATTCTGGTCAGTCAACGTCTTCTTCGTTTTTAGCCGGTTTTGCTCTTGACAAAAGAATCCGAAATATTCAAGGATTATGCTTGAAATAAAAGCGGTTAATTTGGTATAAATATACTTGGTAAGGTTTGAGAAAGGAGGAATACTTATGTTTAGACAATTGATTTATTTAGTTTCTTTTGTTTTGGTGCTTGGCCTGTTTCTGCCGAGCGTAGGCAATGCCGCTGACCCCGATCTTGTCGGCTGGTGGAGGCTTGATGAGAGTTCCGGAACAACCGCAAGTGACTCAAGTGGCAACGAAAACAACGGCACCCTTCACGGCAACCC
Source organism: uncultured Pirellulales bacterium (assembly GCA_964397675.1). Lineage (GTDB taxonomy): Bacteria > Planctomycetota > Phycisphaerae > Sedimentisphaerales > Anaerobacaceae > CAYNKI01. The sequence continues at coordinate 12,168 of CAYNKI010000097.1, forward strand.
ACAGTGGGAGGCCGGGATGATAGGCGGTGCGCTGCATTTCGACGACGGATCATCGAGCTACGTTCAAATCCCTTTCAGCGAAAGCCTGAGAGTCCACAACCAAGGTGATATTACCAACGCAGCATGGTTTAAGTTTGATGCAGTTGGCAAAGGAAGGCAGCTAATATTTCAGCAGGCGACTTTGAATGGAGTGGGCAGATCGTGGCTCCAAATTAATCCGAACGATATCTTTACGACGTGGCTTGGTGGAGCACAGTTCTTTTCAGGGGTCACCATGCAAGCTGAAGAATGGTATCACGGTGCGGTGGTTGTGACCGAAGGTGGAGCCATCGATATCATTCAGTTCTATGTGAACGGTGAACCAGCGGGAGCTCCGGTCCAAGGAGGCATAGAAGACTGCGAGGGGGTCTTCTACATCGGCTGTCACAGGAATTTTCAATGGTTCATGGATGGCCTAATTGATGATATGCGCATCTACAGCCGGGGACTAACACAGCAAGAGATTCAGCAGGCTATGATAAGTGTAGATCCCAGTCTGGCTTCTAATCCGAGCCCGACTGATAGGGCGACGGATTTACCGCGGGAGGTGGTTCTCAACTGGACGCCGGGAGGGTTTGCCGGCCAACATGACG
>CAYNKI010000098.1:0-2923 GCA_964397675.1 uncultured Pirellulales bacterium
GCATTTCTTAAAGATTATACCAAAGCTAAAAAAGGTCTGGCCAGCGTTCTTTCACCGCGTCTGGTCATTGATGAAAAGTCTTATAACGAGGTTGTTTCAGACGAGCAAATTCTCAAAATAGTCGATCAGTGCGAACAGCTCCAAGCATCAATAGAAAAGGCAAAGGGCGAATGTGAAAACTTACGCGCGACTCTGGAGCAGCTTCACCCATGGCAATCTCTACAGACGCCGGTAGAAGAGATAGGCCAGCTTCAGCAGACAATTTGCCTGACGGGGCTGATACCATTGGTACAGCTTAAACAGGTTCAAGATGAAATACCTGAACTGACTGGGGCGATTCAGCAGGTAGGAGCGACACTTAACCAGTATGCCTGTCTTGTTGTTTGCCCAAAAGAAAATATCAATGATGTTCAAAAGCTGTTGCGTTCAGCCGAGTTTGAGCCGGTCAACTTCGGGTCGTGGACCGGCACGGTGGCAGAATTAATAAAGCAGCACAGCGAAAAATTAAACGATCAAAAAAGCCAATTACAGAAACACGTAGAAAGTGCCGCTGGATTAGCTGATAATCTGCTCAATCTGCAAATCCTTCACGACCATTATGAGAATCTGTTAAACAGAGAGCAGACCAAAGATACCGCACCGGCAACGCAGAGCACCGTCCTTTTAGAGGGTTGGGTCAAAGAAAAGAATTATGCTCGGCTGGAGAAAATAGTCTCGCGGTTTGGGGCTTCGAGTCTAACAGGGGTCGAACCAACAGAAGATGAAGAGATACCGGTTGAGATAGAGAACAAGAACTTAGTTCGGCCGTTTGAAGTGATAACCCGCCTTTATGGTATGCCACAGCATTTTGAAGTCGACCCAACGCGTTTCTTAGCTCCATTTTTTGCAATTTTCTTTGCCTTGTGCCTGACTGATGCGGGATACGGCCTGGCCATTATCGGAATAATGATATTGCTTATAAAGAAGATGCAGGGCGATAAAAAGCTGATGTGGATGCTGGGAATCTGTTCAGTCGTTACTCTTGTGGCGGGTGCATTGACGGGTGGCTGGTTTGGAGATGCCATTCAGCAGTTCGTACCCGCTTTGAAGCCTCTTCGAGAAAAGATGTTGTGGTTTGATCCGTTTGAAAAGCCTATGATATTCTTTGCGCTTTCTCTGGCACTTGGCTATATCCAGATTCAGGTCGGCTTACTTATTGCATTTCTATATAACCTTAAACGAAGAGATTTTATCGCAGCCATTTGTGACCAATTGACATGGCTTATAATGCTCAACTCGCTTGTTCTATTCGGCGCTGGCAAGGCCGGTGTCATATCACCACAAATCGGCAGCCTTTTTGGACGCCTGGCATTCGTCCCTGCTGGAGCGATTTTACTTTTTAGCCATCGAGAAGGTCCTGTGGCGGGCCGAATAGGAATGGGCGCGTATAACCTCTTTAGCACCATCTTTTATGTTGGTGATGTCCTTAGCTATCTGCGATTGATGGCTTTGGGAATGGTGACTGCCGGCATAGCAATGGCGGTAAATGTCATTGCCAAGATTTCTCTCGATATACCTTATGGAATCGGTGTTGTAGTTATGATTCTTGTTCTCGTTGGTGGCCACTCATTTAATTTGGCTATGTCAGGACTCGGTGCGTTTGTTCACACATTGAGATTGCAGTATGTCGAGTTCTTCCCGAAGTTTTTCGTTGGCGGTGGTAGAAAATTCGAGCCGCTCGCAAAGAAATACGAACACGTTTATATTAAAAATCCTGAAGAAACATAAACCATACAATACAAGATACGAAAGGAGATTATGCCATGGACTACGGTATAATATTGGCCCTGGGCGGAGCAGGTATGGCGGCCTTACTTGCTGGTATTGGATCGGCAGTGGGGATTGGTACTGCCGGCAGAAGCGCCACAGGGGTGTTGAGCGAGAAGCCAGAGAGATATGGGCAGATGTTCATTATGGTGGTGTTGCCCGGCACGCAGGGTTTTTACGGCTTTCTGGCTGCCTTCATGGTCATGCTTAAACTTAACTTTTTCAAACAAGACGTGCCGGTGCCGGAGTTGAGCATCGCACTTGGATTGCAAGTGCTGATAGCCTGTTTGCCCATTGCTTTTGCTGGTCTTGTAAGTGCGATCTTCCAGGGCCGGGTGTGTTCCAGCGGGATATTGATGGCTGCTAAAAGACCGGAGATGGCGTTCAAAGCAGGTGTGATTTATGCCGTTATGGTTGAGATTTACGCCGTGTTGGGTCTTCTGGTGACAATACTGCTGCTGTGGTTTGGCATTAGCTGGCCAACGGTCTAATGTCCTAAACGCAATACGCAATACGCAATACACAATACGAGATACGAGATTATGGAAGCTGAACAGGTCATAGAAAAGATTCTCGCCGACGCTAAGGCGGAAGCAGAAAAAATTATAACTGCAGCCAGAGAACGCGAAGCTGCCGAGCAAGCTAAAATCGACGAGCAAATGGCGGAGTTCAAAAAGCAAACGCAGATTCTTGCGCGAAAGGCGGCAGAAGCAAAAAAATTGCATCTTCTCTCAGCGGCAAGGATGGAAATCGCCAAGGAATTTCTGGCAGAGAAACGAAAGATACTTGATGAGGTCTTTGAGCAGGCCCACGAGCAATTGCTAAATCTGCCGGATGACCAGTATCTCCAGCTTATGACCAACATGATGCTCAAGGCAGTCGAAACCGGTGACGAGGAGGTTATTGTCGATAAAGATGAAAGTCGAATTGACCACGAGTTTATAAAGCAGATAAATCGCCAGCTGGGTCCTGGTTATAAAGGCAATTTAAGATTGTCTGACGAAAGGCGGGATTTGGGAGGAGGCTTTATTTTAAGACGCGGCAGGATAAAAAATAATGTTTCGTTTGAGGTGCTATTAACTCAAGCCCGTAGAGAGCTGGAAATTGAATTAGCCAA
>CAYNKI010000098.1:3023-12567 GCA_964397675.1 uncultured Pirellulales bacterium
TTCTACACTTATCCGCCTATTGGTGGTGACGACTGGCGGTATACATTTGAAACCGCTCAGGTTCGAGTGCTCGAGATGCAGATGCTCACCAGAACAACGCTTATGGATATGGCCAATGCCGAAAGTTTCGAGGCCGCCGCTGGCCTGTTAAGTGCTACCGAATATGCCCTGCCGACAGCAGGCAGAAGCTTCGCTGAGGTGGAAAATATTTTGCTAAGCAGAAGGCAGGCGGCGCGAGAGCTTTTCTCGGATTTGATGCTTGATGAGCCAATTGTCGAACTATTAAGAACGCGAGATGATTTTGCCAACCTCCGGCTGGCAGTGCGGCGAACGTTGACGGATAAGCCAATGGGCACCGATTACAGCCCCGATGGAAACTTTCCGCCAGAGCAGTTTGAAGAAGTTTTTGAGCAGGAAAATTACAATCTGTTTCCTGATTATATGTCCGAGGCCACTGAAAGAGCGGTTCTGGCTTATTATAAGAATAAAGATATTCGCCAGGTTGATTACGCAATCGATTGTGTGCAGGCTGAGTATAATTTGAAAAGAGCACGCCGGTTAGAAAGTATTTTTCTGCTTGGTCTTTTTAGAATACAGATTGATTTGACCAACATACGTACCATGCTTCGGCTGAAATACACCGAATTAGAATCCCGAAATGTGTTTCTAAGAGGTGGTTTTATCGAGTTGGACCGGCTGCAGCATGGCCTGGACCTTGGTTATGAGGCGGCCGGATCGTTATTTTTTGTAACGCCTTACTACGAGATTGTTCAAACGGGCGGCAACTACTTATCATCGAATAAATCTTTTTTGGCTGTCGAGCAGCGATGTGACGCGCATTTAAGAGGATTTCTAAAATCGACCATTGAGGTTACTGCCGGCCCTCAGCCTATCATTGCTTATTTAATAATGAAGGAAAATGAAATCCGCACCGTCAGATTGATATTAACAGCCAAGAAGAATCACCTTGACACGAAACTTATTTTGGACCGCGTAGGGTAGTTATTGGGTTATCAGGATATCAGAAAATCAGGTTGTAGGATACTAGGAATAAGGGCATCAGGTTTGATACACAAAAGAGCCGCGACCATCAGAGAGCGGTTGGAATCAAACAATGGAAGGTAAAATAGCAGTTTTAGGTGACACTGATTTTGTGATGCCGTTTTCGGCACTTGGAGTCGATACGTTCGTTGCTGGCGAGACACGTGAACAAGTGATTGAAGCTGCCAAGCAGATAATGAGCGATAAGTACGCTCTGGTAGTAGTTGCTGAAAATATAGCGTCGATTGCCGATACAGTTTTTTCGGAATATCAGGATTTGCCGACGCCGTGTGTTGTGGTCGTGCCGTTTACCACCGAATCAACGGGCCTGGCGACGGAAGCTCTGGGAAAAGTGCTGAAGATGGCCATAGGTATTAATATTTTGCAAAGCAGTTAAAACTTTGTTGTGCGTCGTGCGTGATGCGTATTGCGTAGAAAGGACATGTGATGGGAAAAATAAAGACATACAGAGATTTAGATATTTGGAATGCAGGTATCGGACTTGTTAAGGGTATATACAAATTAACGGAAAAATTTCCAAAACATGAGATGTATGGCTTAATTAGTCAAATGAGACGATCAGCGATTTCCATACCTTCGAATATAGCAGAAGGTTTTAGGAGGTATCATAATAAAGAATATAGGCAATTTCTTTACGTCTCGCTCGGAAGCTGTGCAGAACTGGAAACTCAGATAACGATAGCGAAAGAGTTGGAATATTTAGAGAAAGACAAAGAAATAGTATTGCTTGAAAAACTGGATCATCTTTGTCGAATGATTTCAAATCTAATTAAGAAACTTTAACGCAGTACGCAATACGCGATACGCAATACGATTTAGGGAAGGATTTTGACAATGGAAGAAGTAAGAACCGGAAGAATAGTCAAAGTTGCAGGGCCTGTTGTTGTTGCTGAAGGTATGACCGGCGCGCGAATGTATGATGTTGTTCGTGTCGGCGAGCTGAAGCTGATAGGCGAAATCGTAGAGCTGCACGGCGATTTGGCTTCAATCCAGGTATATGAAGAGACCGGCGGTATCGGCCCTGGCGAAAAAGTTGTCGATACAGAGGCTCCTTTGAGTGTCGAGTTAGGGCCGGGCTTGATTGAAAGTATTTATGACGGTATCCAACGACCGTTAGACTCACTGGTAGACGTCGAAGGCGAATTTATGAGCAGAGGAAGTACTCTTCCCGGCCTCAATAGAGAAAAGAGATGGCACTTCAAATCAACCGTAGATAATGGAACGAAAGTGGGCCAAGGTGACATTATAGGTGAAGTCCAGGAAACTACGCTTATTGTCCAAAAGATTATGGTGCCGCCGGATGTATCCGGAACTTTGCAGGAAATACATGAGGGAGATTACACAGTTGTTGAAACTATTGGCATTGTAGTTTCGGATGATGGGACACAGACGGAGCTGAAATTGATGCAGGAATGGCCAGTCCGCAATGCCAGGCGGATAAAGAATCGGCTCGCGCCAAATAATATTCTCGTTACCGGTCAGCGGGTTATTGATGCCTTCTTTCCCGTCACCAAAGGCGGGACAGCTTGCGTGCCGGGGCCGTTCGGCTCAGGTAAAACTGTCATTCAGCATCAGTTGGCCAAATGGGTTGATGCAGAAGTCGTTGTTTATGTTGGCTGCGGCGAACGTGGCAATGAAATGACGGATGTTTTGACTGAGTTTCCGGAATTGAAAGACCCTTATTCAGGCGAGCCGCTTATGAAGCGCTCGGTGCTGATTGCAAACACTTCCAATATGCCGGTCGCCGCGAGGGAAGCATCGGTTTATACGGGAGTCACCATAGCCGAGTACTTCCGTGATATGGGCTACGTTGTAGCTTTGATGGCCGACAGTACCAGTCGATGGGCTGAAGCAATGCGCGAAATATCGACTCGCTTAGAGGAGATGCCTGCTGAGGAAGGTTATCCCGCGTACTTAGCAGCACGCATTGCTGCGTTTTATGAAAGGGCTGGCCGAGTGCAGTGCCTGGGTAATCCTGAACGAGAAGCAGCGCTAACGGTTGTCGGTGCGGTAAGTCCGCCGGGTGGTGACCTATCGGATTCAGTAGTCCAGGCAACGTTGCACGTGGTCAAAGTTTTCTGGTCACTGCAAGCAGAACTCGCTTATCAGCGACACTTCCCGGCTATTGATTGGTTGACCTCTTACTCCTTTTATAAACAGTATTTACAAGAATGCTTCGAAGACAAGGACCAGGGTCAGGAAATGCATGAGCTGACCACTGAGGCGATGAGCTTGTTGCAGCAGGAATCTGAATTGCGTGAGATTGTCCGTCTGGTAGGTGCCGAAGCCTTATCGGCGAGAGAGAGATTAGTGTTGGAGACAGCCCGGTCTATTCGTGAGGACTTTCTACACCAGAATGCCTTTCACGAAGTTGACACGTTTACTTCGATGACCAAACAGTATGAAATGTTAAAAACCGTACTTCACTTTCATAAGCGAGCGATTGATGCTATTGAAGCTGAAATTGAAACCGCTCAGATTTTCAAATTGACGGTGCGCGAGGAAATCGCAAGAGCAAAATATATCCCGGAAAGTGACCTTAGCAAAATTGTAAGTATAAGGGACACGATTGACGAGCAGATGAAACAGTTGCAGCAAACCTCAACAGTATCTTGAAAGTTGGTGATTGGGTAACTGGTGAGTGGTAAATAACCAATTAACCAGTTAACCATTTAACCCAAATAGGAGTTTGAAATGCTGAAAGAATACCAGACAGTAGCTGAAATCGCCGGGCCTTTGATGCTGGTCGGGATGGTTGATGAGGCTAAATATGCCCACATTGTCGAAATAGAACTCGGTGACGGCTCGAAACGTCACGGCCAAATTCTGCAGGTAGAAAAAGACACAGCCCTCGTACAGGTTTTCGAGGGAACGAGCGGAATTGACGTTGATGAAAGTACCGTTCGGTTTTTAGGTAGGCCTCTGGAGTTAGGCGTCTCGCCGGATATCTTGGGCAGAGTTTTCAGCGGCCTGGGCGAGCCCAAAGACGATGGCCTGCCTGTAATCCCAGATAAATTGTTGAACATTAATGGCAGCCCCATCAATCCCTATGCGCGTGATTACCCAAACGAATTTATCCAGACGGGCATCTCGACAATTGATGGCTTAAATCCGCTTGTGCGTGGCCAGAAGCTACCGATATTTTCAGGTGCCGGTCTGCCACACGATAACGTAACCGCTCAGCTTGCCCGCCAAGCCACTGTTTTGGGAAAAACTGAAGAATTTGCGGTCGTATTTGCTGCGATGGGCATCACATTTGAAGCAGCCCAATTCTTCATCAACGACCTGCGAGAAACCGGTGCCATCGAGCGCGCTGTGATGTTCCTTAACCTCGCAAATGACCCTGCTATTGAACGTATAGCGACACCGCGATTTGCTCTCACCGCCGCTGAATATTTGGCCTATGAGCTGGATATGCACGTTCTGGTAATCTTAAACGATATGACCAATTACTGTGAGGCGCTGCGGGAAATAAGTGCAGCCAGAAAGGAGGTGCCGGGGCGACGCGGTTATCCGGGCTATCTCTACACCGACCTGGCGACCGTTTATGAAAGGTCTGGCCGAATCAAAGGCAAAAAAGGCTCTATCACCACCGTCCCTGTCTTGACCATGCCTGAGGATGACAAAACGCATCCGGTGCCGGACCTGACCGGCTATATTACCGAGGGCCAGATAATTTTGTCTCGTCCCCTGCACAGAAAAGGCGTCTCGCCGCCGGTCGATGTTTTGCCGAGTCTGTCGCGGCTTAAAGATAAAGGCATCGGCGAAGGCAGAACCCGCGAAGACCATGCTGACCTTTACAATCAGCTTTACGCCGCCTATGCCCGCGGCAAAGAAATGGAAGAGCTGGCAACAATTATGGGTGAAGCTGCACTTTCGGATGAAGACAGAAAATATATGACATTTTCTACCGAATTCGAGAAACGGTATGTCTCGCAGGACTATTATGAAAATCGCACGGTTGAGCAGACGCTTGACCTCGGCTGGGAATTGCTGAGCATGTTTGAAAACGTCGAGCTAAAGCGTATTGACATTAAACTCATAGAAAAATATATGCCGCGCTTCCGTAAAACAAAAAGTTTAAGCGCCGAGAGCGCTGAGACCGCAGAGGAACCTGGTTAATTAGTTAATTGGTTGAATATCCTCCGCGTACTTTGCGGTCTCCGCGGCAAAAGGAAAAATTATGCTTGCGAATGTTAATGCAACCCGAATGGAGCTATTGAACTTGCGAAAGCGAGTGGCGCTCGCTCAGCGAGGCCACCGCCTTTTAAGCGAGAAGCGAGACGAAATCTCTCGGCAATTGATTCGCATCGCCAGAGAAATTCAGCCTTTGCGCGAGAAGGTTGCAAAAGAGCTTTTGGAAACGTTCCGGCGGTTCATGTTGGCCCGTGCAACGATGGAGCCGGAACATGTAAAAGCTGCCCTTGAGGTTCCTACAAAGAAGTTTAGCTTAGCTATTGAATTTGCCCGCATAATGAACGTAAAAGTGCCGCATTTGATTAAGGAAATGGAGGGAGAAATTATCTGTTATGGCTATGCCACGACCTCCGGCGAAATGGACATTGCACTTCTGGCTTTGGAGCGTGCTTTTGATGATCTAATTCAGCTTGCTGAGAGGGAAAAGCAGGCCCGCCTTTTAGCTGTTGAGCTTCAGATGACCCGCCGAAGGGTCAACGTTTTAGAGCACGTGGTCATTCCGGAGCTGCAGGAGACAATCAGGTTTATTTTCGACAAATTGGCCGAAGCCGAACGCGACAACACCTCCCGCCTAATGAAAATAACGGATATCATCAGGGCGTGAATCGCGACTCGTGGCCCGTGACTCGTGTCTCGTATTGTCACTTTGATGTTCGGTTTTCCTTGTTCGATATTCGATATTCTTTAAAGTCATTCTGAGCGAAACGAAGAATCTCGATCCAATAGAAAATAGTAAATAGTCAATCGTAAATTACAGTGTCCTCCCGCCTAATGAAAATCACCGACATCATAAGGGCGTAGCTCCCTTCGACCGCGCTCAAGGCAGGCTAAGAAGTACTTGCCTCTGCGTCTCGCGACGCCTGCCCCCACGTCTACCGACGCAAGGTGGGCGGCGAGAAAGTCGTGGCAGCAGGTGAAGCGTATCTCGTGCTAACTACATTGTCATTTCGACCGAAGGCACGCCGTAGGCGGGCCGGTGTGGAGAAATCTGGTTTCAAACAAGCAAAAGTTATCGTCCACAGCCAGACCTCTCGAACGAGCTTGAGATGACAAAGACGCCTCCATCCTGTATGATGATGCTATGTCAGGCCGCAAGACCTATTACGTTTATATCATGATTAACCAATCCCGCACACTGTATATCGGCGTCACAAATAATATCAAAAAGAGGGCCCATCAACACAAAGTCGGGCTTGTTGAAGGTTTTACCCACCGCTAAAACATCGACACGCTTGTTTATGTGGAATCCTACACTGACACACATTCGGCGATAGCACGCGAAAAACAACTCAAGCATTGGCGCAGGGAAAAGAAATTGCGACTGATTGCCCAGGAGAATCCAAACTGGCGAGATCTCAGTGACGGCTGGTAAGGTAAATCTCGCGCATAGGCCAGATGTCTCGACGTAGTTTATCCTGAGCGAAGCCGAACGGGCTCGAAATGACAAAAGTGACTTCGTCGCTTCGATGTTCGGCGCCTCTTGTTCGATATTCGACGTTCCTTGTTGTAGTTATCAGCATATGGAAAAACCTCCAGACAATTCAAAACTCAGAATGCTCTGTAGAAAAGACTATAAGTCATTTCTACCGAAGTGGAGAAATCTGCTTACGGATAGGCAACAATTATCGTGCTCAGCCAGATGTCTCGACCGCGCTCGACATGACAGACGTGACTTCGTCACTTCGATGTACGGTGTTAGTTGTTTGACATTCCTTGCTGTCATCCCTCTCTCGTCCAGTGTTAGGGATAAACTCCGGTAGGAATTTAGCTTATGTCATTCTGAGCAAAGCGAAGAATCTCAACCCCCAATTATCAATTGAAACACCACTTATTTTACAGACAAAATCGACTTTATCAACATACCCAGTGCTCCTATTTAGCTGCAAATGCTTTATTGACCTATTCCAACCATTGTGTGAACATTCATGAAAGTGTTGCTTGTCAGTTTGTTCGTTCCAACACATAATCCGTCAGTATCGCCATAAATATTCAGTCCGATGGGTCGTAGGTCAATTTTGGTCACTATAGCCTTCTCTTCCGAAACTTTTGTTGCTTCTACTATTGTAACGTCCCCAGCTTTTAAAATTGTCGACTTATTCTCTTCAGATATACTGACATCAATAGCCTTGTTCAAAGAATTGTTTTTCTCAACCACCTGCTGAAATTCCTTTCCTTTCTTGCTAACGAGCCCTGCCAACCAGATTAGTAAATAATTTATGAGTGTACAAGAGCATAAGGATCCTTGTGTTATTGTCTGCTTATGCTCTTATGCACTTTTGCTCTTGTGCACACATCTGCGGTCCACATAATGACTCATCACATGCTATTCTGAGTGCGCGATTTGTATATGTTTCTTGCTTTGTCGAAATCGGCCTCGCTTAGGTTCAGCTTGGCCAAAACTTTAGTAGCGAGTAAAGTTGCCAGGATTTCCCCGCTGGGGTCGCTCACCGAAACAAAATGCGAAATGAATATTAGAGCACCTGCAAAGTTGAAGTCGTTATCAACAAGTGGAGTGTGATGTCTTAGAACTGCCTCCTGGATAACTGGCGAGAAATTCCACTTCTGGCAGATCTGCGCTCCGACATCGCAGTGGTTCGTCCCCAAACTTGCTTTTTCGTCATGAACAACCGACACCATCTTATCCCATAATGTCCCCAACACGTGCGCACTTGTCCTATTAGTCCCGACCATGATGGCCAGCCGTCCGACATCGTGCACCAGCCCTGCCAAGGCATACATTTCACGCTGCGCTCGAGGCAGACCGCAAATCTCGCCCAGAATACCGCACGTTATGTAAATATCCTCCGAGTGGTCAAGATATTCATTCAGATATTTAAGTGCCGCAAATTCTTGCTGGATAGCATCTCTGGCGTAAGAAATCCCCATTAACTGCACTAAAGGCTGGACACCAATGTAGCGCACGGCATCCTCGATCGTTTTGAGTTCCTCAGCCGTTCCATAATAGGAACGTGCCAACTGCAGCAGTTCATTCGATAGTTTGGGATCGTTCTCAATCAAGCGCAGTATTTCTGTGCTATCTTCGCTCGGTCTTACCGCAGCCGCCAAAAGTCTATCAATATCGGTAGGGAAAAGCGGCAGGCTATCAACCAGTTCAGTTATCTTGCGCGATAGTTTTCTCTTTTTCATTCATTCTTGCTTCGAAGACTATTCACTGGTTCTCCGCAACATCAGCGCCCCAGAGAACTATATGAACATGTTACCTTCTGTTTCAAACCACACATACCCAAAAGCTACAATTCCCGTCAAACTAAATTAGTGCATAAGTCGTAGGTGAACAAGTCACAAGTATTCTTGTGCTCTTATGTCTTTCGTCTTTTTTATCCTCACCAACTCTCTCAATGCAATACTGGCCGTTCCAATTAGAAACATTCCAAAAACAATAAGCATCGGTCCAAACCACACAACAGCACCAGCTCCAATAGCGCATCCAATCAAAGACCATTTGAAAATATTCAGAAATTTGCTTTTTCTCGTTCCTGGAAAAAGCTCAAATATTGCGACACCTGTCGCAAAGCCTGCCGCTGTTGTTAGTGGAGCAGCCAACCAGATGAGGGCTTTCAAAATTAGGCTGTCGAGTCCCGATCCTTCGACTTCGTTCAGGACAAGTTTGAAAGCTGGAATGGCAACTGCCATCCAGCCGATATAAAAAATACCTGTAAAAACAACCGAAAGAATTACTCTAATGAATATTCCGCATAACGGCCTAAGATTCACAACACACTCTCCTAACAGGCAAGCATAAACCTACGCTATTTTAATCTTTCCGGGCATCAGCACAATAGTTTATTGTTTTTTCCAAGGAATATCGAATGATGAAGTGAGATTCTTCGCTTCGCTCAGAATGACAGGGTCAGTTGATTATTGAATTAGAAGTCAGAGGTCATATTTTATCTTCTGTTTTCTGCGTCAGTCCGTGTTTACGTCCGTGTCCATCCGTGTCTTAAAAGTCTGTGTTAGACCGTGCCAGTCCGTGTCTTAAAAGTCTGTGTCAGTATGCGTTTTCTGGAAAGTTTAGAGCGGCAAAATCACCATGATGTATTCGTATTTTGTATCTCGTGAAGCGTATATCGTATATGGATTCCGTATTGAGTGCGGAATGACCCTGCACCAAATTACAGCAGCGGCCTATTTTATGCGGGGCAAGCATTTGGAAAGTTCAGGGCGGCGAAGTCGCGGTGGTATTTCTTAGCAGCTTTGTCGTAAGCGCGGGTGGCTTCGATTTCGTCTTTGAAGTAGCCAGGGAAGGATTTGGGGATGGTTACAC
>CAYNKI010000099.1:0-7977 GCA_964397675.1 uncultured Pirellulales bacterium
CGCCAGCTAAGAGTCACATTGTCCACGTCCATATCTGTTGTGCCGGAAGCTGGATTAGGCTCCCTTGCCAGGACAGATACGTAGAAGAAGCGGACCTCGCTTAGACCGAACTGCGGCACGAAGCCTCCCCAGTTGCTGTTAGCGGTTATCTTGACGTATTTCGCTGCCACGCCACTAAGATCAACCGTGGTGTTGGCTACATAACCAGCTGCGCCAAGGGCCTGGTTAAATTCGTAAGTAGTACCCAATGTGGTCCAGTCCCGATGTACATCGGGATCGCTTGAATACTCAATGGTAGCATCCTTGACGCCGAAACCGATAGCAGCCTCAACACGGGTATTATGGTTCCATACCAACCCTGATGTACATCGGGGCAGTTTATAAACCCTGTCGAACTCATACTGGATCCAGGTCGGTTGTGGCCCAATCATACTGCTCAGCCACATATCTGTATTTATTGCCGAGTGCAGGCCATCGGCATCCAGCCCCGAACCATTGATGGTATTTTCAGGGCCTTCCCCTGCGCTGTTGGAGCTGGAAGCGGTGGCGGTTATGTTCTCAGAAGGCATAGGATAAGCAACCGGCTCGACCGTAAATTGCCAGATATTGCCTTCGTATACCGTATAATCAGGTGGTCCATTGACCTCATCGATGCGCCAGTAGTAAGTCTGCCCAAAATCCAAGGCTTCGCCAATGGCATAGCTGTTAACACCCTGGCGGGCTCTGTACACGTTATCCGGCCCCATCGGGTCCAGGTTGGTGGCATTGTTCACATCGTCGAAACTGGTGCCGAAGTACACATCATGTTGGTCAGCAAGCTCTCCCGGTGTCCAGTTGAGGACCACATCCCGGCGCACATCTGTTGCCCCATCACCAGGGTATGGGCCAGTAGCCAGACCGAGCGGTATACCAATCATGGCCCGCACAATCTCCTTCTCCGTCAGGGCGTTGTCGTAGACGCGAAAGTCGTCAATGATACCAGCGAACCACCTGTTTCCATTTCTGTTCAAACTGATGGCAAACTGGTTAAAGATCGTATCGTTAAGAGTTCCGCTCCTAATCCAACTGCCGTTGTAGTAGAGGTTCGCAGATGTGCCCTCGGAGGTTACTGCAAGATGTACCCAATCCGTGGTTACGGTGCCGAATAGTAGCCCACTGGGAACAATGTTATATTGCCCTGGGTTCTCACCATTCACTTCGATCTGGAAACCGGCAGTGTTCGGGGTATGGCCGCTAAATGGACTGGTGTGGTCTGGTTGCCCCAAGGTATCAGCCTTTACCCACAATGCGACAGTGAAAGCCGTAAAGATTTCTGCCTGGGGTAAGGAGCGAATAACAAAGTCATCGACGCCATCAAAGTGCAACGCCTTTCCTAATTTCCCATCCACCCACTGTGGAACACTGTTGAAGGTACCATCGTTGCCATTGCCACTGCTGTCACTCACCGTCGTACCGGAACCCTCATCAAGCTTCCAGTGCACCAACAGGTCGGCTGAAGCGCTATCGGCCAGCCCGAGCACCAGAACAAAAGAAATCAAATAAATCAATTTCTTACACATTGTATTTCTTCTTTCTCAAACATTTGGTAATTGATAATACGAAAAAATCGAAGATTAAAAATAAAAAATCAAAATTGTTGAAACCCGAAGTGCTTCGGGATGACTTCCTTAAATTTGCACTTTACACTTTGATTTTTTAATTTATTTAACCAGTTACCATTTAACAAATTACAATTTTAGTATTTGGCCCTATCTTCTTCCTTCCTTCAAAAATTTAATATTAGTTTTTAATTGAAAGATTCCCTCCTTCTACTACTTTATACCAACGACTTTAATGGCTGAAATTGCATCTGTGGTCTTGGCAGTCTATTCGGGTGCTCTTGCGAGGCCCAAACGGTCTCAAATAGGTTGGGCCGACATACACCGGCCCAACCCGTCTTTTACCTATTTTCTGGCCAATGACGGCCTCTCATTTCTGTTGATCGATACACCTTTCCTATTACTGCTCGTCAGCACCGATATCATAGCCTGCGCCCAGTGGACGGGGATTGCCGCTAAAATCGGTCAGGAGTTCAATACCCACGACAGTCGCAGGATTTACACCGGCATCGATCGCAGGAGAACCAGCACCCGGCATTAAGTATTCATTCAGCAGCGGATCCTCTTCTATGCTGCCCGTTTCTATCCTGTTGTTCTGCATATTGGGTGCAGGAGTACCGTTTTGTTTGGTGTTGCCGAAGAACAGGCAGTTCGTTGCTTTGATGGTAAAGCTACTGTCTCGCGATCGCAGCACCTCGTTTTGAACCATGTTGTTGACGAAGAGGCAATTTACCACGTTTGTGATATCGTAAAATTCGTCATCTTCGCCGTTTCTGTCCGTATCGGCCTGGGCGTTGTTGCGAATAACACCATTTCTCGTTACTTCGTTACCAAAAAAGGTGCAGTTGACAAATGTGCTGTTTCGAGTTACATGAAATAATCGATTGGAATTGCCTGTTGAATAGTTATCATAGAAAAGACAGTTCGTGACGGTCAGTTCGCCTGAACCAGGATGTCCAATATGTACAACGCTACCCAAATTGCCAGTGCCATTATCATAAAATTGGCATGCATCGAGGCGTATAATACTGCCCATTGCCCATGACTGAATCGCACCGCCGTTATTATGAGCCCTGCCTCGTGAGAAACGGCAACGGTTAGCGATCAGGGTGGTGCCTGGTGTGACTGGCGAGCCCGATTCGCCTCCCATCTTGATATGACCGCCGTTGGAGTTTTCACCCATTGATTTAATTCCATCTGGAGAAACCGCATAGTTGCCGGCGAAATTACAGTCATTGATCGTCAGCACGGACAGACCACCCATGAAAATGGCGCCACCGTGCATGCCGGCTGGGGGAGTGTGGTTGTTCAGAAACTCGCAATTCTCAATGGTACCAACAGCACCGTTGCCCAGGAAGACAGCTCCAGCGTTTCTGCTTTCGTCATCGAATTCAACCTCTACAGAGAGTAATTGGGCGTCCAGTTCCGCTTCGCTGAGCTCACCATTGCCGTCGGTATCGATGTGGGCGAAACGATGCAGGTCGTCGTCTTCGTTACCTTCAGTCCAATCCGGACCGGGTAGACGAATCCCACCGTTATCGGCATCGGCCTCTTCAGGACTCAAACCGCCGCTACCGTCAACATCGTTTTCAGCAAAATTAGGGTCGGTAAGATTATTGGCGGGGGTGTTGTACATCATGTCAAAAGCAGAACCTGTGTAGGAAAACCGGTTGTTGGCATCGGCCACACAGTTCTGAATGGTGAGTCCGTCCAGGACCCAGTTCTTGGGACCGGAATCATTGGGGTTCACGGTGCCTTCGTTAAAGGAACGGTCGCCCCAGGCTACGAAAGCACGCGTAACGTTGTTACCGTCGATAATGGTCTGGCCCGCACCGGCGCCCTTATAGGTTACGCCGTTTTTGATTTCGATCTGGGACGTTAGGTAGTATTTACCCGCGGCGATCTCGATTGTATCGCCGACCTGAGCGAGCGCGTTCGCCGCTGCGATGTCTCCACTCGCTTCCACAGTGATCGTTACAGGAGCCGGCTCATTGGGTTCTACAGCATTGGGATCATTAGGATCATCCTGCCCGTTGGCCTGGACACAACAGATGAGAAACATAGCCAAAAATAAAACATATTTTTTACACATAACAAATCTCCTTTAACACAAGTTAACATAACCATTACCGTGCTTTGGCCACACACCAAAACACAGTTGTCCTCAACAAGCACCCTGACTTTTATCACTATTCACTATTAGTGATGATGCTTGTCTCAGACAGCCTCCATGAAAACGACAGATAAAAATCTCCCTCTAATAAGATTCTGCGGCAGAAAACCGACTTTATTGCTTTTTACCTTAACAATATAATCGCTCCTTTTTAAGAATTGTTAAAAATCCAAAGCCTCAAGAAGCAAAATCATAAAATTAATATACCAAATCCGTTCATCTTCCGTCAAGGAAAATCCGTCCTAAAATTCGTAGAGTCAGCCCTAAGTGAGGGCTCTGAAATTGCACTAAATCAGAGACGCTTGATGCACCCTGGCTACGAAAGATATATATCAATAACGGCGAGGAGCTTGAGAAAATCTTCAAAAAGGCAAAGGAAGGGTGTGAATTTATTTTCTGGCATCTCATAACATCTTTTAGGATATATGGTTGCGCTCCGTGTCATTGCGAGCGAAAAAAGCCTTTAGCCCCGTTCGACAAGTTCAGGGCAGGCTCTGAGCGAAGCCGAAGGGCAAGCAATCTCAATCGTTTGTAAGCCGGAGATTGCCACGGCCACATCCTGTGGCCTCGCAATGACAAAAGTGGTGTTATTACACCTTTAAAATGAGTACTGACAAACAAGAAATCGCCTACCAGAAAATAATTTCACACCCCAAAGGAACTTGATATAATAACCTCACTTGATGCTTCTATGCAGCATATCTCAGAGGGAAAAGAATTGAAGAATGCCTGAGATATGGAAATGCTGCCGGCTCAAGAAATGTGACCGTTCCATAAGGCTTATCCTGGAACAAGGGTTTTGATGACCTTGCCGAGCGTATCAAGAATTGGATTTCTGAATCCCTTAACATTAATGAATTAGTCTGGAGAAGAGAAAATGAATTGTGGATTGGTGAAAAAGACGAAACGAACGTTGCAGGTAGCTAATCGCAAATGGCAAATCGCGATTTGTGATAAGCGATTCGCGATAAGCACGCTGGCATTGCTTGTTCTTCTTAGCATCGGCTGCACCAGCACCGCGGGGCCTGCTTCAATCAGCGGTGAATTGAAAAAGTGGCACAAGGTGACACTAACTTTCGACGGGCCGCAGACCAGCGAGACAGCGGAGCCGAATCCGTTTCTCAGCTATCGTCTAAACGTCAGCTTCACCCACTTAGGTACAGGCAAGTCCTATCTTGTACCAGGCTACTACGCTGCCGACGGCGAAGCAGCCAACACCTCCGCTGAAAGCGGCGATAAATGGCGCGTCCACTTTGCTCCGGACAAAACAGGCAAGTGGAACTACGCGGTTTCCTTCCGCAAAGGCAAGAACGTCGCGGTCAGTGAAAACGCTGCGGCTGGCAGCAGCGCCGTCTTCATGGACGGCAAAAGCGGCTCGTTTGACATCAAGCCGACCGACAAGAAAGGCCGCGACTTCCGTGGCAAAGGCCGACTCGACTACGTTGGCAAACACCACCTGCGTTTTGCCGGCACGGGCGAGTATTTCCTCAAATGTGGTGCCGATGCGCCGGAGAACTTTCTTGCTTATGAAGACTTTGATGGACCTTTCAAGAACGATGGTCACAAAGACAATCTTGTTAAGACGTGGGAACCTCACATCAAAGACTGGATGCCTGGCGATCCTACCTGGCAGGATGGCAAAGGCAAAGGCATGATCGGCGCGATCAACTATCTGGCCTCCGAAGGCATGAACGCTTTTTCTTTCTTGACGTTGAATATTGCCGGAGACGACCGTAATGTGTTCCCATACCTTAATTATGATGAGCGATTAAGGTTAGATGTCTCACGGCTGGACCAGTGGGAAATCGTATTTGAGCACGCCGACAAGCTCGGCATGTATCTGCACTTCAAGACGCTGGAAACCGAGAACGAGTTACTGCTCGATAAAGGTGAGCTGGGCGTCGAGCGCAAGCTCTATTACCGCGAGCTAATCGCGCGTTTTAGCCACCACCTGGCATTGAACTGGAATCTCGGCGAAGAGATCAACGACGCCACGACTGCCCAGAAGGCAGCCTGGGCCAGCTACTTATGGACAAACGACCCATATCAACACCATATCGTGATTCACAACGGCGACAACCATTACGATTTGCTTGGCGACGCCTCGAAGCTGACGGGCTTTTCTTTGCAGACCAATAAGAAGGATTTCAGCCGGGTCCACAGCCAGACCAAGAACTACATCGACCGGTCAGTGGCCGCCGGCAAGCCCTGGGTCGTCGCCTGTGATGAGCCAGGCGATGCCTCGCACGCGCTGGTGACTGATGCTGAGGATCCCACCCATGACAACGCCCGCAAAAACGCCCTGTGGGGAAACATCATGGCTGGCGGCGCAGGCATCGAATGGTACTTCGGCTACAAGCACCCTCAAAGCGACCTGACCTGCCAGGACTACCACAGCCGTGCGAAAATGTGGCGGCAATGCCGCTACGCCCTTGAGTTCTTTAAGAAATACGAAATCCCTTTCTGGGACATGAAATGCAACGACGAGCTGACCGAAAACACTGACGACTACTGCTTCTACAAGGCCGGCGAGACCTACCTGGTCTACCTTAAGAACGGCGGAAAAGTCCAGCTCGACGTCACTCGTCAGGGCGGAGCCAGCCGGAGCACGGCCGCCGGCAAATTCACTTACGGCTGGTTCAACCCGCGAACCGGTGACAGCCTCGACGGCCTGCTCAAGACCGGCGCCGTCAGCGCCGGCCGGAAGGTCGAATTGGCCGCCCCCGATAAAAATGACTGGCTGCTGGTGGTCAGAGGCTCCGGCAAGCTGAAGCTCGTGCCCTGACAGCCTTGCCGTCCAGCAGTGCCTGTCTTGCCTTATAATAAACTTTTACTCTATAAATGTCTGTATACATCCCAGCCCAAATAATTACCCAATGCTTCGGCGACAGCATCAGCCGTCTCAGACATGTTGACAGCTACATGGTGCTCAAAACCCATCTTACAGACGTATTCAAGTAATGCCTGAAAATTGTTGATCTTCATTACACCATAGCCGCCAAACGTATCGAGCTTATCATTGGTAAAGTTGCCCTGGCCGACATAGACCCTGATTATTCCATCCACATCATCGGTCGTAGTACGACAGAATGTAGCCGGGCTAGCCTTGATGCGACCGACAATCGTACCGTATGTATTGTCTTTGCCAACCGAGCCTGCGATTATCTCCTGGAAGTACATCTTCTGAGCCTTGAAGAATGATTTGGGCAGGTTACTACAGTGGAACAGCACACATTTGTTGGGGTCATCAGCATAGTTGTTGTTCCAGTCCAATATAGCACTCGGTGTGCCGCTGGCCAACTGGAGGATATACATTGCCAAAAGTCCTGTAATGTCCACTTCACATGCGCTGGGCAGTAGCGACTCGCTCATCATACTCATGAGCGTGCAAGGCACAATTCCGAAAAACTCTTCCAGAGCTGTCCAGCATTGAATAGCTGTACCAACCAGCTCGTTCTCTCTGACCCATCTGTCTATGACCCGACCGAACTTGGCCATCTTCAGAAGCCTTTCTTCCGGAATGTCCCTGGTAGCGGTGTACTGCTTGATCTGGTTGAGCTTGTTTTTGACACCCCGGTCGCTGTCTTTAAGCTGCTCGACCCAGCCCAAGACTTCATACAGGTCAACCGGCTCAATAGCAATGTCGGCAAATTCGAGAATCTTCTCACTGTAGCGAACCGTGTTGAAAGCAGCCGGTCGAGAGCCAATCGCGCCGAAGCGCGCGTTCTTGAGGCCGCGGACAATCCGGCAGACCGCTGCAAATCGGTCGAGATCCTTCCGAAATGCTTCGGAATTAACCTTAACCGTGTGCGAAGTAGTCAAGGTAAATGCTACACCAGCCTGCCTGAGATTATTGCACGCGCTGATCTTGCCGCAGAACGAATCGCGTCTCCGGTCTATTGCCATTTTGTCTGCCTGATCCTGCTCGGCCTGGATAAGAACCGGCACGTTCAATCCGCTGCGCTTGATTGCTTCGGCTACACCCTTCTCGTCGCCGAAATTCGGCAGAGCAACTATAATGCCGTCGATCTTGTCAGCCTTGGACGCAAATAGCGCTGCACATTTTTTTGCATCATCAAATGTCTCAACAGCCCCGTATTTCGTTTCGTTCATCGGCAGAGCCACGGCGTTATAGCCATTATTCTTGAGCACATCAAGAATGTTCTTGCGGCCTTCTTTCGCCAAAACATCCGGGAAGAATCCGCG
>CAYNKI010000099.1:8077-12346 GCA_964397675.1 uncultured Pirellulales bacterium
GGGCATCTGTAGAGGATCGATCTTTTCAAATCGCCGGACAATAACTTTACCAGTATTCAGTTCATAGTCCTTCTTTATCTCATCGGCCTTCATCCTATCGGTTATCGGCACGGGGCCGTAGAAGTGATCGGCGTGTGTGGTCCCAAAGCAGGGTATCTCACGCTCAGCTTGGGCCCACATCGTAGCATAGAGTGAATGCGTGTGACAGACGCCTCCGATACTCTCGAAATTGCGATATAACTCCAGATGCGTGGGCGTATCGGACGACGGACGAAATCCCGATGTACATCTGGATTCGATCACATTGCCCTGCAGGTCGAGCAATACGATCTTTTCCGGCGTCAACTCTTCATAGCTGACTCCGCTGGGCTTGATGGCAACGATACCCTTGGAACGGTTTATGCCGCTGACATTGCCCCAGGTGAAGAGGACAAGGCCGTATTTTTGCAGCTCGATATTGGCATCGCAAACCTTCTGTTTAAGCTGGTCATACATCGCTATGCGTTAGCCCTTTCTTTGATATCCAATAGAACCTTCATAACGTTCACCATCGACTCAGCCTTGTCTGGTAATCCAAAGCCATCATGAAGCTGCTTATAGAGTTTGTAGATTTGCTGATATACCTTGTGGTTTTCCGGGATCGGCTTAAAGGTTGTTTCTTTCATGCCGCACATTGCTGCCTGAGCATCAGCGTAATCCCGATGTACATCGGGATAGCCACCAGCCTTCTTGCCAGCCACTACCGCACCGGCAATAGCCGAACCCAGAGCACAAGTCTGCGCCGAGCGCGAAATCTTCATCTCCCGTCCCGTCACATCAGCGTAGATCTGCATTAGCAGCGTGTTTTTCTCCGCGATGCCACCGCAATTAACCATCTCGTTGATTTTCACTCCATACTCCTCAAAGCGATTAATAATTGTCAGTGCTCCAAAGGCAGTTGCTTCAATAAGCCCGCGGTAGATTTCCTCCGGTTTGGTATGGAGTGTCTGGCCCAGAAGAAGTCCTGTCAGTCTCTGGTCAACAAGAATAGTGCGATTGCCGTTGTTCCAGTCCAGTGCCAGCAGGCCTGATTGGCCCGGTTTGAGTTTGGCTGCCAATTCGGTAAGGGCCTCATGGGAGCCGGTTTTCCCCCCGCCCGGCTGAATGTAATTGACAAACCAGTTAAAGATGTCTCCCACCGCGGATTGGCCTGCCTCCAGCCCGAAATAGCCCGGCAGAATGGAGCCGTCCACTATACCGCAGATACCGGGAACATCGGGCAGCTTCGCATCATTAGGGGCAACCACCATGTCGCAGGTACTTGTGCCGATGATTTTGACCAGCACCCCTTCTTTGATTCCTGCACCGACGGCGCCGAGATGGGCATCAAATGCGCCCATCGCTACGGGAATACCTGCCGGCAAGCTCAGTTTCTTGGCCCAAGCCTCCGTCAAGTTACCTGCCGCAACGTCCACGGCAAACGTCTTTTCGCTAAGTGTCTCACGCAGTTTGCCTAATTTGGGATCGAGCTTGGACAAAAATTCAGCATCTGGATAACCACCCCAATTATCATTGAACATGGCCTTGTGTCCTGCTGCGCACCGGCACCGCTTGAGCTTATCTGGCGCTTCCGTGCCTGTCAGCACGGCAGGCATCCAATCGGCGTGCTCGACCCATGTGTAAGCCGCATCAAATACCTTAGGATCAACACGCAGGCAATGAAGAATCTTGCTAAAGAACCATTCCGAGGAATATGTTCCTCCACATTTAGCTAAATATTCTGGGTGTTCTTTCTTTGCCAGTTCTGTGATTTCTGCCGCCTCGGCGTGTCCTGTGTGGTCTTTCCAAAGCCACGCATGCGCATTTGGGTTGTCCTTGAACTCCGAAGCACTTCGGAGCAGGGCCAGAGGCGTGCCGTTTTTGTCCACAGGCAAGGGGGTTGAACCCGTCGTGTCCACGCCGATTCCAATAATCTGGTTTGGATCGAAGGATGGTTCTGTCTTTTTCGCTTGCGCGATAGCCTGTGTTACTGAGATTTCAGTCCCCCTGAGATAATCAGCAGGGTTCTGTCGGGCCAGGTTATGATCCGAAGGATCAATAATTATGCCTGCTTCGCCGGTCTCGTAATCATAAACGCTTGTGCCCAGCTCATTACCGTTACTGGCATCTACAATCACACACCGTACAGAATTGGTACCGTAATCTAAACCAATCGCATAAGTCATGAAACAACCTCCTTTATCAAACCCTTAAAGGCTTCTGAAAATTGAAATTAGGCATATATTATTTAAGAAAATCCGCTTTTGATTTTCTTAGATACATTATTTTAACCAGAAACTGAAATACAGATATAGACCAAGCACCAGACCTAAAACCAGGATAGTCACCAATACTTCCACAAGACCCCAGCTTTCACGTTTTTCCTTCTTCTGCTCAACTGTTGCCGTGGCATAGGTCAGCTCAACAATTTGCTCATATCTTGGCGGAGCAGACAACAGTGAAATTCCGACGATGACCACAGTGCTGATAACTAATAACCAGCCTGTTGCGAAAAGAAAGTTGTATTCTCCGATATAGACCAGCCAGCCAGGCGAAGTGATTACAGGTTCATTGCCACCTGTAAGTGCCTGGATGGTCAGTTTAGTCATCCCTGCGATAAAACCTGTCACCAGACCTGCCACTGCGCCTTTGCCATTAATCCGCTTGAAGAAAAGTCCAAGTATAAAAACCGCAAAAATCGGCGGAGCCAGATAACCCTGCACACTCTGGAGGTACTTATACAACCCACCTTGCGAGACTCGCTGCATCACGGGAATCCAGGCTATCCCCATCGCAACTACAACCGCTGTTGCGACTCGCCCAACAGTCACCAGGTGTTGCTCAGAGGCCTTCGGATTAATCTTCTCATAAATATCCACAGTAAAAAGTGACGCACAGGAATTAAAAAGTGATGACAGAGAGCTCATCAATGCTGCCAATAGACCTCCGACTACTAAACCTCGCAGGCCGGCCGGCAACAACGTTCTTACCATAACGGCAAATACCTGATCACCATCAAGTACTTGTTGACCATCGGCAACTTTCGTAGGTATCGTCATAAGTCCTTTTTGATGAAGTGCATAACCAATCAGGCCGGGGACAACAAAAATCATCACCGGCCAGACCTTCAAAAAGCTGCCCCAAAGAGCACCACGCCGGGCATTTCTCAGATCTTTAGCGGAAAGTGCCCTCTGCACAATATACTGGTCAGTACACCAGTACCAAATCCCTACAATAGGTGATGCAATCAGAATGCCCAGCCAGGGGAAATCCGCATCGGTGTTTGGTCGCCATAGGGCAAAATTAGTAGCATTATCGCGGCATATAGTCTGAAGCTCGCCCCAGCCACCCAGGGCTTTCAGGCCAAATAGAGTAATAAAGACCGAACCGATTAATAGAACAAAAGTCTGTATCGTATCGGTATAAACCACGGCACGCAGACCACCGAGAATGGTATAGATACCGGTAAGAATCACCGTCAACAGCGCCCCGATCCAGAACGCATCAAGAACAAAACGGTCTGTAACCTGCCAGTGAATTTCAGGCAAGAGCACATTGAAGACCACACCACCCGCGTAAACTGTAACGGATACCTTTGTAAAGACATACGCCACGAGCGAGACAACCGATAGTATCCAGCGGGAAGCAGGATTAAAGCGCTTCTCAAGAAACTCCGGCATGGTAAAGACCTTCGAGCGATAGAAAAAGGGCACGAATATCCAAGACAACATGACCACGCACCATGCATGCAATTCCCAGTGGGCCATAGCCATGCCGCTCGTGGAGCCTTGTCCAGCTAATCCGACAATATGTTCGGAGCCGATATTTGAGGCAAAAATGGAAGCCCCAACTACAAACCAGGGCATATGCCTGCCCGCAAGAAAGTAATCGGTGGACGTTCTCTGCTTCTGCAAGACTACCCACCAGACGATCGCCAGCATAATGCCGAAATAAGCTGCAATTACCATCCAATCTAATGTTACAAAAGAGGCTTGAGCTAATGGCATCTGTGGTATTTGCATGAATCTGTCCTTTTAAAATGCCTAAAGTGCCTAAAATGAACTAAAGTGTCTAAAGTGAACTAAAGTTAAAAATAATGTCATGGTTCAAATAAATCAGATTCTGGGCAACATTGATCTGTGGCTCCATATTGTGTGGCAGCCTCAAATCCGAAGGATTTGGGGATGGTTACGACTCTTTTGGAGTTTTGCCATCCCCAAGCTGCGCCCATTCGACTTCGCTCAGGGCAGG
>CAYNKI010000100.1:0-12344 GCA_964397675.1 uncultured Pirellulales bacterium
GAAAAATATGTTGACAGGTAGAGGCTGGTGTGATATATTACTGATATATTAGCTGTAATCCTATAACCACTATTTAATTCAGTGAAAGGGTTCAGAGACAAATGAGCGAGCTTTTACAAGAGAAAGCTTACAGGCTGATCCTTGATAGAATAGTCAGAGGCAGTTTGCCTCCAGGCGGTCGTCTGTCAGAGCCGGGTCTGGCTGATGAGATCGGTATCAGTCGTACACCCGTTCGGGACGCAGTGACGCAATTGCAATGCGAAGGTCTGATCGAACGAAAGCCGCGGTATGGCACTTTCGTTCGGGAACTTGACGAAAATGATATCAGGGAATTGTACGAACTTCGTGAGGGCCTTGAGAGTTTTGCCACTGGCCTGGCTGCTGAACGGATTTCAGGGGAAGACCTGGAAAGATTGGCAGGTTTCCTGGAAAAGACCAGAAGTATAGCTGATTCGCTGAAGAAATCCGGGGCAGAAGAATTATCAGGTGGGCCTTTGCGTACTTTTCTTGCTGCCGACATGGGATTTCACGCCATTATTATTCAGTCTGCAGGGAATTTTCACATAACGAGAATAATCGCTCAGTCACATATATTATCCGGTATTTTTTCCAGACAACGGATCAGTCACAGGCTGGATGTCGTTCAAAAAGTTGTGAAAAGTCACGGCCTCATTTTACATGCCCTTCAATGCCATGATCCTGAAGCGGCCTCCAATGAGGTAGCAGCTCATATTCGCCAGAGTAAACAAAACAGCCTGATGTATCATGGGCATATATCGAACCATATCAAGGCGCACGAGATAGCTTTTGGGCTCATGCCGCGAGAAGTTGTTCGAGAACTTAACAGAATCGAAAGTGATATGACAAAAAGCAAAAAGCAAAATTGATATTCATAATAATTTTCAGTTGATTGAAAAAAACCCAATGAAAAAAACAATATCGTTCATTTCAATAATGGCTGTCCTGTTGGCGTTTACAGTATCTCCTGCAATTGCCTCTGTTGAGTTCGACGGGATGACGTGGTATCATTCGCACACAGATCCCAATTACAATATATCTGTTAACGATGATGGCCATCTCGTGTGGATACCTAAGAACGACCATCAGATCATAGTTAGAATTCCTGACCAGGATCTCAGTGACACAGGCGACGTGGTCGAGATCTCTTACTTTTGGCTCTCGGATGGCCAGGGTAATATTGAAGGCTGCATCGACTGCTGCCAGTGCGAGGATACCTGCAAAAAAAATAAGGACATTACCTGCCTTTCGGGAACGGGCGATTTCCGCGTTGGCCTGTTCGAATCTGACGGGGAGTATGTAACCAGTGACGGCATGGGCCTGAAGAATTCGATCTTTGCCGGCTATAAAGGCTATAAGTTTTGTACACAGCCGCACGTTGATATTGAGCCGGTAAGATGGCAGGAAGCATCAGGAGAACCTCATATCGCCGGCGGTTTCTACCAACGTGATGAAGTCGATAACCCAAGGCTATTAAGTGTCAATAGCGCCTATAACCGGATCAGCATGTACGGCGGTTTCGAACTGCCTCTTGATACGTGGAGCTTGTGGATCATAAGGCTTGAGCGTCTTTCGGCCAGCAGCGTCGAAATGTCTATCACTCTAAATGGGATCACTTACACCGACATTGACACCACAAATACGGTTGATGTTCCTCAGCCGAATAAGATCGATGTGTTTGCCATCGATTTTGCGAATCCTAATCCATTCGACAAGATCGTCCTGGCGACCGTCGAGTCCATCCTATCTGCCGATTTTAATAAGGATATAAGTGTGGATGAAGATGACCTGTTAATGCTGGCAGATGATTGGCTGGATTCAGAAGTTCAATTTCTTCAGCAGCCCGATACCAACGGGATCGACCTTAGCTCTTTCAGCGAATTCACTTTTCAGTTCTTCGACGGGATGATAGATGACATCAGCATGTATGATTATGCACTGACAAATGCGGAAATCGTCTATCTCATCGGCAATAGCTATGTGTTCGAACCGGCAACGGATCTGAATAATGACAATATAATTAACTTCAAAGATTATGCAGATTTCGCCTCGCAGTGGTTAAATTCCTATTAAAGGATAAAAGAGAAATGGGCTCACAAGACAGGTTACATGGGATCATCCCGCCTATGGTCACGCCGTTGGCCGATAACAATACACTTGACGTTGCTGGCCTGGAGAAGTTAGTTGAGCATATTCTTTACGGCGGTGTACATGGGCTGTTTATTCTTGGCACAACAGGCGAAGCGCCAAGTCTAAGTTATAAAGTTCGATATGAATTGATCGAGCGGACCTGCAAACAGGTTGCAGACCGGGTACCCATTCTGGTAGGTATAACCGACACCTCTTATGAGGAGTCATTGAAAATCGCAGAGTTCTCATGTAACCATGGCGTCAGTGCTGTTGTTCTTGCTCCACCATATTATTTTCCGGCCGGCCAGGCTGAACTGCTCGAATACCTTGAGCACCTGGTCCCGAAATTGCCCATACCGCTATACCTTTATAATATGCCTGGTTGCACAAAGGTGGTATTTGAGCCTAAGACTGTAGTTAAAGCATCAGGGATTCCCGGGGTTATTGGCCTTAAGGATAGCTCTTGTAACATGGTGTATTTCCATGAGTTGCAGACCCTTTTGGCTGACAAGCCTGATTTTTCACTGCTGGTTGGCCCCGAAGAGTTGCTGGCTGAGTCTGTATTGTTAGGCGGCGATGGCGGAGTTTGCGGCGGAGCGAATATCTTCCCCCGATTGTATGTGGATTTGTATAACGCCGCTGCAAATGACGATATCGAAACCGTAAGAAGACTGCAGAGCATAGTGATGCAGATACACACCAACATATACCATATTGGCCAATACGATTCAAGCATTGTAAAGGGCATCAAATGTTCGCTTTCACTTATGAACATTTGCAGCGATTTCATAGCCGAGCCATTCCATCGTTTCCGCGAGCCGGAAAAGCAAAAAATCAAACAGCATTTGGATAGAATAATAAAACAAATTAACAGTTGAGGTAAGTGAAGGTTTTACAAATGGATCAACAGAAGAAACTTAATTTTTTGTTAATCATGACCGATCAGCAGCGACCGGATTCGCTGGGCTGTTACGGTAACGATGTGGCCATCACACCGAACATCGATCAACTGGCAAGTCAGGGAGTGGTCTTTGACAACTGCTACATGCAAAATCCGTTGTGCTGTCCATCACGGTACAGCATTCTTACCGGCCGTTATCCCCACTGTCACGGTGTGCGGTCTAACTGGTATGCACCCCGTCCGGGTGAAACGAGTTTTGCCCATCAACTCAAGCGGGCAGGCTATCGAACGGGGATAATCGGCAAGATGCACTTGACGCCATGGCACGAGCGTTTTGGCTTCGATGGTCGCATTATCGCCGAGGCAAAACATAATCCTAACGTGCAAGACGACTACGAACGGTTTCTTAATAAGCACGGACGAAGCCGAAGGGAGTTGTACGACTACGACAACCCTGAATTTATTCAAAATGGCACCGCCATGAAATCGATCCTTTCACAGGAACTTCATATAGACAGTTTTGTAGGCCGTGCCACGTGTGAATATTTACGCAGTGCTGAGGAACCGTTCTGCTTGGTTTCATCATTTAACGGTCCACACAATCCTTACGATCCTCCGGCCCCATATGATGAACTTTTCATCAACAAGTCTTTGCCTAAGCGAAATATGACCCGCGGAGAAGTTGAAAGAAAACCACGGGAGGCATACAACTATATCAACAACCGATTGAAGAGACCATATAAGACGGATGAAATGACTTATGAACAGATACATCTGACGAAGGCTAATTATTATGCCAATATCACAATGATCGACAACTGGATCGGACGGATGGTCGAGACTTTAAAAGAAAGGAATCTATACGAGAATACCGCAATCATTTTTCTTCCCGATCATGGTGATCTTTTGGGTGATCATGGGCTTGTATTCAAGCAGTGCTTTTATGAGCAAAGCGTCAAATCACCTTTGATCGTTCACGCTCCCACCCTTTTTCAGTCAGGCCGGAGTGATGCGCTGGTTGAGTCGATAGATCTGTTCAACACGCTTTGCGATATTGGTGGTGCCTGGCCTGGCGAGGGGCGTCAGAGCAAAAGTCTTTTGCCACTATTACGTGATGCGAGCAAGCGGGATGAGCACCGCGAAGCTGCTTTTGCAGAGAATTACTTTGGGCGTATGGTGCGGTACGAGAATTACAAAATGGTTTACTATCCTGGAAAACCATATGGCGAATTGTACGATCTGGCAGAGGACCCGGACGAGCAGAATAACCTCTGGGATGAATTGGAAGGAAGTAAGATCAAATCGAAATTGAAAGACCTGTTGCTCGAGTGGTCTTTTGCCAGTGAAGACAAGCTTCCGCTACCGGTTCGCCGCGATCATCATGACCAGAGCCCGCCCGACCTGTTGATGGTGGACGGCCATACGGAAGAAAATCCAATGCAGCAGTGGCGGTTCGATCATTTAAGCGATCTGTATGAAAACTGGGAATTTTTTGAGGACGGCATCTTGCGTTAATACCATACGGCGGAGCGTTGTTAGCCAGGCGGTTAATCAAAGGTAAAACATGACAATTGATTTTCTTGATATAGTGGTCATTGCGGTTTATCTGGGGGGTATGGCCGCCATGGGTATCTACTTTTCACGCAGGAACACAACTACTGAAGAGTATTTTGTCGGGGGCAGGTCATTTTCCGGCTGGGTCGTGGGTATCAGCATGGTTGGCACAGTCATTAGCTCGATCACTTTTCTTGCTTATCCGGGTGATGCGTTTAGAACCTCGTGGATTAGATTCGTTCCAAACTTCATGCTGCCATTTGGTGCTGTTATCGCGGTGTATGCCTTTCTGCCGTTTTATCGCAGGGGAAAAATCATATCTGCTTATCAATATCTGGAAGGACGCTTCGGGCCTGTTGTCCGAGTCTATGGCGCAGTAGTTTTCATCATTGCCCAACTGGTGCGCGAAAGCATGATCCTTTATCTCGTTTCGCTTGTTATGCATGAAATGACCGGCTTGAACTTTGTCGCTTGCATCATAATTGGGGGCGCGGTTGTTGCAGGTTACACTATCATCGGCGGCATCGGGGCGGTGATCTGGACGGACGTTATCCAGACGATAGTTCTGGTCATAGGCGGAGTTATATCGCTGATAGTAATAATTCAACAACTTCCGGGCGGGTTAGGACAGATAATATCGACCGGCCTTGCAGAAGGAAAACTATCTTTCTCTGAACTTGTGGACGGCAGACTCATTCCTATAAAGTGGGATATTTCTCTTCAGCGTAAGACAGGTACCATGATGCTTATTCTTGGTCTGACCAACTGGCTTCATCTCTACTGCAGCAATCAGAATACGGTCCAGCGATACTGCGCGTCAAAAAGCGCCCATGAAGCGCGGAAAGCAATGTTCGTCTGCGCGTTTTCAAGCCTGCCTATCTGGGCGTTCTTCATGTTTCTCGGGACCAGCCTGTTCGTATTTTTCCAGCATTTCTCAGCTCCTCAAGCGGCGGCAATGTTGAGCGGCCAAAGTAAGGCGGAACAAATTTTTCCATTCTTCTTTATTAACTATCTCCCTGCTGGTGTCACTGGATTGCTGATCGCGGCCGTCCTGGCCGCGGCAATGTCTTCCATAGATTCGAGCATCAACGCTATATCGACCGTTGGCGTGGTGGACATCTACCGCCGGCACCTGGTCAAAGGGCGAGGCGACAGGCATTATCTTAAGGTGGCCAGGTGGTTCGGATGTTTCGCGGGAGTATCGATGATAGTCGGGGCGATCATCCTTGCTTACAGTAGAACCAAAACGCTTCAGGACACCGCCAATATCCTGGTCTCATTGTGCGGCGGCGGGCTACTTGGAATGTACCTCCTCGGCTTTCTGACCAAAAGAGGCGACTGGCGCTCCGTAGTCACGGGCATCGTCTGCACTATTGTGTTTTCCTGCTGGACAGTTCTCTCGCGAAAACAATTGCTTCCAGCTTCTCTCTGCGCACCGTTCGATCTGTATTATACGGGAATGATCGGGCACGTGGTAATGTTCGCTGTAGGTTATGGGGCATCTTTTCTGTTTCCATCCAAAGGGCGTGACTTGAAGAACCTAACAGTTTATACGCAGGATGATTCCCCATTGGAATAATTTAAAAGCAGCATAAGAAAAAAATGGTGAAAGAAATAAAGGGACAATTTCAACTTGTCAGTTACATTTCTCCCGCTGCTCCTGCCACTAGGCGGCAGGCAAGTGGTTCTGAGTCTCATGTGCGCGCGGAAATAGGTTTTACGCCTGCCTGGTATCGACAACATTTGGAAATTGACTTCGGCAGGCGATGGCATACTGATCCGTCTTATAGATATCAAACAATCCTGATGATGCGAGAAGAACTGAAACGGCGATTTCCAGGTACATCAATCGGCAACACAGATCGTCCGCTTGATATTCTGACCGGAACTTACGGAGCCTGTACGGTAGCGGCAATATTTAGAATACCCATTATCTACGCCGAGAACAACTGGCCTAACTGCGAACAGGCTTATCTAACAGGCGAAAAAGTCGATACCCTTGAGAGGCCCGACCTTGACAGGAATCCGTTCTTCCATGAATTAATGGCCCAGGTCGATTGGATTGCAGAATACTATGGACGTATCGAGGGCTATATAAATTGGCAGGGAGTGCTCAATAATGCGTATCGGCTGCGAGGGCAACAGATATTTGTTGATATGTTCGACAAACCTGACAGGGTCAGGCACCTCTTTGACATTATCTGTGACACAATGATTGAAGCCGCCGAACGACTGCATGCAAAGCAGAGTTGCTCAGGAGTTGATATAGACTTCTTTACGGTAAGCAACTGTATGGTCAACATGATATCTCCCCAGCAGTATGCCGATTTCCTGCTGCCATTGGACCAGCGCATCGCTGAAGTATTTGGCCGAATCGGCATTCACAACTGTGCCTGGAACGCTGATCCTTATATTGATCACTATGCTAAGGTGCCAAATTTGGCATATATCGATATGGGGCCGGATTCAGACCTTGATAAGGCACGAAGGATCTTCCCCAACGCAAGGCGAGCTATTATGTATGACCCTGTGGATCTGGCGCAAAAACCCATTAACGAAATCAAAACTGATCTAGCCCGGATAGCCGAGGAGTATGGACCATGTGACATTGTTCTGGCGGATATTGAAGCAGGTACACCTGATGAGCGGATATGGACGGTGTTGGAAATATGTAAGGAGTTTTGCAAAAAAGAAGATGGCTCAAAAACTACCTAATATTCTGTTTCTTATGACGGATCAGCAGCGATGCGATTCGCTCGGATGCTATGGTTTCAAGGGGGCCAATACGCCTAATCTTGATCGGCTGGCAGAGCAGGGGGTGTTGTTCGAACAGAACTACATTACAAACACGATTTGCACACCATCGCGTACGAGTATGCTCACCGGAAAGTACCTGCCAGGTCATGGCGTCCATAGACTGTATGATGATCTACCGGCCGATGAGGTACTCGTCACCAAACGCCTTCAACAGTTGGGCTATAGAACCGCCTTGTTCGGCAAGCTGCATGTCTCCTCGATAGACCGGGAAGCGAACTTCCGCCACCCGAATGATGGATTTGATGTGTACAAGTGGTGCGCCGAAGGATGTGCCCGCATGGAGTCACCCTATCAGGCCTATGCACAATGGCTAAAGGACAAAGATCCCCAATTTTATCAACGTATGCTGCGTCTTTCTCGTGGCATCGGGCATGTCCCTGAGCAGTATCACATGAGCCATTGGGCCGCCGACCAAACAATAGAATTCATCAATTCTCACGATGAGACCAAACCTTTCTTTGCCATGATGAGCATCTTCGATCCGCATGACCCATACGCCGACTATCCGAAAGATGCTGCATCCCTTATCGATGCGTCCAATATCCCCGATCCTCTTATTTGCGATAATGAATTTGAAGGCAAACCAGCTGATTTGCTTCGCGAGCATAAAAGTTCCTATCTTGGCAGTTTTGATAAATTTTCGCTCGATGAGCTTCGGCAAATACGGTTTGGTTATCACGTATCCATAGCTTATGCCGACCGCGAATTTGGGCGCGTGCTGGATGCCCTGGACAAGAAAGGACTTACTGAAAATACGCTCGTGATATTTACAAGCGACCACGGTGACATGCTCGGTGACCATCAGCTCCTTATAAAGGGCGCATTCTTTTATGACCCTGTAACCCGAGTGCCGCTTATTTTACGCTGGCCCAAAGGGCTGCAATCGGGACGGCGTGTCAATTCACTGGTACAAAATCTTGATATCGCAGCAACTGTATTGTCTGCTGCGGGAATGGATAGCGAACCTATAAAAAAATATATGCCCGATTCCAGCGACCTTTTGCCTTTGGCTGCAGGCAAGGTGCCCTTTGTCCGCGAAGATGCGGTTTGCTGTTATCGAAATTCAGGAATAAACACTGAAAATACTCAAAGTATCTACTTTGATCCGCCTATCAATGCTACAATGATACGTCATGGAAAATACAAGCTGAACGTGTGGCACAATATAAAGCTGAGCGAGAATGAACTGCAGGGCGAGCTTTATGATATGGAAGGAGACCGACAGGAACTGAATAATTTGTGGAATGATCCGGACTGCTCAAAGGTTCGGCAGCAATTGACAGGGCGTCTTTTGAACTGGTCTTCCCAGCAAAAACTCAGGCAAAGACCACGAGGTGGCCAAACACTGCCAAAAGCTAAAATGCAAAATGCACTGAAATAATTCAAATGGTAATAAAAGGATTTAACAAATGAGATATAGTCTTGGAATTATAGTGATGGTGATGGCTGTTATTTACCCGTTGCAAGTTCAAGGAAAGAACACGTTAAAAAATTCTCTTGGCATGGAGCTGGTCCGCATTGAGCCTGGGCGCTTCTCAATGGGACAAAATGAAGGCGGGGATTGGGACGAAAGGCCGGTTCATAAGGTCACCATAACTAAGCCATTTCATATAGCTGCCACAGAGGTCACTAACGCGCAATACGAACGATACGACCCTGGCCACCGGAAACTTCGCGGCAAGAATGGATTTTCCTATAAGGATAATGAAGCGGTTATTTTTGTCAGTTGGCACGATGCGGTCGGATTTTGCAAATGGCTTTCAAAAAAGGAAGGCAAGCCATACCGCCCTCCGACCGAGGCAGAATGGGAATACGCCTGCCGCGCAGGAACCACTACAGAGTTTCACACGGGCAGGATGCTGCCAGATAAGTATATTAAGAAACCACAAGGAAAGAAAAGCCAGTCCGTTAATATGGATCTTTCCGTCGCACGCACTCCGGCTAATGCCTGGGGACTTTACGACATGCACGGAAATGTCGAGGAATGGTGCGCCGATTGGTACGGACCGTATCCCGCTGTCGGACAAACGGGCCCGATTGGATTTAATAAAGGTGATTTCCGAGTGGTTCGCGGGGGAAGCCATTCAACACAGGCGAGCTTTCTGCGAAGCGCAAACCGAATGGGAGCGTTGCCGAAAGACAAGCATTGGCTGATCGGTTTTCGTGTCGTGATGGGCCAGGCTTCTGAAACCAAACCGCTGACTAAAACTAAAACGCCTCCCTGGGCACAGAATGTGAGCCAAAAGGCTGGTGACTGGTCTAATGGGCCGGATCCGGCTAAAGCCTACTTTGAGGGACCGATCCGATACGTCAAGATTCCACCTGGCTCTAATGGACCAATGTTTTCCGAGCATAACCACGACCCAGGCCTTGCTTATTGCGCCAACGGAGACCTACTCGCGATCTGGTATTCCTGCAACAGCGAGACGGGCCGAGAGTTGTGCATTCTTGCCAGCCGATTGCGCCTTGGCGCTAAGGAATGGGAATCCGCCTCGCCGTTCTGGGATGCTCCTGATCGCAATGACCATGCACCGGCATTGTGGCATGACGGCCAGGGAACGCTCTATCACTTCAACGGCCTTTCCATCGGCCCGGCCTATCGCGAGAACCTGGCGCTGGTGATGCGCATCTCGAAGGACAACGGCGTCACCTGGTCGAAGGCTCACCTTATCAATCCAGAGCGTGGTCTTGCCAACAACCAGCCCGTGACCACTGTATTCCGCGCGAGCGACGGCCGGATCGTTCTGCCTGTCGACGCGCCCCGGCGAATGGAGGGTGGCGCCACGGCCCTCTGGACCAGCGGCGACAACGGCGAGACATGGAACATTTCGGAAGGAAGCGTCCGCGGCATTCACGGCGGTGTCACACAACTGAAGGATGGACGTCTGCTGGGCCTGGGGCGATATAAGAGCCCCATCGTGGGAGACCCGGTCAAGGGTAAGTACATGCCCAAGAGTATTTCCGATGACATGGGGAAAAGGTGGGTCTACTCGGACAGCGAATTACCTCCCATCAGCGGTGGACAGCGACTCGTCTTGAAGCGTTTGCGCGAAGGACCGCTCATCCTGACGTCGTTCACCGATTTCCGGTCAGCCGCGCGAGAGGGCGCCGCACCCAAGGGGATACTCGTCAATGACGCGTCGGGCAAGGAGCACCGTGTCTACGGCCTCTACGCAGCGTTGTCTTTCGACGAGGGAAAGACGTGGCCGGTCAAGAAACTGATAGCGCCTGGAGGACCGGCGAAGGAGTTGGACGGCGGCGCACATACGGACCTCTTCACCATGGATGATACCCACGCCGAACCTGCGGGATACCTCGCGCTCGTTCAGACACCCGACAAAGTGATCCACTTGATATCGAGCGCACTGCATTATCGTTTTAACCTGGCTTGGCTGAAGACTCCAATGCCGGCCCAAAATGAATAGAAGAAGCACAAGAACGGGAGTGTTCGGATGAAAAGCAAGAAAACAAATGCAGAGCCTATGGGCACGCGACGAAACTTCCTCAAAACTGTCGCTGCCGGAGCGGTAGCTTTGTGCACGCAGCCCTTTTCACTCCATGCTAAAGACCATAACGAAAAACCAAACATTGTTCTGATCCTCGCTGATGACCTGGGATATGGTGACATTGGCTGCTATGGCAGCAGGATCAACTCCACGCCGAACCTCGACAAATTGGCAGCTCAAGGGCTCCGCTTCACGGATTTTCATTCCAACGGCCCGATGTGCACACCGACTCGCGCTGCGTTGTTGACCGGCCGATACCAGCAGCGATTCGGACCAGCCTTCGAAGGAGCATTGTCGAGCAGGACAGAGTACGACAATGGCCTGCCGCTGGAAGCGGTGACAATCGCCGAGGCACTCAAAAAAGTCGGTTACGCCACCGCAGCCTATGGCAAGTGGCATCTCGGTTATCACCCTCCGTTTATGCCGACGCGACAGGGCTTTGATGAATATCGCGGATTGACTTCGGGAGACGGCGACCACCATTCACATATTGATCGATCCGGCCGCGAGGACTGGTGGCACAATGAAAAACTCGAGATGGAAACCGGCTATACCGCTGACCTAATTACACGCCACAGTGTCAGGTTCATCGAGCAACACAAAGATGAGCCTTTCTTTCTATACGTCCCTCACCTGGCGATCCATTTCCCATGGCAAGGACCAAATAACCCGGCCCATCGCGTTAAGGGGCAGGATTATTGGAATGACAAGTGGGGCAAAATCAAGGATAAGAATAACGTCAGCCTATATGTCAAAAGCATGGTCGAGGCGATTGACCGAAGCGTCGGAAAGATCGTTGCGACATTGAAACGCCTAGATCTGGATCAGTGGACACTCGTCATCTTTGCCTCAGACAACGGCGGATACCTTAACTACGGCCGCAGTTACCATAACATTTCCAGCAATGGATCACTTCGGGGGCAAAAGGGCGAATTATACGAAGGCGGTCACCGCGTACCTGCCATCGCGTACTGGCCCGGACGAATACAGGCCGGAACTGTCACCGACCAAACCACAATGACAATGGATATCTTTCCAACTCTGCTTGAACTCGTAGATGCTCCAAAGAACGGAAATGTTGAGTTTGACGGGATAAACATTCTTCCCCTACTTTTCGAAAACAAACCACTGCCTAAACGAACTCTATTCTGGCGAATGCGACAGCAGAAAGCTGTGCGCAAAGGACCCTGGAAACTGTACATGAACGAAAAGAAACTCGAGTTGTATAACCTGGACAACAATATCGGCGAAAACAACGATTTGTCTAAACAACATCCAGAAAAAGTTGTGGCAATGAAGTCAGAATTGGCAGCTTGGGAAAAGGATGTACTTGCGCTTGTCAAGCGGGCGTCGGACCACTGAGAAACAGCGTAATTCCAATAATTGCTCTTTGAAAAGAGAATATTCAGGTATGTGTC
>CAYNKI010000101.1:0-12241 GCA_964397675.1 uncultured Pirellulales bacterium
GGATCAAACTTAAAAGACTCTATCCATCAATTGAGGTGTGAAAGAGCACTAGTTCTACCCCCGTCTATATTATCCCCGACAGTGGTATGGAATGAATGATCTGATGGTGGCTGACCTGGTCAGGCCAGCAGGGGAAAGTTCATTGATAACAATATCACAGCTTTATTTCGCTTAACCATCACGCGGGTGGCCATGTGAATTCTGGTCGGTTCGTCTATTGATTCAGGGGCTGAATAATCGGATCACCGACTTCAACAATATTAGAACTAATGATTCCCCTGCATTGGTCATTTTCGTCTATGAGCTGTGCAAAGACAGCCAGCACGCCCTTGGATGGCAGCTCCAATGTAGCTATTGAGGTTCTTCGGCCTATGATTGGAGTCTGATTCACTTTACGTGATCTCCACTTCGCCTTACGATAGTCGCCTGTAGCATCAGTTGCGTAGAAGAGCCTCAATTCTTGAAGCCTGCTGATGTTACGCACCGTCGCTAAGATGACAGCTTTCCTATTCTGTCTCTTGGTCTCCACTCGGATTGACGGCACCTGGCGATCAAGTAAAGCTGCAGAAACAGCGAATTTCCATGCTGTCGCATGTTGTGGAGCAAGACGTCCGTGGCCATAATTGGGCACCCGTAAGAAAGCACGCTTACACTTGAGTTCATCGAAATAGAATTGGTCTGTCAGAAGGTGGAAAAGGGGATCGTTTGTTCCCACCACCGGCATGACAAACTTACCCTCGAGCAGAGTGCCCCATTCGTGAGGATCGAAGAGCCTGAAGTACTCCTTGCCCCGTGGAGTACTCAGGTTCTCGAGGGCTCTACGTGCTGTTTCTCCTGCTGGCCCGGTTTCCTTGGGCTTGACATCCCATCCCCAGCGCTGACCTTTGAGTTGCAGAAAGCGCGTGGCGTTTCCAGCGTTCCACGCCGTGGGGAAACTTCCAACGATTCGAGGATCACCACCACAGGCGATGAGCGAGGCCATCCCGCCTTTTGAGCTGCCAGTGGTAATGAAACGCTTAGCATTTAGTTCGGGCAAATGCTCTGCGACAGTTGCAGCAGCGGAGAAGATTCGTGCCAGCGCATAGTAGCCTGCTTCACGAGGATCCCCGGTTTCGAGGAATGTGCGATTTCCGAATGACATGAGTTCGCCTTGATTCCTGGCTCCGAATACCTTGGGATTAAAAGCACTCTGAATCACGAGACAGGGAATTCCTAAATCCACCACAACAGACTCTACCCAATCATGGTCAATGTCATCAGCGGGGAATATCCCACCTCCTAAAATGATAGCTGCGATTCCTTTCGCGTGCCAGGAAATCTCAGGGTAAGGCAGTAACATCAATGCTATGTGTCTACATTCAACACCTCGATAAACCTGACTGGTGAACTCCAGCCTTATCTGCCGCATACTTCTGCCTGGATGGAACTGGCATGGCTCAACCCTGGCTTCCTCTCGCGTGTGGAGTACCCGGTCAATCGTAATAGGCGCATCATTTTGGAAAAGATCTCTGAGTGTTTCAAATTGGCGAGATAGATCATTATCAGATGACGACGCAGTCGCCGAAGCTACAAACAGGAAAACAAACAGTAACTCGAAAATGTGCTTCATTATCTTACTCATTGTTTGGATTACATTAATTTGAGATATCCTTTTTTGATTCGGAGTCTCGCCTGACATCCTCCAGAGTAAACCACCCTCGTTTCCACCGGCCTTCTGTCCAGCGTTCAGTTTGATCAGCAAAGTGTCGTGACTTGGGATCATCACTCTGACCATAGGGTACGAGTGTGTAAATCGTAGGAGGATTGCCCAGCTCAGTCAGCATCATAAAATCTGAGCCACCGTTCACTCGCCACTTGCCGTCCTTACCCCTTAGATTCTGAGTTCCTTGCCAGGGCGTTTGAGTTACGGCATCACCCGCTCCACAAGGAAACTGTCTGCCATCGGCAAGCTCGACAACGTTTATTCTGCCCCACTCCACAGAAACAGTCCCGTAGAGTTTAAGAAGCTGGTTCACTGCCTTGACAAGAGCAGAATGAAGCTGCCTTAGACTCTTTAAGGGCAGCTTGTTCACACTTTCAGGTAATCCCAGAATATTACGAGCATCCACCAGGTTACTTCCGCGGCCTAATTGCGCGCATATCTCCCGGAAAATCGAATATCCCCTCGAGGTTATAGTGGCTGTTGGGCCGTTCTTCACCCAGCGGCGCAAAATGCTCATGGCCTCGCCAACCTGCGGTTTATCATCATCGCCGAGTTCGCTGACCGCACGCTCCAGCACAGGCATTATCCACTCGGCTGCCAGAACACGCGTGTCGAGCGCCATCACTTTGGACTGTTCAAGAGTGTGCCTGGACCGACTGCGCAGCAGATCAACTACCCGTTGAGGGCGGGCTGAAAGATACTTCCTGTTTCTCATCGACAACAACCATTTCGGGAAATCTGATGGTTTCAATCCCCATGCGCCCTCCTCCAACATCCAGTCCGCCCCATTCGATGCCTGGTAGTAGCCACCTGCATCATTCATTGACTGCGGCATCTTCTCGAAGGCAAGGACTCCACCGTAGAGAGTTTTACTCGTAGAACCATCAACTGTCTTTTCCCAGTTATATTTGTCGTTACGTATCATAAGGCGGTTTGCCCAGCCGTAGAATATGTTGCCTTTGACATCGGCACAGAATATGTTTGCCCCATCCAACTGACGCATAGAAAGAGCTCTGCTGAACTCCTTTACATCCCCGGCCAAAACCATCCGGAGCAATTGTTCGCAGCCAACGTCACTTGAGTACAAACTCATACCTGCAGCGAAAGCTGCATTTCCTTCACGAGCGAAAACGGGGCCATGTACAGTCTCATAAATTACACGCTTCGCAGGAGTTGATCCTCTTACTTCGATAGTCTCCTCAATCTTTTTGAGGTCCGTCGGTTGCCCATCAAGAAAATATTGTTCGGCTTTACGCGGATTAAGTTTCACCTTGAAGCAATCACCTCGATCTCCGGGATTCCGGGTGAGCGACCAGGAGACATTATCAGTAGTAGCATATATAAATATTGGCATCCCTGTCATCGATCCTCCGTAAATGTTGACCTGGGGTGTAATGTAGTGTTTCTCGTACCAACGGTTGATTCCCACCCAGGGAGTGTGCGGATCGGTGAGAACAATGGGATGAACGGATGCGGAGCGTGAGGGGGCGAGAACCCATCCGTTGGATCGATCGCCTGACCTTCTCGGTCCCCCTTCACCGGCAATTGGAACGCGTCCTTCTCCGGCACGATCTTTTCTTGCCTGACTGAACTGTCGGCCGAGCCCGGCGTATAGTATCAACGCAAGGACTTCCTGTGGCTCAACGGGTGAAACAACATCAGATAGCTGATCTCTATGCTCTTCAATGAATCTGTTTACCCCGGCAGCAAATGCCTCGAAAACTGAGCGCATCTCACCAGACTGTTGATCCCACCCTTGGTAGGCGAATCTTCGCGCACCGGTAAGCCGTGACATGTAGTCCTGCTGCACGAATCTTCTCCCGCCTGCGGCTGCGCGCGTGCCATTTGCCATCCGTATGTTCCCCATGAGAAGCGGCAAGCGATCTTCAGCCTGGGCATAGCCGTCACCGAAAGCGGCATCGACAAGGCTTTCAGCTTTAATGTGGGGCACGCCAAACGAACCTCTATAAATGGTGGCTTGGTATCCTTGAGCAGAAGCGCATGACACCAACAGACAAAGCAAGAAGTTTATCCTGTCCATGTTCGGTTTTCCTCATGAAATTATCTTTGGATACATATTACTTGAGCCTATGCGGATAAAAAGAGTGTCCTAATAAACCTATTTTCATTTTCTTTTCTCCGTCATAGAATGGGATAGTGTAATAACATGAAATACGATTTACTTAGTCAAATTGGCAATTCTTTTCGCATCCGTCTTTCGAGAAGATCGCTATCTATTGTTTTCCCTGTTCTAAGGTTGATTCTCAAAGTCTTTATCTCAAATCCTCCCAATGTAACCGGTATTCTTTTATTCATGAAAGGCAAAGACAGCTTAATCTTTCTACTTTTGCCTATCGGCTCAAAAAGCCTAATTATTAGATCATTATTGCTTTCAGCACGTTTAATGGCAGTAATCTGAACTACATTATCATTTAGAACCGCCAGAGGCTTTGGCTTTTTGCCTCGCCCCGAAGGAAAAAACGGCACAACGAAGGGCTTTTCATTTTTCACCAAAGCCTCGCGATCAATTCTCTCAAGTCTTTCTCTGACTCTACCGCCATTAAACCAGAACCTGAACAAGCTTTGGCCCTGCTCCATTCTCGGCAGAAAGCGGTCCTGAGATATATTTGGCCACTGGTCTGAGGCGTAAGCAGCAGACCTAAGCAGCGTCAATCGCAGCCCGTCCTTGGAAAAATCTGACCCGTATATGCCGTCGTTTATGCAGGTTAAAGCAAAATCCCGCTTTTGGGATATGACAGCAACCCACTTCTGTGCTACTGCTTCATCACCGTCACACGGAAGTTCACCGACGCCATACGCCACCTGGCCAATATATTTATTATCATCGCCAATAGTTGGAACTGAGAGTTTGAGCATTCGCGTTTTCTCGTTCCAGCAAACTCGTGTCTGGACCTCAATTTCCGTCCCGAATTTCGGCAGCTTGTAATGTTGGCAAATAGACGACTGTCCGTATGCGAGAACCACTTCAATGATACTTCTTGCCGGGCCATCTTCAATTACGCGGACAGAATCAAGCTTCATTCCGGGCCCATCCAAAGGAAGACCGGAAAATTTCGAACCTTGCTGTCTGTCCATAAGCTTGAATCTACCCGCGACATCTCTGAATCTCTTTTCTTCTTTCGCCCAGGAATCTTCAATGTCCTTGATTACAATCGGCTCGAAAGCTTTTTTCCCGACACAATCACGGCCGCGCACTTTGTACCTGTCAACAAAGCCTGTCCTCGTATTGACAACGACTTTAAGGTCTTTAGTCTTGAAAACAATCTTGCC
The DNA here is from genome assembly GCA_964397675.1 of uncultured Pirellulales bacterium. Taxonomy (GTDB): domain Bacteria; phylum Planctomycetota; class Phycisphaerae; order Sedimentisphaerales; family Anaerobacaceae; genus CAYNKI01. The sequence continues at coordinate 4,994 of CAYNKI010000101.1, forward strand.
CTTTTTTGCTCTTAGAGCAGAGACAGGCTTTTTGCCGGTAACTTCGCCTTGACAGTCAAATCTGTTCATTTGGCTCGGTTCAAGCTCAGCTACAAAAGCCACCCGCTTACGCCAATCGACAGGAAGATTGCTGGCTTCCTGCTCCACCTGGGAAGGTATGAGTCTGTTCTTGTGGAAGACCTTCACATCGGTAAACTTGGCCGATACATCCGCAAGATTAAACTCACACTCAAGGAGCGTCTTTACTCTGAAAGGATGGGGGTTATAAACCAAAACAGGGATTTTGCCTTTTTGAGCTTTCGGTTGCCCACTGGCCAAGGCGAAAAAAGCACGAGTATTTTCTCTGGCAGCTATCTCGAGACCATGGTCAAGCATTCTTAAAGAAGTTTCTTCAACAGCTTCAATGGAAGAACCCGGCAGAATGTCGTGGAACTGGCTTGTCATAAGGTCACAAAGCGCCTCATGGATTTGTTCGTAAGGATACCTCATCAATCCCTGAACGGCTGCTGCTGAGGCCATTTTCTCCAAACTGTAAATCTCATTTTCGAGCTGCCGATGTTTTTGTTTGATGCGAATATGTGATGTGTAACATCCCACCGCCCAGGGATTAATATCTTTACTGTGCCTGGGTAACTCGTTTCTGAGGCGCTTTAGTTGCTTAAAGTAAGCTTCAGGTGTGGAGTGACATATATTATAGTCTTTTGTGCAGGCGATAAGCTTGTTTATATTGCGCAGGTCTATTTTCGATGGACCACCGCCGTGATTGCCGACACCCCACAAGACCATGCCAAGCTCTTTGTCGCTGTTATTCTCAAGCCATTTTTCGATTTTTTCCCGTGCTTTACCGCCTCTGGAGATGTAGGGAAACTCAAAACGATGGGCAAATATTTCAGAGCCGTCATAGCCGACCCAGATGAAATTGTCCGAAGGCAAAGGACAATTCCTGGGCTCCGGTCGGCCGAATAGGTATGAGTCGTACCCTGACTTCGCAAGTATTTGCACAAGCCCGCGGGTGTGTCCGAAGGGATCGAAATTTATTGCCGTCGTAGGTGTTACATTGAAATATTTCTTAAAATAAGCCCTGCCCAACAAAATCTGGCGAACAAAGGATTCGCCGCTGGGCATATTGCAGTCTGGCTGAAGGTACCACCCGCCCATAATATGCCACTTACCGGCCTTGACCAGCTTTTGAATCCGCTTGAAAAGCTCTGGCTCATATCTCTGCACCCATTTATAAAGGATTACTTCGTTATGGTTAAAAACAAATGATTCTTCGCTCTGGCAAAGTTCGGCCGCCGTGCGAAACGTCGATATCGCCTCGGCTGCCCCTTCGGGCCATTCCCAGAGCCAGACAGGGTCGATATGCGCATTACAGATAAGATGCAGATTTCTATTCTTTTTAGACATAATCGGCGTACTCTATAACAAGGAAATGCGGAAATCAAGAAATTAATGTTATGTTACGGCTCAGTTGGAGCGTTATTGCTGCTATTGCAGGCATTAATAAGAAACATAACGCCACTGGCGGTTGATGATCACGAAGCTGTCCAGCTCGTCATAGGGGAGCATCACACTACGGTCGTACGGCCTGCTGAAATCCCAAAACATGAAAACGAGGACCGTCCAGATCGGTATCTACAGGCAGACCGCAGCATTCGACGAGTGTGGGATAGATGGCCATCAAGCTCACCGAGCACGGATTATCTTCTATCGGGTTGTTTCTCCGTTACCGGAATATCTCCTCTAATAAGCCTACATCCCTGGGCTGTGAGCCAGAGGTAATAGTCACTCGGCAGGCCTTCATAGGTAAGAAACTTTGATTCTCCGACTGGCGGATCATTCGTGCATTTGAAGATGTTGGTCGATTCGTCGAGCTCGTCGAACATCGCGACGTAAGCCATACCCGCGCCGGATCTTTTCGCTGCCAGGAACATCTTCCAGTAGAAGTCACCTTTCAGTCTCGGGATGGAGTTCCAGTTATTTCCGTGCATGTTAAACCAGCTAAAGCCCGGGAATACGACGGGCAGGAAATCGAGGTTGTGTTCTTTGCACCATTTTACATCTTCGCTCCACATTGGCGTTGCGAGCTCGTATGTGTCTTCGATGGTCCTGAATCGACCTATCGACCAAGGGGAGACGACGTCGGCCATTTTCATGGTTTCTTTTAAGTTCTTGTCTTCGAGGGCATCATTTTTCCCTATTCGCCAATAGGTCGGTACTCCAAGCATGACGGTGAATTTGCCATAGACCGGGTCCTCTTTTAGGAATTTGATGATCCTGGCAACATCGAGCGAGTCATATTCTCTTTTATTGAAGCCGCAGCCCCATAGTGCGATCAGCGGCTTACCCCCGTGGTGCAGGTAGACCGGGTCCCTGGCAAGGCCCATTTTGTCAATCATCAGTTTGATATCATTTATGATGTGATCGACCTGTTCTGCGGTGGTGCCGGTTAGATCGTACATTAAGATGTAAGTTCTGCCGTACTTGTTGGCGGCAGCTCGGCAGTTGGCGAAGACGACATTTACATTATTGAATTCGAAAGGCTTAAAAGTATTTGCGGCGAATCTCTGGATGAATGCTCCGTCGATTCCGTATTCTTTCATCCATTTAAAGTGCAGGTCCGCGACGCCTGGACTCATCGAACTGTAGATGTAGGCAGTGGATCCGTCAGCGTGCTTGAAAGGAGTTGCAACCTTGTCCTCTTCATTGTATTCCGACATGTCAGGCCACATGTCGATCGAACAGACACCCGGTCCGAATTCATCACTGGGAGCGGCGAAAGGTTTTCCCCAGTGGAACCAGCCCATGCCAGAGCCATCTCCAGGGCAAGTGAACCAGCCCTGATAACCACAAACAACCTTTCCATGAAGAGTCGAAGTATCGACGCCTGGATTAGACTGGCCCGTGAAAGGGTGCATGGTTCTTTCAATGACTTGATCGTAAGTAAGGTCAAATTTCTCTATCTTATTATCAGCAGCGGAAACACAACCAACAAGAAAAACAAAACTTGTGAGTAGAGCTTTAGAAATTAAAATTTTCATTGAATTCTTCCATTTCTCAGAAAATAATCTTAAGAACTTCTTCAAAGTTATTGCAGAAATGGTTACAGAGCCCCAAAGCTCCGCCCTCGATAATGTTGCCGTCTTTGATGCCGATCGCAGCAAATCCAGCAAGCCTGATAGAAGCAATACCGGCGCTTGAGTCTTCAATACCAACGACGTGGTGCCTCTGGTCGAAATCAAGGCCTAATCCGACTCGACAGACCTCGGCATATAACCAGGGATGTGGTTTGGGTGTGAGCTCGCCTAATGTTCCGCAAGAGCCTTTGCGAAGAGGGAAACCTGCAGTGATTATCGCGTCATAAAAATCCTCAGCTTTTCCCATATCAAGAGTCTGAAAGGCTGAGAGAATTTCGGGATAGGCCTTTTCATACAAACCGGAAGTGACAAGTCCGATCTTTAGACCTTTTTCTTTTAGTTCGAGAAGGAAGTCTTTTATTCCCGGCGAGGGTACAAAAGCGTTTTTCCTCCCCTTGCCATCCGTGATAGCCTGCATTTCTCTGTGAGTGTGCTCAAAATAGAGTTTTCTCGCCTCTTCCACAGTTCTGTCAGGACAGTATTTTTTGATACAGTGCCTTAGGTGCTCTGAGACGCTATGTCCTGATACGAATGGTAGGTCGGCGTCTTCAAATTCGAACGAGGGATTGTCGAGTAATGAGGCGGTGGTCAGTTGTATTATCCAGATCCAGAACTCTTCGCTTCTAACTGTAGTGCCATCAAGATCCATGAGAATCGCTTTTAAAGGCTTCTCGATCTTGACATCATGAACCGGGTAATATGCTGGATAGCCCATTGCGCTTTTAACATAAGCGATGGTCTTATCCTCAAAGACAATGAACTCGATCTTTTTGTCGCCGGTCGAGAGTATCTGGAGGACACCACCAGCGCCAGTTTTATAAAAACCATCACTGCAGTTACTAATTTTGATAAAACCTGAATTCTCTTTGATCTGGCCAATGCCAGGTATGATACTCATTGTTTGAAAAAGATCCTTACTAATTGTGTTTTTAGTTTCGCTTACAAAGTTATTCAATTTTGTTCGCGCCATTTTTGAGGATGTCACTCAATTCGGCGCAGACATCGGTAAATTCAGGCAGTTCAGCAAGGTTGCGATATTCACCCGCATCGCTTGCGTGGTCATAGAGCTCTCTTGCTACGAGTTTGCCGTTATCCCACTCGATGTACCGCCAGCGTTTTGTACGAATGCTCATGCCATTTAGGTTGCCGCGCCTTCTAACCTGAGTGAAAGCAGCTTTTTTCCATCTTTGCTCGGGCTTACTTAACAGAGGTCTAAAACTAACACCTTCCAGGTTATCAGGGACTTTCAGGCCACAAAGGTCTGCGAAAGTCGGGTAGAGGTCAACCAGTTCAACAAATTTATCACATACAGAATCAGGTTTAGTTTCACCTTCTACAACGGCTATCATTGGTACCCTTGTGGAATCTTCAAATAAGACATTCTTATTCCACCAGTGGTGTTCACCAAGATTGTAACCATGGTCGCCAACAAACAACACTACAGTATCTTGCCATAGTTTTTGTCTGTCCAACTCATCAAGTACCCTGCCTACCTGTGCATCCATGAAGGACACACAAGCATAATATGCTCTCAAGTATTCCCGTTTGTCCTGTAGAGTAAATTTATCAAAAGATTCCTTCCATGAACTTGCGATCGTATATTCGGTCTCATGTGATCTGTTTTCTGGAACCACCGGTGGCATAAGTTCGTTCAGTGGATACAGATCAAAATATTTCTTCGGAGCATCAAATGGATCGTGAGGCTTGGCAAATCCTAACGCTACAAAGAATGGTTTATCTCTGTTTTCTCTCAGAAGCTCTATAGCTTTTGTTGCCATCATTCCGTCCTGATGGTCTTCATCTGTGCCCTCAGCGGCAAGCCAGCTACACCATTTGACTACACCTGCGGTCATATTTCTTCCTTCGCCTGTTGTGCCGATGGGTTTTGTTCCCATATTAAAAGTTTCACTCCACGCCTCAACATCATCGTGCTCGTTTATGCCATGGAATACCTTGTTCAAGCGTGTTGTGTAATATCCATTTTCTTTGAATAATTTTGGCAGAGTTGTGCATCCTGACAGATTTGTTGACCACGGCATGACATTGTTATAGATGCCTATCGAGTCAACCCTTAATCCGGTCATAAAGGAAGACCTACTCGGATTACATACCGGGTATTGGCAGTAAGCGCGATCAAACCTCAGACCTTTTTTAGCGAGCCTGTCGATATTAGGGGTTTTGACAAGCGGATTTCCATAACAGCCTAATACATTTTTGAGGTCTTCGACGATAATAAATAAGACATTCTTCCTTTTAGCATTGCCGGCTAAGGAGTTCCTGGATCGTGCAGGTTTTGCCTCAGTCATAACAGTTGCCGAATAACTACTAGCAACAATTCCTCCAAGCGACCATTTAACAAAATTGCGTCTGTTTGCCTTCATTTTATTGCCCTTAAAAAATTATAGTTTTCTCATATTCTTTTTCGTAGTTTGTCTCCGGTAATTGTTTATACCAGAACAGATACAGCCCGATCAGGCTGATAATAAAGATCGGTAGCGTGACAAAGAATGCGTGCCATGAACGGATGATAAGCTGCATCGGCAGCAGAAAGAGCGTCACCTGCCACACGATCGCAAATGGCAGTGAGATCACATCGTAGAAATGTTCCTTTTTCATTCTCTTCTGTACGTCTGCGGGCAGGCAATCCTTCAGAGGTTTCCACCAGCCGAAGGGGCGAGTGGTCTGGTAGAAGTGCTCCAGCACTTTCCTGTCCGTAGGCCTAGTGACATAAGTTCCAAAGATCGAGCCGACAAAGCCGATCGCCATCGTAAGCAAAAATTGCCCCCTCGGATCAACGAGGAACCAGAGGAAATCAAAATTTAAGATTTTTAACAGGAACACATTTTCAATTGTCTCAAGAGTTTCAGGAGAAAATACATTAGCGATCATCAAGGTTGCATCAGGAGCAAGATTATTTGTTACGAACCTGATCGCAACCGCTCCGATCATGCCGATCGCCGTTCCGATCGCAAATGCCCCGCCGTTGAATCGCCACCAGTAAAATCTAAGAGTCATGCCGACAACGAGTCCCCCGCCGAGCGCCATGATGAACCAATCCCATATATCGTTAATGCTTTTTACGCTGTAGCCGAACAAAAAGCCCGTACCCACCAGTGCGAATATGAATACCCATGTTGCGTAGATCAGTTCCTTGTTGGTTGCTTTTGGCCTGATGTATCTTTGATAGATGTCACGTGTGAAGTAGCCTGCGGTCATGTTTACTATGAAGTCGAAAGTCGACATGGAGGCGGCGATCAATGCTATCAGTATTAGACCTCTGCATCCTGCGGGGATGTTGAAGAGGATAACCGCGGGGAGAATTCTTTCGGAGTTTACCGTTCCTTCGAAGCTGACCAGGTGCAGTTTATTCTGCCAATCGTCCTGCAGTATTGCTTTTAGGCCATCCACGAGTTGGGGAGAATAATTTTCCGGGTTTAGTGTTATCCCGGCGGTGATATCGGCCCAGCGGCTTTGTTCGATATCGGGGAAATGGGTTTTTATAAGTTCCGCCGCCTGGGTCAGTACACTTTGGTCGGGGAAAATATCTTTAACCAGAAATAAGCCAAGGACCGCAAACGCCATCATCATGGGCCAGCGGAACATCATCAGCCATGTCCACAGGAATGTGAGCGTGCCGCATTCACGGTCGTTTTTTGCGCCGAAATATTTCGGCTCGCCACCTGAACCCATCCCGAAAAAGATGTTCCTCATCAGATAGAACATCGCGAAGATCATCAGGTGCCTGTACATCTCGTAGCCCTTGGGCATCTGGGTTTCCCAGCTTAGCTTCGATGTGATCCATCCCGAGTTGCCGGTGACTTCCTGGGACAGTGCGACAAGTTCCTCGGAGCTGCCCAGTTTAAGTATCGCCATCGTGGTTATACCGATGACCGCGCCCAGGATGATAAGCGACTGGAAGAGGTCGGTGTAAACGACTCCGTAGAAACCTGAGATAACGGTGTATAGTGTCGCGACGCCGATCATGATCAGAGAGCACTGCAGTGGTGTGAAGGGGAAGAACATCGAAAGGAACAGGCCTACGCCTTTGACCAGGTACGCCAGCATGCCGAGGGTTGAGACGATGCCTGCTATCGCGCCGACCGTTCTAGCG
>CAYNKI010000102.1:0-1472 GCA_964397675.1 uncultured Pirellulales bacterium
GTCACGGCGGCCCCGCTCCGGCTCGGGCCTTCGCCGAGACGAGAGCGTGCCGTAGTCGGAAGGGCCCAGGCCGTAGCGGGAAAGGAAGTGAATAGTGAGTGACTACGAAACTATCCAAAGAAGACGCAACATTATTGTAGGCATTTTTGTGATAGTGGCCATATCTGCGCTAGTATGGCTTATATTTGAGTTCCGCGATTTACCAGGGTGGGCCAGTAGGTGGAAATCTTTTGAGGTGTTTGTCCAATTCCCAACAGCACCAGGAGTGGACAAGGATACGCCTGTGCGATTTTGTGGCTATCAAATCGGCAGAGTTACAAAGGTCATGTCTCCTGAGGTCCGTCCCGAAATACGTAATGGCAAAAAGACAAGTCTTAAATACCATCAAACAGTGGTTGTGCTCAATATCGACAAAAAATACGTCAATATTCCCTATAATTCTGAGGTCAAATTGATGACACGTGGACTTGGCAGCAGCTATATAGAAATCAAAGCTCCTCTACCAGAGCCTAATAAGCAAATAACGAAATTTCTGGAAAATGGCAGTTTGTTACAAGGCTCGACCGGCATGACCAGTGAGTTCTTTCCAGAAGAAAGTCAGAAAAAATTGGACGAACTAATTACGGGTATAAAGGCTCTTATAAACAATACCAACGACATCGTTGGCGACCCAAATACTAAAGAAAATCTCAAAAAAACTTTGGCTAATCTGTCCGAGCTATCGCGGCAGGCTACGATAACTATGCAGCAGGCTAAGAAGTCTATTCAGCAAGCTGATCTGATGGTAGAAGAATTCCGAAAATTTGCCGTTACCGGCTCTCAAACTCTGCAAAATGCTGATACTAAAGCAGAAGATATCGCTGCATCCCTTATTAAAACAAGTGAAGAGTTAAGCAAAGCGACATCACAACTGCGACTAATATTAGAGAAGGTAAACACCGGTCAAGGAACTGTTTCCAGACTCGTTAACGATGGACGTTTGTACGAAAGTACACTCGAGAGTACTGAGCAATTACAAGTGTTATTACAAGAGCTAAGGTCGTTAATAGATAAAGTCAAGGAAAAGGGCTTGCGAGCTGTATATTAGTGAGGCAGGGTGTGCTTAGCACACCATTACTACCTTTCACTTTTTTTATTTGGCATCTGGGTTATAATCTGGATTTGGTATAGGCAGTTTGGCGCCGATAGCTTCAAGCCAATCGCTCAATTTTGCATCAAGCTCTTTGGTTTTTTCCGCCATTTTATCTGATAAGTCATTTTTCTCTGAAAGGTCGTCTTTTAGATTAAACAGCTCGAATCCCGATACATCGGGGTCATGCCGTTTGATAAGCTTCCAGATGCCACTTGCCAATATGGCATGTAGTGTATCCAGTTGATTTAAGCGCTTCGGCAATAGTGATCTCATCAAGTTCCATCCATAACGCGTTGGGTGGACAGAGCAGCTTTTTGTTCTTGCCGACTATATATTCGGT
>CAYNKI010000102.1:1572-12134 GCA_964397675.1 uncultured Pirellulales bacterium
TCCGACGCCTGATTCGATAGCAAAACGCCGCCAACTCCGATTGCTGCGCATTTTTTTAAAAATCACGGCGAGTATAATCTCGTTTGTCCATTCTATTTTCTCCGTTTTAGATTGTCTTGGCCAGTGTCATGGCAGCAGAGTGGAAGTAAACATCTGTGCTGACCTATTCCGGGCGCCATGGGTGTTGATTATCGCCCTTGGGTTGCAGGAATTTCGCATCGACCTGCTTATACCAGGCGTGTAACTTGCTGCGCATCTGATCGACGCGTTCCGGGTATTCGCACGCCAGATCCTCACGTTCTCCGATGTCCAGCTTGAGATTATACAGATGCACTTGGCCATCTTCGAAACGTTCGATGAGCTTCCAGTCGCCCATGCGAATCGCACCTCCGGGGAAGCCGCCTTGGTTGGAGTAATGCGGATAATGCCAATAGATAGCGTCTCGATCAATCCTCGTACTGCCCGTCAGCAACGGCACCAACGATACACCGTCCAAGTGCTGGTCAGGTTTCATGGGTAGGCCGGCCATGTCAAGGATGGTTGGGTAGAAATCAGTACTGATCACTGGAACGTCGCACTGCAAACCGGGCTCTGTCACACCAGGCCAACATATCAGGAAGGGCTCGCGGATACCGCCTTCGTACAGCCAGCCCTTGCCTCCACGAAGAGGCAGATTAGACGTCGGTAAGCCTTCGCTGGTTGACAATCCGCCATTGTCAGACATGAGAATGACAGCCGTGTGATCTGCGATGCCCAGTTTCTCAAGCTTGTCCAGTACCCGACCGATCTGTTCATCCATGGCCTCAACCATTGCTCCATAAACGGCGTGACACTGACGGATGCGCACCTGGCGTTCTTTCTCTACCGGCCAGATCTGTTCCTCTGTGGCAAATTCCATCTCGTCAGCATCCAGTAGTCTTTCCCGTTTGGTTTTGTATTTAGCTATCAGGTCGTCGCGGCCTTGAAGTGGAGTGTGAACAGAGTAAAAGGCCAGATAGAGCAGAAAAGTCTCGTCTCTGTATTGTTCCAGCAGTCTTAATGATTCATCGGTCAAGACCTTAGGAAGGTGTGAACCTTCTGGGTAGTCGCCAAGCCGCGGATTATCAAAGGGGGCGAAATAGCCGCCGCGGGGTGAGCCGACCGCCCAGCCACCAACGTTCACGTCAAATCCCTGGTTTTCAGGCCAATATTTCTCCTCACTGCCCAGATGCCACTTGCCGATGAACGCCGTTTTGTAGCCATATTCCTTCAGTGCCTCGGCTAAAGTAAGTTCTTGAATCGGCATTTTATCATTGAGCGGGGCGGGATTGAATCGGCCGGAGCGCTTGCCGCTAAACCAGTTGGTCGCATCAATGCGGGAGGGATACTTGCCCGTCATAATGCTATATCGTGTCGGGCTGCACACCGGATTGGCGGCATAGCCATCAGTAAAGTTTGTGCTCGAATGTGCCAAGCGATCAATGTTGGGCGTCTCATAGAAGCAATGGGGATTGTTGGCACCGAAGTCCATCCATCCAAAGTCATCGATGAGAACGAAAACAATGTTGAGGTGCTTGCGACTTCGGCGAGCGTCCAACGCCCGATTCGACAGCAAAACGCTGCCAAATCCGACTGCTGCACATTTTTTCAAAAAATCACGGCGAGTATAATCTCGTTTGTCCATTCTATTTTCTCCTTTTTAGATTGTTTTGGCCATTTATCTTAACTATAAAGAAATCTTATCGCAACTGGTTAAATCAAGCCATAGCAATTGGCTGCACCGGATAATGTGAGTTGCATAATCGTAGTCGCATCTGTGTAACTGCTTTTTTTGCAGCAGGTTGTGTTTATATATAGATTCAGTTTTTTTAAGGTTGTTATATATAAATGCTTTGAATTTTCCTTAAAATCGGTTATAATTAAGTTGATTGCGCTAATCGAAGTGATTGTATCCTTATTTTGAAATAGTTTTCTGAGGGTAAACGTGATGGGGATAAAAAGAACAACAGCTATTAAATTGTGGCCTGCCTTGATAATAATTATGACGATGGTTTTGGCTTATGAGCCAGTCCAGGCAGACGAAAACGATTGGTTTGTCTATTTAGGAAATAAAACACCCCCGAAGGCGCCGCGTAAGCATATCAGTGCAGCCGAGGCGTTACCGCCGTTGCCATTACCTGCCACACCTCTTCGTCGTACCGAACGCAAAAAGCCACCGCAGCCGGATTATCTGATAGGAAAGGTGATATGGGGCGAATCAGCTTCTTTTATTGACTCCGGTGGGCAGAAGATGAAAATCGCTGACTGGAATTTGTGCCCCTCGGACATGGAAAGATTCGTTGGAAGTGCCCGAGCGCTGGATTTGAAATACCACTGGCACAATGTCAATCTTAATGACTTTCATTTCGACCCGAAGAAGCTGCCGGCACTATTGTTTAGTGGAGTGCGGGCATTAAGGTTAAGTGACGCCCATAAAGAAGGGCTGCGCGATTACATATTAAACGGTGGTATGGTTATCTGCGATTCGATTGCTGGGTCGCCTTACTTTTATGATTCGGCTAAAAAGGTTTTCCTGCAGGCCTTTCCGGAATGCCGATTTCGAGTGATTCCTGCTGATCATCCCATCTATCACATGCTTGTGGATGTGGAGAAGGTAACTTATCCGAGAAATCAGAAAACCACCAAACCGTTGCTGGAGGGTATTTATGTTGGTAGCCGGGTAGGTGTGCTGATTTCTAAGTATGGATTAGGCTGCGGATGGAATCGTGATTTACAAAGACTTAACAAGCTGTCTAAAGCAGTTTATTACGATGTAAAGAGTGCTAATCAAATTGGGCTTAACCTGGCTGCATACATTGTAGGTTACGCTGAGGTGGGACTTTTGGAAGGTCGGCCGGAAGTTTTCGGCCTGGCGGATGAGAAAAATCCAACCGATGAGTTTGTTTTCGCCCAGCTCAAGCATGATGGCCTCTGGAATGTACATCCAGGAGGGGCAACCGCGCTGTTGATGAAGCTAAGGTGGCACACTGCTATCCGTGTTAATCTAAAACGCGTGGTAGTAGACCCGGAAAAAGATGATCTATCATCGTATCCGTTTCTGTATATGTCGGGCCTGGATGATTTCTCTTTTTCTGGCCAGGCGGTCTCTGCCCTGCAGCGATACCTTTATTACGGAGGTGTGCTTTTGATAAACAATGGCTTGGGCTTGAGTAAATTTGACATTGCAGTGCGGCGGGAGCTGGCAAAGATTTTGCCTGAGGCCCAGCTACAGCCTATCACTGCGAATCATAATCTCTATAGTAGTCTTTTCCCAATTAGAGAGGTGAGGTATTCACCTGTGTTGGCAAAGAATAAACCGGAACTTAAAAATCGTCCCTTTTTATTGGGTGTGACAATCGGCGGTGACCTAAGAGTCCTGTATAGTCCTTACGATATTGAAGCTGGTTGGCTGGATGCTTACTACCCCCTGATAAAGGGCTATGAACCATTTGGGGCCCAGCAGTTGGGAATGAATATTATTGCGTACGTTATGACTCACTAAAGTGGAATGTAAAAATCAAAGATTAAAAATTAAAATTGTGGAATCCAGCACTTGAAAAGTTTAAAAATTAAAATTCAAAAATCAAAATTATGGAATCATCCAGCAGAAAATTTCTGCTGGATGATGACTTCCTTAATTTTACATTTTGCATTTTGATTTTTGATTTTCCAATTATATATGGCTTCCTTTACTTTACATTTTAATATTTGATTTTTAATATATCTCAGTGCAAAGGGTATACTATGCCAGATGAGAGTTCAACTGTAGTTTGTCCCAAGTGTGGCAGAACATATGAGATAACCCATGTCACGCCTGGCAAAAAAGCTCGGTGCAAGTGTGGATGCAAATTTGATGTAGCTTCCGGGCAGATTGTCGAGAAAAATGGCTCTACTGCTGTGTCGATGAGAACCGCTTCAGGGACAAAGGGAACTATTGAAGCGGTCGAATCATTAGCCCAAGTCAAAGATACCCTCCTCAATGAGGTAGGCAAAGTCATTGTCGGGCAAAAAGAGGTATTGGATCAGATCCTCACGGCTTTTTTCGCCAAAGGACATTGTGTGCTGATGGGGGTGCCGGGACTGGCAAAAACCATGATGGTATACAGCCTGGCCCAGACGATGCTGCTCGATTTCAAGCGGATTCAGTTTACGCCCGACCTGATGCCCACCGATATTACGGGGACAAACATTCTTCAAAGAGATCAGAAAAGCCAGCAAAGGCGATTTGTTTTCCACAAGGGGCCTATCTTTACCAATGTGCTTTTGGCCGATGAGATCAATCGTACTCCACCAAAGACGCAGGCGGCACTATTGGAAGCGATGCAGGAGCGCAAAGTGACTGAGTCAGGCCGTACACATTCGTTACCGGAACCTTTTTTAGTGCTGGCAACCCAAAATCCGCTGGAGCTGGAGGGTACTTATCCGCTTCCGGAAGCGCAGTTAGATCGGTTTCTTTTGCTTATCAAAGTTGACTACCCCAACATGCAAGAAGAACAGCAAATTCTGTTATCGACCACCGGCCGGGACGGACAGATGCTTGACGACATTCTCGACGCTGAGTCAGTCTTGAAGTATCAGGATTTAGTTAGGCAAGTTCCGGTTAGCGAATATGTAGCTAAGTACGCAGCGCGGTTATGCCGGGCAACGCGACCGCAGTCAGATGAGGCTCCCGAGTTAATCAAGAAGTTTGTACGCTATGGCTGTGGGCCTCGTGCCGGCCAATCGCTGATATTCGCGGCTAAGGCACATGTGGTTTTGAACGGGCGCTTCAATGTCTCGTGCGATGACATTCGCAAATACGCGCTGCCTGTATTAAGACACAGACTGATTCTTAATTTCGCCGCGGCCAGCGAAGGAATCGATACCGATGCAGTGATCAGCAAACTGTTAGAGATTGTAAGCGAGCCGGAGTAAAGGTAAAGGACAGAGGACAGAACTTATGACTTCCGTCTTCTGACTTCTGTTACCACCGGAGGTGTGTATGGCGGAATCTACAGGTTATCGCTACCTTCTTCCACAAATGGCTGAGCGTCTACGTGGAGTTGAAATAGCAGTGCATCGGCCGATGGACGGCAGCCGTCAGGGGCTGCACCGTTCGCCTGCATTTGGCTCATCGGTGGAATTTGCTGAGTACCGTGAATACGTGCCCGGTGACCCAATTGCTCGGATTGATTGGCCGGTTTATGCACGCAGCGACAAATACGTCATCCGGCGATTTCATGAAGATGTAAGCATTCGTTGTTATATTATGCTCGACATATCCGAAAGTATGAAATATCAGCAGGCAGGCCCGATGAAAAAGAGCGAGTACGCCTGCTATCTGGCGGCAGGGTTGATGTACCTAATGATTCAGCAAGGCGACACCGTTTCGCTGATGACCTTTGATGACCAGATCCGGCAATACTACGAACCATCAGGAAGTTTTACGGGACTAAAACCAATGCTATTGGGCCTCGAGAAAATTGAGCCAAGAAATAAAAGCAATGTCGAAGCAGCACTTCATAGTGCGGCTGAATTGATCAAGGGCAAAGCATTAGTGATTGTCATCTCCGACCTATTAGCCGAGCCGGAAAGCATACTGCGGGGTATCAATCACCTTCATTATGACGGTAAACAGGTTACGCTGTTTCACGTCTTGGATCCGTCGGAAATGAATATATCTATAACGGGACTGGTCGATGTCACTTCGCTGGAGACACAAGAAAAAATAACCGTGGATTTTAGACAGATACGGGATACCTACCTTCAGCAATTGCATCTTTATCTCGACCAGTTGCGAGACGGCTGTCAGGAAATCCGGGCCGACTATATCTTAGCCCAAACCAGGACCGAGGTAGTAGACGCTATTGTGCAAAGGAGCAGAATGGTATGATTTTTCCAGCTCCCATCTTTCTTTATCTTCTACCGCTGGCGGGATTGCCGGTCCTTTTTCATTTTATTCTCAAGCAAAAAAAACGCACCGTTGTTTTCCCAACCTTAATGTTTTTCTATCGGACCGACCCAAAGCTGAACTCGCATCGCAAAATTCGACAATGGCTGCTTCTTTTGATGCGGATTTTGTTAATTGCATTTATACTGCTGGCTTTGTCGCGACCTAAATTTGTGACCTCTACAGGCCTGGTCGGCAATATTTCGGTGGTAGCTATAGTGGACAACTCTGGCTCAATGAGCGCAACCGCGGACTATGATAATGATAAGACCAAGCTCGAATGTGCCGTGGATGGTGCCAGAAGGCTTATTTCCACACTCCAAGATGGTTCGGAAGCAGTGGTTGTGTTGCTGGTTGATGATCCGGCAGTAGAGGTAGCTGACTCACTAAATTCAGACAAGGAGTCTCTTTTGACGTGCCTTGACAAAATCAGGTCCACCGAAGCGACAGGAAATGCCTCCCGTGCGCTGACGCGTGCTTTCAAACTTCTTCATTCAAGCTCTACAAGCAGTGGAGCAGTGCATGTATTTAGCGACCTGCAACAGGCCGATTGGGCAAAAGATACCGAGCGGGCTGAAATAGGCGGCTCGCCGATAACAGTCTACTTTCACAAGATCAAGCCCGAAATCCGGGATGAAGCTAATGTGGCGATAACGGCGGTCCAATTTCCTGAAGAAAGGATTCTGCCTAAGCATCCTTATACAGTGGGCTTAGTCCTGCAGAACAACTCAGATATTACCGCCGATATCAGAATCAACTCTATTGATAGTCTTAGCCACAAGAATACAGAAAACGTGGTGATAGCAGGAGGAAAAAACAAGGCGGTGGAACTGGAAGTGAAATTGGATGAGGCTGGATATCACTGGATCAAGACTTGGATCGAAGGCGATGGTTTCTCTGCGGACAATGAGGCAGGAATAGGAATAATATGCGAGGAGACTGCAACAATTTTGTTTGGGGGCAATTCGGAAGAATTCGGTGTACTACCGGTGGCTCTATCACCTTCGGGCCAAGGGCAATTTACTGGTATGGTCGTAGAGTTCTGCTTGCCGGAGCAGCTAAGAGATGTGGTCATTGAGAAAGAGCCGATTTTGGTTGTTATGACCTGGGGTGGGATACAACTGGCCAGTGGAAGCTCAGCATGGCTGCAGCAGTACATAGAACAAGGAGGCAATTTGTTAGTTATTCCTTCAATTACATCCGGGCGAAGGGCTTTTTCTGGACAGCTTCCAGATTGGCTCGGTGTGGGCATAAGGCAGCGCCAGGTATACCCCCGAGGCGTTAACCTGGAGGTGTTGGACAATGCAACTACCTTCTGGCAGCGAATCCGCGAGGTTACATCAGGCTCACAACCAGAACCTGGTAGTGTGTATGTATTTTACCCGCTGGAACCCCGGCGCGCCGGGACTGAGCTCACATCGCTTTTAGGAGTTGACTCGCCGCGACGAGTGGTAATTGTACATAGGAGTCTGGGTAAAGGTAACATTTACGTAAGTGGCACAGCTTTTGCCTCACATTGGAATACGCTGCCATCAACAGGATTATTGGTTATGATGGCGCAACGTATGGCGGTATCGGGTGGTTCGTCGCAAGAAGAACAAGCATTATCACTGGTGGCTGGTGATTCTCCACGTGGAATAAAAGCTCAAGGCGGGCAGGTTGAGATTCTTTCTTTAGTAGGCGATCCGATAGACTGGAAAGGCAAAGAGCAAGAAATCCCAGCCTTTCCTAAAGCTGGAGTATATTTGATAAAGACGGCTAATAACAAGTACTGTGTATCGGTGCGTGCGTCAGAGAAAGAAGGATTGGATGAATTTGTCGAAGGTTCAGAAGTTCCAGCCATGAGTCGAATAGTACATAAGATTTTGCCCTACGATGAGGTGGAAGACTTTGAACAATACCATAAAGGCCAGGCAAGAGCGATAGAGTTATATTTGTTGCTGCTTCTGCTGGTGACACTGGCGCTGTTGGCAGAAGGCTGGCTGGGAGTTCCCACGTCCTTCATCCATCGCCCATCATCCGTCGTCAGGGGAGGCGCGAAGGACGAGGCAAGAGGGACGTACAGCCGGAGGGCAAGCTAATGGGTATATTGAGGTGGCAGACACATCTTAATCCGGTCTTAGGAGCAGGACTGATCCTGGGCTTGATGGTCTGGCTGATTATTCTATACCGTCGGCAGCGAAGACGACATACCACCAAAGAAGCTGTAATCTTGCTGGTGCCCAAAGTGCTAATAGTACTACTGGTGATTTTGGCATATTTTGATCCGGTCTGGAGCGTTATGCAAAGGCCCAGCGAAAATAAAAAGTTTCTTGTATTAGTCGATAGGTCATCTTCTATGGAGCTCGAAGATGAACCAGAACGTAGCCGGGATAAACGAGCAGATGAGCTGCTGGGAAAACTCACACAGCGACTGCGCTCTTCTTACATAGACTTTGATACCTTGGAATTTGACCGTGAGGTGCACGAGCCTGAAAAGAATAAGCAGCTGGCCACAGGGATTCGAGAAACCGATTTAGGCAAGTGTTTAGTTACTATAGCAGATAAGCCGGATATTTCTAACTACATGGGCACGATTTTGATTACAGATGGCGGCGACGAATTGGTGCAGAATGTTAGGCTGCCGGAAGTGCCGGTTTATATAACAGGTGTGGGTAGCGACCCGGACACTTGGAATGATGTAGCGATAACCGAGATTGATGCGCCGGAGGTGGTGGAAGAGCAAAGCGATTTTGAAGTGACTGTTGACATTATGGCTCGCTGTGCTTCCAATGATTTTGCTGTTAAGGTTGGAGCAGTAAAAGCTAATTTAGAGGAGAAAAAAGAAGAGGCCTGGCAGGTTCGAGATACTAAACTGGCTGACCTGGCGGACTCCAGGACGCGAGTGAAATTCAGGATTCAGAGTCCATCTGAATTGGGAGCAAAAAAGTATCGCGTTAGGATTGAAACGATTGCAGAGGAAATGTCAGAATTGAACAACACAAGGGACTTTTCAATAGATATACGTGAAAATACTTTGCCCATATTGCTTTTTGCTCAAGAGCTGGGGTGGGATTTCAGCATGATTCGCAAGGAGCTGGCCCGCGATCCGTTAATATCACTGACGACGCTGTTTCGGATAAGCGAGGACCGATTTATTGTTCAGGATAGCCCCCAGCTTGATCGTGGGCAGGAAGGTGACCAAAACCTTGAAGCGGGTTTTCCTTCCGACCAAGGACTGCTTGGATTGTATAAATGTATTATAGTGGGTTCATTCCCTGCTTCACAGTGGCGTGAAGAACAATTGCAAGCTCTGGTAGAATACGTACGCCAGGGTGGGGCAGCGATCTTCTTGGGAGGACGGTACTCCTTTGCCCAGGGCGGTTACTCTGGGACGGTGATTGAGCCACTGCTTCCATGGCGAATAAGTGGTGTTGAGCCAGAACTGCAAACAGGTCGATTTATAGTGAATGTGCCATTATCAGCAGCAAATCACAGTATTATTTCTGAAGTGTCAGAATTGATTGGTCAGGCACCTAAAGCAGCTATTGATAGTATAAATTTATGTGGGCCTTTGAGGCCGGGAGCTATTAACTTATTGGATGCTTCGGTGGCCGGCAGGACAGTACCAGTGGTTGCACTTCAACGTTATGGACAAGGGCAAACAATGGCGGTAGCAACAAACACCCTGTGGAAATGGACACGGGCTTCTAAGGCGCTTCAGCAAGCATACGGTCACTTCTGGCGACAGGCAGTCAGGAGCTTGTCACAGTGGGAAGAAGGTCAGCGTTTTCTGGCAGTGGCGTGGGATCAATCAAGCTACAGACCCGGTGAACAAGCCCAGACTACGATTCGCGTTGCCGGGCGTTATAATCCCGGACAATTACATTTAAAAGCAACTTTAAAAGCAGATGAAGAACCTAAGCCAGTATCTGTCAAAGCCATAATAGGCAGGGAAAACACGTTCGATGCTGAGATGGTTTTCTCTAAAAGGGCAGAATATCTGTTTGAAGTACAAGCGTACCTGGGAGAGAAACTGCTGGAGTCTTATGAAAAAACATTAGTGGTGGGGCCGAGTCTGAATGAAGGCGCTAACCTACAAGTTGATCATGCGTTTCTGGACAACTTGGCGACTGCCAGTGGCGGTGCATATTTTCGAGAAAGTGACTTTGAGAAGCTGACTGAAATGCTTAGAAGCAGAATTATGGAGCAAGCTATCAGCATGGAGATCCCGCTGGTTCAGGACAGGTACATCTACCTTCTGATATTTTTAGGCATTCTTATACTGGAATGGACGGTTCGGCGTAAGATGAATCTGTTTTAAGACAAGGAGATGGATAATTATGCAGGTGATACAACTGGCTTTCGTATTTAGCTTTTCGGTTTTTCCCTTGCTATTCTCGACCGATGAGGGACGAGGGACGAGAGCAGCAGTTTATTTTTCCGATGAAAAAGTGCTGACAGGAAAGATTTCACTGACGCCAGGCCGGAGCTTCAAGCTAAATATACCCAAGGCAGGAAAGCTCAAAACTACAGACATGGTAACTGGCGAGGACGTACAGTATGGCAAAGTTCGACACTTTACTTTTGAGCCGGTGCGGGAGATTCGTTTTTATCCGGAAAAGGAAGAGATGCG
>CAYNKI010000103.1:0-11996 GCA_964397675.1 uncultured Pirellulales bacterium
GATATTTTCAGCTTGCATTATGATTCTGAATGTGTTATAAAGTGAATTGAAAAGTAAGAATGGATATTTGGCATTGAGCGTGTTATTCAATACCGTCGAAATACCCGTGAACGGTTACAATCAATCTATATGAAGGAGGCAAATGTCATGGGTACAAAAATGTTCAAACTGTGGTCTGTGTTGATTCTTATGGGCTTTTTTGCAGGATCAGCTATTGGAGACGATTCAGGTCTCGTAGCACACTGGCCGTTTGACGGCAATGCTGCTGATGTCAGCGGTAACGGCAATGACGGCGTCGCCGAGAACGACCAATATGTCGAGGGTGTGCTCGGTCAGGCCCTGCAGTGCGATGGCCTCACCAAGGTTACGGTGCCCGGTTCTGTCTGGGAGAATGCGATAACAAACACCGTTTCAGTGGTGTTATGGTATTACGCCCCTGAAAAGGGCAGTGGCTATGATCACGTGTTCGTTGCCGCTGGTGATCAAACCATGGAAAGGCAGTATGCTATCTGGTTCAGCACCGCTCGATACTGGTCGTTTATCAGTGCGATTGGCAACAAAAACACACAAGCAAACCAGATTAAGTATACTATTTCCCCGGATTTGGTTACCGGCGGCTGGCATCAGTGGTGCCAGGTTACTAATTACGCGGGCAATCAGCATTTTAACAAGCTCTATCTGGATGGCATGGAAGTGGCAACCGGCAGCAATATAAGAAATGTCGGCTTTCAGCCGGTGCAGGAGATCGTGATCGGCGAGGGCGTCACTGGCTTCATTGATGATGTCCGCATCTACAACACAGTCCTTACCGGCGAAGATCTAATCAATATGATGCCCAGGGACGATTATGCCACATACCCTAACCCTGAGGATGAAGCCAGGACGGTTGATAAAGAAGGTCTAATCCTAAGTTGGGTAGCCGGTTACCAGTCGGTGAATCACAAGATCTATTTTGGCACCAGTGCCGATCTTGGTCCCGACGACCTGATTGCCGATCAGGCTGAGGCCTCCTATACCCTTACCGAGTCTCTGGAGCCTGGGACCGTATACTACTGGCGTGTGGACGAGACCACTGCAGATGGTATTCTGACAGAAGGACCAGTCTGGAGCTTTGAGACCCTGTTCATTCAGCCTTACAATCCGATTCCTGATGATCAGTCAGCTCTTGCACCTGCCCAACCGAATCTAAGCTGGCTGCCCAGTGATTATGAGTCCGCTTCTGTGAATGTGTATCTCAGTACGGACAGGGTACTGGTCGATTCCAATAGTGCAGAGGCCTTGGCCGTCAGCCTGGATGGCAGCGCAACCAGTTACAGGCCCTATGAGCTTATAACCGAAACCGGCACAACCATCGTGCCTCTGGAACACAACCAGACGTATTACTGGCGTGTGGTAGAGGTTGATTTTGATGGCTTCACTTATGCTGGCGAAGTCTGGAGCTTTACAGTTATGTCCGAGATCGACATTGTAGATCCGAATCTGGTCGGCTGGTGGAAGTTTGATGAAGGCCAGGGCAAGGTTGCAGTTGACAGTTCCGGTTATGACCACCACGGCTATATCTACGGTGTTAATGAGCAGTGGTCAGACGGTGTAGACGGCACCTGTCTGCGTCTGGGTTTGGCCCATGATCATTCCATTGCCGCGTATGTGGAAACCGAATTTCAAGGTCTGGCCAGCCCCAATGAGGTTACGGTGGCTGCGTGGGTACAGACTTATACCGATGGTGCCGGTGAAATCCTGACCTGGAGCAACTTCAGATTCAACTACGTCTTCGGTCGTCCGAGAACACAAAAACCAGATGCCAGTACGACAGTCAATTCGCTGCGCTTCCAAGGTGACGAATGGCATCACTTTGCCGCGGCCATCAACAGTGAGCAAGGCGTAACGCTTTACTGTGACGGCCAGGCCCATCCCAATCCCGAAGCAGCGGTTTCCCTGTCAATCAATCCGAACAAGCCGCTTCTGATCGGTGGCAGAAACGGTGCACCTGCCTTTGACGGCCGTCTGGACGACGTGCGTGTATATGACGTTGCGTTGACTCGTGATCAAATCCTTGACGTAATGCGTGTGAATCCACAGCAGGCCTGGAATCCAGCACCCATAGCCGGTCTCGCCCATAGTCCCGATGACCTAGTAGAATTGAGCTGGAATCCTGGTGTTGGTGCGGTTTCGCATATTGTTTATTTGAGTGAAGATCGTGCTGCAGTCGTCAACAGTGATCCAGCAGCGCTACTGGCCACAACCGATACACACTCTGTGAGTCTGGGTGATGACAGTTTAACACTGAGCCAACACGTGCGCTGGCGAGTTGACGAAGTCCAGGCGGACGGCAGTGTGGTAGAAGGTATGATCTGGGAATTCAAGACCGGTGGTTCTCTTGAAGTGGACAGATTTGATTCGTATGTCTATGACGAAGACGACGGCCAGGACCTGGAGATCTGGTTTACCTGGTCTGACGGTTTTGGCGGCAATGGTACGGGTTCGACCCTGGAGTATCCTGTCACAGCCGGCACGATGCTGATGTTATATGACAATACCACGCTTTTCTACTCAGAAGTGTCGCGTGAATTTGACGAGCCCCAGAACCTGACCTGCTACGGCTGCAATCAGCTTCAGGTCCGAGTCAAGGGCAATCTGGAAAACAATCCTGCGCCGTTCTATGTCGTGATTGAAGACAGTACCGGTCAGTCTGCCACAGTCACCTTCCCTGCGGAAGCCACCATCAACAGTGTTGCCAATGACTATCAGTCAATTGATCTGTATGGCCAGATTGCCTCTGAAGGTGTTGATATTACGTCCGTGAAAAAACTAATCCTTGGTATTGGTGATAAGTCAGCCACCGAGCCCGGTGGTACAGGTTCTGTTGAGATTGATAACATTATTATCAATTACAATGAACATCTCCAGCAATAAGCACGGGCTTTAGGAATTTGGCTCCGATGTGTTGATATTTTGCTTGACCATAAGGATTCCTTTCAATCCAAGAGTGATTTGAGATATCCTCTTGATCGGGAAGAATCCTTATTTTTCATTCAGATAAAGGGCATTGAGAATGAGTGCCAAGTTAGACCATAATTTGTTCCGTCGTGTCTTGCAAACGCTGGCTGGCCTGCTTGTTCTCATGCCAGTACTCTGTCTGGCGCAAAGCGGTGTCAGATATCCAAACATTGTCTATATCCTGGCTGACGATATGGGCATGGGGGATGTCGCCGCGCTCAATCCGGGTGCCAAGCTCAAGACACCCCATCTGGATGCGCTGATTGCGGGGGGAATGAGTTTTAGTGATGCGCACACGGCTTCGTCCGTCTGCACTCCGACACGCTACAGCCTGCTGACGGGACGCTACAGTTGGCGCAGTGAATTGAAGGAGCGGGTTCTGGACGGCTACTCCCGCACACTGATTCCGACGTCCCGCGATACGGTAGCATTACTGCTTAAGCGCAACGGATACCGGACAGCCATGATCGGTAAATGGCACCTCGGGCTGAACTGGAGGCTCAAGGACGGATCAACAGTAACCGAATTGAAGGCCCCGGGAAATATTGAGGAAAAAATCGACTTTTCTAAGGCGTTTTCAGGAGGCCCATGCGACCTGGGATTTGATTACTGGTACGGGATCAACGCTTCACTTGACTTTCCGCCCTACACCTGGATCGAAAACAACCGCGTTGTAGAAGCCCCGACAGTAAAACGCACTTTTCAGGGG
Organism: uncultured Pirellulales bacterium; assembly: GCA_964397675.1. GTDB lineage: Bacteria > Planctomycetota > Phycisphaerae > Sedimentisphaerales > Anaerobacaceae > CAYNKI01. The sequence goes on from CAYNKI010000103.1 coordinate 3,707, forward strand.
GGGAAGGCGGTTGGCAAGCCTGAGTTAATGATGCGCAGCGGACTGCAGGCTCCCGACTTTAGACCGGAAATGATCCTGAAGGGATTGACCGAAAAGACGGTAGAGTATATTGGGCAGGCCGTTGGCACCGAACCCTTCTTTCTCTACATGTCGTTGAATGCTCCGCATACACCGGTCGTGCCGCGGGTGGGATTCAAAGGAAAAAGCGGATGTGGTATCTACGGTGATTTTGTCCAGGAAATCGATTGGAGTGTGGGCCAGGTGATTTCCGCACTGAAACGCAGGGGATTCCTTGAAAATACACTGGTGATCTTTACCGCTGATAACGGCGCATCCAAGGCCTCGTTTCCGCTGGAGAGGGAGGAGGAGTACGGCCACCATCCCAGTGGCCCTTACAAGGGGCGTAAGGGCAGTTTGAGCGAGGGTGGACACCGCGTTCCCTTCATTGCCCACTGGCCGCAGGCCATCGCGTCTGGCTCAACGTCTTCTGTTATGTGCAATGTAACCGACCTTTATGCGACGTGTGCGGATTTACTGGGAGTTGATATTGCACCGAATGCCGGTGAAGACAGTTACAGCATGCTGCCGCTGTTCCGTCAGCATCCTGAGCAATACGCACGCACCCATGCGGTCCATCACGATTTTGCCGGCCGTTTTGCCTTTCGGTATGGGAAGTGGAAGTTGATCACGTCCAAGCATAAGAATCAAAACAAACTCTACGATCTGGAGGCGGATGTGGCTGAAACCCACAATCTCTATAAAGAGAATCCCGAGGTGGTCGCCCGCCTTGAGGAAAAGTTGACCTCAGTTGTGAACAAGGGAAGAAGTACACCTGGTCCGAAGCAAAAAAACGAAGGACCGACATGGTGGCCGCAACTGGTATGGATGGAGCAACCTTGAAAAAAAGCAGGTATTTTAAAATAGAGAATGTTATGAGAAAATTCAAGACGAATCAGGTTACTCGATGGACATGGGCCGGTGTGTTCATGATCGGAATTGCCGGCATTAGCACACAGGCTAGTGTGACAGTGGAACACCACATCAACTGGCCGGAATTTCTTGCTGCATATGACCTCAACTGGTCCGACGTGCCCAAGGACCGGGCCAGCAGCGCCTTTATCGGTAACGGCATGATTGGATCAACCATCTGGAGTGCACGCGAGGAAACCATTCACTGGGATCTGGGTAGAAACGATGTCTACGATACTGCCCCCAACAGCTACCGTATGCCTATCGGAAAGCTGATTCTGAACCTTAAGGGAACCCCCAAACGTTTCCAAATGTGTCAATCGCTATATCAGGCCCAGGTTACCGGATCGATTGTCACAGACCGGGGAAATTATCAGTGGCGTTCAATGATCCCACATGACCGTATGGTCGGATTGATTGAATACACCCTGTCCGGTGACGAAGAGCTGTTGTTCACGTTTAACCAGTTACCGGCCGTGAATTCCAACGCTCTGCGTAATACCCTGCGGGAGCACATCGCAGACAAGCCCATCCCGGCCAAAGCCAGAAAGATTGTCGATTTCAGTGATCCGGTGTATGCCCCTTATCTGGCTGAGTTGTCGCGAAACAAAGACCTGTTTCGCAATTCAGCGGCCAACCGGGGGACAACCGATACAGTCCACTGGTTAACCCAGTCGTTCCAGGAAGGTGGCGGCTATACCGTTGCCTGGGACACTAAATACTTGGGCCAGGATAAATTCATGTGTGCGTACACAATTGATTTTGTACGCGAGGGTGTCCCTACTGCAAAAACTGCCGTTGAGCGAGTTCAAGACGCCCTACAGACCAGCTACGACACGATGCACAGGTCCCATCAGCAGTGGTGGGCTTCCTTCTACAACCAGAGCTTTCTGTCCGTACCGGATCCGGCCGTCATGCGTTACTACTGGTTACAGATATACAAAATCGGGTCGGCCACGCGTAAGGACGGTGTGATCCTGGATCAGATCGGTCCCTGGCTGCGGGCTACGGCCTGGGCCCGGGTCTGGAACAACATCAACGTACAGATTGCCTACATGAGTATGATGACCTGCAATCATCTGGAATTGTGTCAACCGTTTATCGACCTGTTCAGCAACAACAAGGAAAATCTCGCCCAGGCCGTGCCTGAGACCTATCGCACCAAAGGCGCCCTGGCCCTGGGCCGTACCATGGATATTTATGGGCGCACAGGTTGGGATTACGAATTCGGCAACCTGACCTGGGCCCTGCACGACTATTGGACTTACTGCCGCTACACGGGTGATGAAACCCGGCTGCGCAGAATATTTTACCCCCTCTTGAAGGGTGCGGCGATCTTTATGATCAATGCCCTCAAAAAAGATGACCAGGGCCTCTACCACCTACCGCCTGATGTATCACCTGAATACCCCAAAAAGGATCTCGTAGCGGACACGACCTACAATTTGGCCCTACTGCGTTGGAACCTCAAGACCCTGCAATACCTCAATAGCCATTACAGATTGAATGATCCGGATGCCGGTCAATGGGAAGACATCCTGGCCCATCTGATCCCGTATCCTATTGATGCCAACGGTCTGATGGTCGGTTCAGACACGCCCTTTGCTGCGACGCACCGCCACTATTCACACCTGTTACCCTTCTATCCCCTGCGTGAATTAGACCCAGAATCCATGGACGGGCGTGCCCTGTTCAGAAAGTCGTATGACCACTGGGTGACTTTGGCAGGCGACCGGAGAGCCGGATGGAATCACTTCTCTTTTTTCGGCGCTGCGGGCATGGCCGCATGGTTGCGTGATGGTGACAGGGCATTGACGCATCTAAAGGGCGGTTTCAATAAGGCCACTTTTAGCACCTTTTTCCCAGGCCCGGGTCCCGCGATCGAGAGCATGATCTGTGCGTTAATCGCCATTGGCGAGATGCACCTGCAAAGTGCGACCACCAATCCAGCCGATTACCGCATGCGTATTTTCCCGGCCCTTCCGTCGGCCTGGCAGAACGTCTGTTTCGATAAACTACGCGCCCAAGGCGCCTTCGAAGTCTCGGCACGCAAACGCAATGGTGATTTGGAATTTGTCCAGATCAAGAGCCTGGCAGGCAATCCCTGCTGCATAGAGGTCTCTTTTAATGGTTTGTTCCAAGTCCACGGTCACCGATCCTATACAACAAACACCCAAACACTCGATTCAGGATGTTCACTCGTAACAGTGGATTTACAAAAGGATGAGACCGTGTGGTTGATCTCAGAAAAGGCCTTGAGTCGCAAAAGCCCGCTGCATATCAGTCCGGTGGGCTCTTAGGGCTCGATGTATAAGATTTGGCATAACAGACTGTATTTGTCAGGGAAAGGTGAACCGTCATGAACATCTTTAGACTGTGTTTGAGTGTTCTGGTATATACATGTGTTTTTAGCAGCAGGATCCTTGCTAGCGCCCCGATCGACCGCCCAAATATTGTATTGATTCTGGCCGATGATCTCGGCTGGACCGGGGCGCGTTGTTTTGGCAGTGATTTCTACGAGACTCCCAACATCGATGGTCTGGCCGCACAGGGGATGCGCTTCGACAAGGCGTATGCCAATATGATGAACTGTGCGCCCTCACGCGCCTCGATCATGAGCGGACAGTATGTGGGCCGGCACCGTGTACTGTATGTGTCCCACTACCAAAATAAATGGAAGCAGCGCAACGGTAACCTGAAACGCTTCCAACTGCTGCAACCGCCGGGCCAGAGCAGTCTCCCCAACGAGACTTTGACCGTGGCTGAGTCGCTGAAAAAAGCCGGCTATACCACGGGCATGTTCGGCAAGTGGCACTTGGGTAACAAGGACCAGCACCCATCACGACGTGGATTTGACGTGGCCATCGAGAGCGCCGGCAAGCATTACGGCTTCGAGACCGATCCCCACGTCGAGCACGAATCGGGCCAATACCTGAGCGATTTTCTCGCCGAGCAGGCTATCTCGTTTATCAAGCAGAGCCACGCGTCAAAAAAGCCTTTCTTCTTGTACTTCCCCGACTTCCTTGTACACAAGCCTTTTGAGGCCAAAGATGCGTATCTGGACCATTTCAAGAAGAAGCAACCCGGAAAGAATCAGCGTAGTCCCATTGCGGGCGCGATGATCAAGAGTTTGGACGATAGCGTCGGCCGGATTGTCGGCACACTGGAGGAGTTGGGAATTACCGAGAGCACGCTGATTGTGTTTGCGTCGGACAATGGCGGACTGGGCTACCCCGAAGATGGTAAGCGACCCGACAATACGAGCAACCTGCCTCTGCGCGGCCAGAAGGGTAGCGAGTTTGACGGGGGTTTGAGGGTGCCCTATATCTTCTCGTGGCCGGGCAAGATCCCGGCGGGAACCGTCTGCAATGAAGTGATCAGCGGAGTCGACCTCTATCCGACATTTCTGGCCCTGGCCCACGCTCCCCCACCGCGTCACACCCTAGACGGTACAGATCTCACACCCATCCTTCTCGATCCCAAAGAGCGGCTTGCCGGGCGGGAAATCTATTGGTACCTCCCCTCCTATTCGGCCTTCCATCGCCCCAGCGTGGTGGTCCGGCGCGGGGACTGGAAGTTGATTCATCTGTTCGAGTCCGGCGAGAACGAACTCTATCACACCGGCCGAGACATAGGTGAAACGGCCAACCTGGCCGCGGATAATCCCGAGCGCGTTCAGGAACTATCCGCGTGTATTGTGCGCTGGATGGACCAAGCCAACGTCCCGCGCATGAAGCCGAATCCGGAATACCAGGCCAATTGGCGAACCAAAAAATAACCGCATATGATGTATGAATGGAATCGATCCATGAACAACCATTTGTCACACCCACAGTTGTCTCCCAAACCGACGTTGACATTGCAGCGGCCTCGGACCCTTTTCCCAATTCCCTGCTGGTTGATACTCGTTACCGTCCTGCTGGGGCCAACCCTCGGAATGTCTTTTGTCTGGGGCGCTGAGATGCATGACGACGGAATTGTCGTGCCCTATGTGCCACCGAAGGAGCATCGCGAGTATGTCGCCCATCTCGATCCGGCCCTGTTGCCGACCTTGAAGGCGGATCCCGCAATGATCGACCAGTGGCAGGATGACCGCTTCGGTGTATTCATGCACTGGGATCCCTCCTGCAAGGTGACGGGATCGGTGAGTTGGGCGCGCAAGGGCCGACGGCCCCACCACCCCAGCGATGGCACGGTTGTCCGGGGCATTGACAATGAACTCTACAACAACCAGTACAAGACGTTTAATCCGGTTAAATTCGATGCGGATCAATGGGTGCGCATGATCAAGTTGTCTGGTGCCAAGTACTTTGTATTCACTGCCAAGCATCACCAGGGCTTCTGCATGTTTAACTCGGCAGTTACCGACTACGATATCATGAACACTCCGTTTGGCCGGGACGTGTGCAGAGAACTGGCGGACGCATGCCACCAACACGGTATCAAACTGTTCTTCTATTATTCTCAACCTGACTGGACTGAAAAACGTTACTATGCCGAATACCCCAGTCCCGAGTTCGATCAGTATGTCGATGAATTTCTTCACCCACAGTTGCGTGAATTGGCAACGGGTTATGGCCGTCTGAGCGGACTCTGGTTCGATGGGCTGGGTAAGCACCCCGACATGTGGCGTACACCCCAGATACTCAAAATGCTGCGTGATATCCAGCCACACATGGTGTTCAATCATCGCTGTGCCCCGCGCCATTGGCGATTCGGTGATTTCGACGGTCCCGAGGGGCAGATCGGTCGTTTCCAGATCAACCGTCCCTGGGAAACCTGCGCCAAGATCGGCGGTGCATGGGGGTGGAGCGGCCACGGCCCGGGAATGAGCCTGGCCGACTGCATTGAGCTGCTGGTCCGGTGCGCCGGCAATGGGGGGAATCTGCTGCTAAACACAGGTCCGGCACCTGACGGCACGATTAATCCGCGTCACGTTGAACGCTATCTGCAGATGGGAGCGTGGCTGCAACAGTTTGGTGAATCCGTCTACGCCACACGCGGTGGCCCATATACATCCGGCCCGTGGGGCTGTGCAACGCGATCGAAAAAGAAAAACACGGTGTATCTGCACATGTTGGCCGACTGGGAGGGCATCATCCATCTACCTGACCTGCCGACCAAGGTACGAGCCAGCCGAGTTCTTACTGGTGGAAGCGCGACCGTGACACAGGCAGAGGGCAGACTGACCGTAGCGATTAATCCGGTCGAGAGGCGAGGGAGAGAATTTTTTTTGCATGAATTCGATACCGTCATCGCACTGGATGTCGGTGTCCCTGCCATGACACTCCCGGTCATTGACAGTGTTGGCGAATCCGTAACTGTAGGGGCGACAGCGCAGGCCTCGAGTGAAAGCGGACCCGATCACCCAGCCCGATCCCTGGTTGCCAGTGACCGGACCGAATTTTCGGAGGGTATTTTCGTCAAGCAGACGTGGTCGCCCCAAAGTAGAGACACCGAACCCTGGGTACAACTCAATCTGCCCGCCCCGGCGTTGATCAGCCAGATCGCCATCCAGGAAGGCAAGTACGGTTCCGTCAGTTCTGTCAAGTCATTTACGATTTCTCTGCGGCTTAATGATACGTGGCACAGTGTTTATCAGGGCAGCACTATCGGTGGCAGTTTCGGCTTGGTTCTACCTAAGGCATACAGGGCCAACGCAATTCGGCTTGATTTCAAGCAGTGGAGTGGTCGTATCTCGATCAACCAGATCAATGCGTATGGTATATCAGATAGGTAATTCAGAATTTTAATTGCTATCGTTTTATTTTCAATTTTTTATCGTTGTTTGACCGTTACATTGTAAGTGATGATTTTTTTGACACTAAACAAAAGGAGCGTCTTATGATGAATACACACACACTATCAGTTTGTATTTTACTACTTGTTACAGCTATTACAGGCCTGCAGGCTGAACCACTTACATCCAGACAATGGGCCGCAGGCGCAGGAATGGGGGGCTGGTATATTTTTGACTGGTCCGGCGGAGAACGCGCAAATAGACCACGTTGGGATACTGCCATACCTCGCCTACTCAAATCGTACGGTATCACTGGCGGCAGAATGCACCTTTCTGACGTCTTTGGAGTTTGCTGCACACCGGATACAATGCACCTGGATGAAAAATGTATGAAAGTCATTACAAATGCAGTGGATGAATTCATGGCTCAGGACATGTATATTATGTTCCAGATGAATTTTGCATTCAGACATGAAGTAGCCCAAAAAAATTCAGACGTCGAAGCCTTAAATAAACTTGGTCTTCAAAAAAGTCCGGAGCGTCAAAAATTACTTGATTCACTGGTAAACTACGTAACAAGACGCGTCGAGCGTCACTTTTCAATCTGGCATCAACTTTGTAACGCATGGAAGGGCAAACCTGACAGGCTTGCTATGGGCCCATGGATTGAGTGTCATTTATTTGATGGATGGTGGGAATATCGGTACGAAATGGGAATCACAGAGACTTACCCATGGCTGAATACCTCATCAGTATACACGGCTCTTGAAAACATGCAGAATATTTTTGTAGATATCATGCGCAAATACCATCCCACCCGGTTAGTCGGGTATAAAGCCAGAGGAGCAGCAAAGCTTGGTAATCGACCTCTGCATAAACACCCATTAAATAATCACTATCACTTTCCGTACGGGAGCAATCCCAAGGATAAGTACCAGGTGGCCATCATAGCCTATCCGTATGTAAAAGGTCCATGGTATGACTGGAATGTCAATAAACAGTACACAAACGAACGGATTCTCCAGTTGGCGTTTGATGAGGACAAAGCGTGGCAATTTGCAAAAAGTTGGAGTGAATCCAATGATATAGGCGTATTTTGCGATCACTGGTATTTTACTTCAGAAAAAAAGGATAAAGAAGAAAACCCGGACATATGGATCAACAGGGAAGCCTCTCTGGCTGCCGGCGCTTTATTATATGAAAAACTTCGTTCCAATGGGTTGGCTATGGCTGGACCTAAGGGATGCTTTTTTGAAACAACTTTAAACGGCCACTATGTGGAACCATACCAATCTCCGTTTAAAGTACAGGTCATTGATCTAATCAGACGGGCACATGGAATCATTGGATCTGCTGTCGATACAGATAGTGACGGTCTTAACGAGCTAATGGAAGTGCATCCGTGTATAAACACAGATCCCAACATCTGGGACACTGACGGCGACGGTCTTCGTGACGGATACGACCTTAACGTTGCCGAATGCAACCCCAGAGATCCGGACACCGACAATGATGGGAAAAATGACGGAGATGAGATACGCCTATACAGGACAGACCCTCTTGATCCGACTTCTTAACTAG
>CAYNKI010000104.1:0-11964 GCA_964397675.1 uncultured Pirellulales bacterium
TTGATTCGGGAAGCTTAACAAGGCACGACGGCAGGAAGGGTAATTTGCCAATATACATAATGAGGTCGATAGACTTAGCTTTAACACTATAGACTTGCTTTATTGCCTTGTTAAAAACGTTAGCAGTTAACGGATTAACATCAATTATATATACAGTGCTAACTCTTTTGTCTTCTACATAGGTTCTGTAAACACATTTTGCCTCGCGGCCAAGCTTGATAGTTCTATACCCACCATCGTATCTATGCTTATTGAACTCCTCGCCGGCGATTTTCTGGATATTGTATCCCGAAGCACTTTGGGATTCACTACCTTCTGGTGACCTTGGCAAAGCTATCTTCATTTTAGAAAAGAGGCGAGAGAACAAATTCAGAAAGCTCATCTTCGGAATAATCGCTCCAATATTTCGGGGCAAAACATAATAGTCCAATTCACCAATGTCTTTCCACTTGAGTACTTTTTTGGTTACATCATAGGCTTTGTCATTTGGAAATCCAAGAATGAAGGCAATGCCATCCTCCTTCATAGCATCGTAAACAAGAGTAGCCATTTTTTGGAGATTAAATGGCCCGCCCCGATGTTGTTCATCGATCATCGTATCAACTGAGAGAGCAAACATTAGTTTTTGATCAAAATATTTGTATAAATACGGGATTGCAGTATAGGCACCAACAATGTTCCCATCAATGACCGTCAGACCATGGTAAGAATATCCGGTTGGAGTGTGGAGATATTTTCGATCAAACTGGTCATTGCTCATTCTCTTTCGAAAAACTCGAAAGAACAGCTCCAAGTACTGCTCTTTCTCTGCAGCAGAAAGTTGATTGCTTTTCTTGAGAATGAACCGTCGATTCATAACGCTTTGCTGTACTGATAATACAGACTGTATTAGCTATCAGGGCAAATTACGACTAATGTATGGACCAACAAGGCGAGTTACAAACAATGGCATTTTTTTCCACGCCTCAATTCTTTTTCTATATTTTGGATTTTCCGGCCTGACCAGAGATAATTCATGTCCATCTCGCATCCAATACTGATAATGCAGTTGAACGAGCTTCGTCCCCCATCGTTTTTTGAATGTATACTGACTGCTATCGATCCTACTTCTGCCAAAATCAAAACATTTCATTCCAACTTCACAATAGTGCTTCATAGCCGCCCAGTTCAACAGATAGTTTGGGCTCATTCTATCGTACTCCGTCAGCGTAGCTCCCCAACGGCTCTGCGCCAAGCCGTTGAAGTGATGAACAAATAGCGTCCCCACGGTTAAATCATTTAGACGCGCAAGGAAAATCCAGCTTTTGCTTGGAAACGTCTCCATAATGCCGGCGAAGAACTTGCGCGGGTAGCAGGGTGTTCCAAATTGATGCATACGAATAGTCCACACATGATAGAAATCGTCCAATAACTCAAGACCACCGCTATCTACGCGGATGCCGGCCTTTTCAGCTTTGCGGATACGATTACGAATCTGGTGTCTAAGGCTCTTCCAAAGCTCGTCTGGGTCAGGTGGCAGCGGTATATACATGCAGACATTGTCGGTGCACAGAGGCAGGTCATATGGAATGGGCTCTATATTTCTGAACTCTATTGACTCGCATCCGCATTCAGTGGCAAGCTCGACCGCACGCTTGTACAGAATGTCCAAAGCGGCCGGCGTTTTTACGAGTGGCCCGCCATAAGTGCTGAACGCTTGGGATATCATTCGATTGCCGAAGAACCTGCTACGCACCTGTGTCAAAGGAAGAACACCACAAATTTCGCCTCCATCACGTGTTACCAGATAGAATTCTCTGTGACCAAATGTCCTCTCAAGCATATTGGCCCATGCTGGCATGTGACAAAGCTTAGCCCCAGGCATTCCTCGAACGAAATTGTCACATTCAAAGTCAGGATATTCCAATATAGAAACATTCATGGGTTTGCGTCTTAAGTTAAAGGACAAAGAGCCGATTGAGCAGATTACTCAAAGCCGCGATAATACCAGAAAGGATGTTGAACAAATAATTTCATCTCTGTGACGATTGTTCTTACTTTTCTGTGATTCCCAATTTCCGCTTTATATATAATTCCAGCACTCTAATTGCAAAAAACATATCTCCTTTAATCTTCCGCCGCGCTCTTGACGGGTTACTAATGATGAGATAAGCCCCTTCAAGATTGAGTTTCCGAATCCAAGAGGGTGCCCACTTTGTGTTGCCTGAGTGGAAGTCAAAGGCTGCACCTACACCGAGCAACGCCGTTGCTCTGATTCGACCGACGTGATCTGCCATCCATTTTTCTTGCTTAGGTGCACCTAATCCAACCCACACAATATCCGGGTTGGTGGAATTAATCTTTTCCACGATGTCTTTATCTTCTTGTTCCGTAAGCGGCTGGAAAGGCGGGCAATACGTTCCGGCTACCTGCAGCCCGGGGTACTGTATAGAGAGCCGTTCAGCAAGTTGCTCAGCTATACCCGGCCCTCCTCCATAGAAGTAGTGCCGATATCCATGCTTGCGACCCTCGTCACACAGTTTCAACGTCATGTCTGGTCCCGTCACGCGACCGTAGTGTGGATAGCCCAGCAGTTTCGCTGCTAATATGATCCCTATGCCATCCGGCAAGGTCATACCTGCAAACCTCGTGGCCTTGTACATTTGTGGGTTCAGATGGCATAGCGAGACACAGTATGGATTTGTAAAAGTAACATAATGGGACTCACCATTTGCCCGCCAACGCTCGATCATTTCAATCACCCCTTGGTAAGTGATCAAGTCAAAATCTATTTCAAGAATGTTATATCTGCTTGCTTGTGCAGCTTTCAACATCATAAGTAAAACTATCTACGCGTGGCATAGTATATAACGCGGAAATAACTAATTGCCATTGCGATTAACATTTAGCAGATTAAAACTTTGTGTTCATAACAGTCTGATTTACCTTATACCTACCGCACCAAAGACTGTTTAATCGATTGCAATAGAAACACGGCGCTCCGCACATTCCGCTTGAGCATACGTGGTTGTAGACATAGACGGTATAACCATTCCATACCAATTCGTTGCACCCATTTTGGCGCCCAGCTTTGAGTTCCGGCATGATAATCGAATGCGGCACCCACTCCGATCATCCAGGGGACGTTAATTTCATCGATGTGCTCACTGATCCATCGCTCTTGTTTCAAAAGTCCAAGGCCAACCCATAGAATATCTGGCTTGTAGGCGTTGATTTTTTCCACAATTTCCTTGTCCTCCTTCTCACCCAAATGACGAAAAGGAGGGCAATAAGTCCCAGCGGTTATCATCCCAGGAAACCTTTGCATCAGCTTGTCGCTCAGGAGCTCTGCTACACCATCTCTTGCCCCATAGAAGAAATGGCGCCATCCTCTTTCTACACCATATTCACAGCATTTGAGCATTAAAACAGGACCGTTCAGACGCCAGACTCTTTTTCCGACGAATCTTGCAGCAATTACGCCCCCAATGCCATCACAGAATGAGAACGCAGCATTTTCTATATATCTTAAGTGCGAAGGGATTCTCTTTGCGTGATACATTGACTCCGTATTGGTTATGGAGATACAGCGTCTCTCTCGTCTACCTCGGATATTACTGTCCATCTCACGCAAAACATAATCCACTGAGCAGCAGGTAACCGGGACGCCAAAAACATATTCTGTCCGACAGGTATCTGCCTCTTGTATCTTGCCTATCGTTGATTTTGTTATCTGTGTCCTCAGTTTCATCAAGCGAAGTGCCGCTGAATCAGGTCTATGGTTTGAGTTATGTGGGCTTTTGAAGATGCACCAAAAACAATAGATTTGATGTTATTCAGACTGGCCACATATTCAATAGCTTCATTCGGAGCCACAGCTCCGGATGCTAAGATTGACATGGCCATCGGTCTAAACACCTTTGTTTTGATGGTCTGCTCACATGAAAGCCTGTCCGGATTCATAAAGTAACCTATCTTATTTATTGGTGAGCATATGATAGGATTTTCGATACCCTGTTCCTCCAGGCAATCGACAAGTTTTGGGAGGTTCATAGTTATAAAGCCGGCTTCGGCCGGACTGTAACGTCGTTCTATATACGTGGCAAATTCGCGAAGAATTTTGCATAGACCAGCTCCGAGTAAAAGATCCGTGACAATGTTCTGCAAGAAAATAACCTTCACATTCAGATCGCGGAAAATCCTCATTTCCGTATCGATAAGGAGCTTCATAATCGCAATAATATCTTTATTAAAAATAGCTGCGCCGCCACGGCCGACGGCGCTAAAAATATGCTTCGCTGAGTTACCCGAAATAATTATGTCTTTCAGGCCCCCCAGGATTCCTTTCTCGGACAGGGCATTAGCATACTTATGAGCGTATGGCATAGATACATACAATCTAATATCCTTGTATCTTTCAGAGTGCGCTCTGAATTGGTCACATATCTCGGAAACCCTTTCATGCGTATTGAACATGAAACCGTGAATTCCCCCATTATAAGCCATGTCGACCACTTGCAGAATTGCACTGATATCCTTAAATCTTTCAGCTTGTGCCTGAGCTTTTTCCTCCGACATGTGGTTAATGCCAAAGAACTGATTATCGCCAAATATTATTCTATCCATGTCTATTACCCTTCTTGTTGGGCGTTCTCTCTGATGCGCTTTATGATGCGGTCCGTGATCAAGCCGTCAGCAAATGAACTCCGATTCTCTATAGTTTTGTTCATTATGCATTCGATGAAATAGTCAAGTTGCTTAGTAAACTCGTTACCTCTGACATAAAATCGAACCGGTTGAGCGAAGTCTGTTAGATATTGAGTATTCCAGCCCTTGTCGAACTCTGATGCCTCTTCAGTATCTCTCAGATAGAGTTTGTACATATGCTGGTCTGCTATTATCTTACCTTTTTTGCCAAACACCTGTATTTTATAGGCGTGCTTACGGTATGAAGCATCGCTCCAGTTGACCAAGAGGTGTCCGCTGAAGCCGCTGTGATAAACAAATGTGGAATACACAGCATCCTCAACGTCGGCAGAATACACCTTCTGCAGAACACTTCCTATAATTTTGTCCGGGGAACCGATAAGGTAATTGATAAGGTCGATGCCATGTGATGCGAAATCATGCAGGCAACCTCCCCCTTCCGTGCCTTGCGTTCTCCAGCTCTTTCTCGACATTCTCAAAACTGTAGCAACATTCATTTCAAGCTTGAAGTGACATAGGTCGCCAAGCAAGCCTTCATCAAGAAGACCTTTGACCTTTACGAATACTTCGTTGAAGCGATTCACATAGCCAACCTGATTGACAAGTTCCTTGTCCTTGAGTATTTCAATAATCTCCTGGCCTTGTTGAGGATTCAAAACGAAGGGCTTCTCGGCGAACACATGTAAGTTATTCAGAATTGCATATTTGACTATGTCGGCATGTGACGAGGTTGGGGTCGCTACAATGACGAAATCCAAATCTGACGCATCAATCATCTTTTGGTAGTCTGTAAACATGTCAATGGTTAAATACTCACGGAGATTCTTTAATATGAACCTCTTAGGTTCACATGCAGCGATAAATTCGACGCAAGGATGACTGTTCAGAATAGAGAAGTGCGTAATTCCCATTCTGCCTAATCCGATTATGCCCCCTTTTAACATTGTACCCTCGTTCATGCTAAAAAAATTATAGTTAAAAATAAAAAACTAAAAACTGTTGAATCCACAGCTTTACATTTTGCATTTTGAGTTTTGTGTTCCTCAAGTTAGCTTATGGCTTGCTCCAGAAGTAAGCTACTCAAGCTGGCCCTTGAAACCGGACGTCGCAATGTCCTAAGTACCCACCTATTGTTAATACGCGAGTACGCAATAACTCGGCATTTCTTCCATATTGCCAGACGACACAAGCAGCGGAAGTGCAAGCCGCACTTTGCAACGGAATCCCACACAAGCGGAGGTGCTTTTAGACCTCGACACACTTGCAGGACTTCTTCTTCGTAGATGTCCCTCTCAGAAGAAGACCTCTGTTCCCCCTGGTCTAAACCTAAAGGCAGCCAAAGGCACGGCAACAGTCACCAGGTCTGCGTGCCGAGCAAATTCAGTCCATAGCTTAAAATCGGCGGCACAGCTCAGAGTTAAATCTAAGCCGCCGACCTTTTCCCAAAGACTCCTACGCCAAAACACACTTTCTTGTTGCAGGTAGCCTCCTAAATATGAGCGGAACCAGCCATTGCGGATGTATTTCACAGGGTATGCAGAAGCAGTATTAGCTACGGATACGCATTGTCCTGCTTCGTTAATATAAGTCGTCAGCCCTGTAATCCAGTCCACGTCCGGAAAGTTGCTGAATATCTCGCTCACGACCGACAACGTCCATGGACAGTAGATATCATCAGCGTTTATCCAAGCAAGCACTTCGCCGGTTGCCATGTTCATTCCTTTCTGAATAGCATGATACTGTCCCCCGTCAGGCTCAATGACGACTTTGGCAATCTTGTCTGCAAATCTATTTATCACCTCGGTTGTCCCGTCCTTCGAGTCCCCTTCTATTACTATGTATTCAAGATTGGGGTAATTTTGCGATACAACAGATTGAATGGTTTGACCAATGTAACCCGCCATCTGTTAAGAAGCTGTAACTATGGATATTTCTATTTTATCATCCATACTTTACCAATCGTTATCTTTCTCATAACCCAACTTAATCAGGGCATCTCCATGGACTTCTTTGAAAGCCTGCTTGTGTTCTTCAGTGAAATGATTACGCCAGCCACCGATCTGTCCCTTTCGGAACGTCCGAGACTTTTTGTAAAAGGTCTTTGCCGCGACCTCTTTGATAGTTTCTTCGGGTAGCTCAATGCCGAGATGCTCAACAATCGCTTTGACTGTTTCTAACTGCCTTTCATCGCTGCCACCCCCGGCACTACCGATGAGGTCTTCAAAATGGATTGCCAGGCAATCGGGCTCATCTAACCATTGGAGAAGGGATTCTATGTGATTCTCCCACGCCTTGGGTATGATTCTGTTGGGGTAGCAATGTTCAGGTACACCAACTATGGACGCCATCAAGCGCTCATCCTCAGACCTAAGTGACTTATAGTATCTGTGCAAGCAGTGGGTGGTAGCTTTATACGTAATGTAATATGCGTGTGAAACAAAAACATCTCGGAGATCGCGTACGATAAACAGGATGCGGAACCCACGGGACTTCAAAAAGTCTGCAAGCGAATCGCTCCAGGGCATGTGGGCGCCGATCACCTGGCCATTTCTTACTGTCTGCAACTGCTCGAAAATTCCTGGTAGTGTTTCGTCTATACCATATGACCAATGGGGCGATATGCAAGGTAGCTGCCTTAGCAATCTTCCCATTAGGTTCGAGCCCGCCTTGGGTATGCTATTGGCGAAAACTTTTAGTCCGCTGCGAAATGCCTTTATATCTCGCTGGCTCAGTGGAATCGCGTGGCGCATCAACAAATACTGTATCTTCTTACGGTAATATCGTCTTCTTATTAAAAGAGCATGCGTAAATCGATTCATAGTGCTTTGTCCTTAATCAGATTCATCAGCTTACGATATGTGTTCTGCCAATTATATTTTCTCTGGAGTAAATCATAGGCGTTTCGGGACAACCTTTCTATTTCCGGCGGCGATCCCATCAACCAAACGGTTTTCTCCACTAGATCGTTGAAGTCCGCTACTTCCAGGTAATGAGTTCCCTGTTCAAAGCCGGGCGCAGTTACAGCATTAGCGTAGCCAACGATGGCTTTCTTTAAAGCCGCCGCTTCGAGAAGCTTCAGCTTAAAACCTCCGCCCATCAACTCTGGAATCAGGGCGATCGAACATCCTTTATAGTATTCTCGAACATCCGGTACCCAACCAGTCATCTTCACACCTGGATAAGCGCTGTTAACGTGCCTGACAAGGGATGGATCCGCCTGCCCAACGACAAATAGGGTGATGTCGTTTTCACGCAGCAGCCGGAACTTCTCGCAATCCAGTAGGTATAGCAGGTTCAGTTTCTTCGGTTCCCATATAAAAGAGCCGCACACGATAGCTGCCTTGTCTCTTGCCGGATCAGGGAAGTCGGCTTGGTATTTGGAAAGGTCAATCCCCGGAATAAGGATCTCCACATTACGCAGGCCATATTCGCCAGTCAGATATTTGTAGTCGTCTTGACAGATTGCCGTCACCGTGTCGTACTGCCTCATATAACGCGGTTCGTACCGCTTCATCTTCACATAGTCGAGATAAAAAGCGAGTTTCTTGACAATGTTCCTTTGGTTGCGATACACGGTACGATTTAGAAGGGCCTCCGCATTATGTGTTAGTAATAGTGTTGTAGTGTTGTCGAGATGCGTCTTTATTTCTTCTATCAGGTAAGCCATCTTGAAGTGGTTCACGAGAATAGCATCGAACGAGTCTTGCTGAGCCAGAATAGTTCGAGCGGTCCTTATATACTTTCGTGAAAACCGGTTGGTTGTCATCCCGGGCCGAAAAGAAAAAAACGCCCTGCACGGACTCTTGGCACGGAACGGCACCTTTGTCACGCGCGAAATATACGGAAGGACAGAGGCGGCCACGCCACTGTCAGCACAAACTCCAGAGGAGCTCTGCGTCACGTTTTCTCCGCTTCTGCCAAAAGACACGAGGTACACATAGTGTCCATTGCGAGTCAGCTCGCGTAGGATATTCGACGTGTAGATCCGGTCGCCACTGTCTGGTGGAAAGGGTATTTCGTAGCTTAGAAAAAGGATTCGCAATTTGGCACCTCGATAGTTTGGTTAATTAACAGGCTTGCCTCGTAGAAGCAGCCAAAGTTGGGGCAAGCAGACACGTAATATGGTGCGCAGCCAACAGATAGGCCAGAGCCACCCACCGTGGCGGCGGGTGAAACACATCCACTCGCGAGCTGGAGGTAGACCAGTGGGGCTGCGCATTTTCCTAAGACGCTCGCCGATTGGTAGGGTACGGTCGTAATACGAGCACCGCAAGTCATGCGCCGCGCAAGTGCCTATGTATCCGGGAGCTATCCAGCAGGAGATGCCAAGTTTCTTTGCGCGCAGGCCATAATCGAAATCCCCTAGGCCATGCGAAAAGCCTGGACTAAGATTGCCGATCCGCTGGGCGACTTGGCGAGGTATCAAGACACAGTTTCCGTTGACCGTATCGCATGGGCACGCTTTGTTCGTTAGTGGTTCCATCAGAACAAAGACAGGTTTTCTCAGAAAGCCTCTTAAAGACACACCGCCATAAGTTGGTCTACCATTTTTGGGATCTCGCGTAGAACCGGTCACGATCTCCTCCCGTCCCTCCTGTTTACGGAGAGCATGGAAGGTTCTGAGCAAAGTTCTGACAGCGCCAGTGAAAAGCATGGTGTCGTCGTTGATCCAGAGATAGTAATCATAGTTGCCTTGGAGTGCCTCTGCGAATGCCAGAGACATCCCGCCGTTCCAGAACAGGTTGCCATTACCATGTAATACCTTCGCATCAGGGTAGTGGGTCCTAACCGCCTTTCCAGTGCCGTCGGTGCAACCGTCGTCAACCAGGTAAATCTGCATTTGCAGATCATGGATACCCTCCTGTTGATAAAGTGCGCGCAGACAGCCTAATGTTGTTTCTCTGCGATTGTAACATGTCATCAATACGGCGATACGAACCGAGGACATTTTTCTCGTTTTTTTTTGATTATGTTGTTTTCTTCCGGAGAATTGTCGTTCAAAAGCATTATGAAGTATTGAGCAATGTATACCAAAGTTTTGAACTTCCAAAATATATCACAAAAACGCTCCCCGACAATCTCGCCTTCGCATAAGACATCATTTCAATGTCGACCCTAAAGAAGATTACCTCATTGGGCTTGTTAGAACAGGATAGCCAAGTCTTTTTTCGTTGGCTAGCGCCAGGTTCATGCGTCTGTACGCAGTGTAGATGCTTTCGCGGACAGGTTCAAGGAACATGAGCCCAAGATAAGTAGGATAATTAAGTAGATGCTCACCATTCAACATCAGTAGAACGAACAGAACAAAGAGAGCGCTAATCTTCCAATTACCCTTTGTCAGCCTATATATGCCTGTGGACATACAGGCGAGGGCAGTCAACAATCCGAGCAATCCAAACTTGGCTGTGAAATCAGACAGACCATTGCCCATGCCCCACAAAGGCAACACGCCGGCACTCAACATATGTCGAGTTTTGTGATGTAGGCCCCATCCTAAAAATGGGCGCCGTTTTATGTATTCCAGGTCAAACACGAAAGATCCAAATCTTTCCAATTCCCAGCCTGCTTCACGGTTAGCAACCATATCCAGTTCTTCCAGTATTTCCTTGCCGACAAAATCCAACTGGTAGGCTATAATGCAAAAAACGGCTAAGCCCACGGTAACTGCCAGTATTTTAGGCACTTGTCTTATTGCCAAGTGTATTCCTTTCAGGTGAAATAACAAGCATAGAGGTAGTAAGGCGTATCCGGCCGTAGACATCGTTGTGAGTAAAGCAATAACCAGGACAGCAAGGATCTTTATATACCGCCGTTTTTCGAATTTGTCTTTTGCCAGACCGAGAAATACGATAGCCAAGAGGATATACGCAGAAAAAGCCCCTGGTTCCCAAAAGTAGGACGAGTTTCTTAAGGGAAGTAGGTGTGTTTTGGGGCCCATTAGCAGTCCTTCAGGGACATTGGCATAGTATACAAAATTGTGTACGAAGATATGAAATCCTCTGTATGGATTTGCTAACTTATTCAGAGGCGTAAAAAAGCGTATCAAATCGATGCCTGTGCTCACATGCATAATCCCAATCAGATAAAAAACAAAGCTGATAAGACATGTGTAATACATGATATCAACGTACTTTTTGGGAAAGTCTCTAACCAGACGAACCGCAGCGTACCCGATAAATACCCGCAGGAAAAATCCGGTCATTGTATGGAATGGCCAGAAATCAAACGTCATACATTGCAGGACAAATAGGCTGGACAATACGAACATGACCGCAATAAATCTTAGTGTTGGTAAGGCCTTTCCTCTTAATAATAAGAGGATAAGGAAAAATCCGCTCGTTAGTACTGTATAGTACTCCAGCCGGGTTTCACCCATGAATGCTGGGTTGCCGGACATACATAATAATATCGTAATTATGAGATAATCTACCCACGCACTTCTGTGCGGCCGCATCTTTTGAATTAATGTAGTCATTTTAGTTCACCAACCAACTCAGTAAAATAAAAGAACTCTATACCCAAAATAAGTCTATTCATGCATATCTCTGAAAAGGAATATACATATATAATTAAACTCTTGAAATTTACATACTAACCGAGAAGGGCTTGCAAAAGTTTAATACGCACATTTAGTATCTTTCTCAAACCAATGGTTGTAAAACGCAAATATATGGTAATTAACAGCCACAACCATGGGTTGGGCAAGTTGATACCTATTATTAGAATCGCAAAATATATCGTCTCTACATCTCCATAGACGTAATATAGTAATCCTCGTTTGTCGCAGAATTTTTGCCATATTGTCTTTTCTTCAAAAGCAGAATTTGCGGGACGTTTTGCTCGCATAACATGATCTGTAATGCAATTTATGTGCATAAAACCTAAATATAATGAATATGGCAGGATAATGATTAATGGGTATGGGCTATCAACCTTTATGCTCAAGGCAACTCCAACCAACATCAAACCTAAGCTGTGGTTTAACATATCAAAAAACGCATCAACTATTACGCCCAATTGCGATGTTTCATGTCGCAGCCTTGCTAGCTGCCCGTCCATGGCGTCAAACACAGAACACAAGAAAAAGCAAAGAGTGAAATAAGCATTATTATGAGGGCGCATAAATAAGAGGGTAACCCCTAAAAAAAAGAAGACAAATGAAGTAACACTTATGCCATTTGGGGTGATTGATCTTAGGTGTTTGCTTAATTTGGCTGCAATAATTGTCCCTGGTATAGCAAACAAGTTAAGGACAAGAACAGTCCACCATACGTCGTT
>CAYNKI010000105.1:0-11872 GCA_964397675.1 uncultured Pirellulales bacterium
GTAGCCGTAGGGGAACCTGCGGCTGGATCACCTCCTTTCTAGGGATAACTAGAACGTTCTCGGTCCAATGCCGAGGGCGAAAGTCAGGCATTTTCGTTGTAGGCTTAGCTGTTTTCTTGATATTAAAGCCCTGCGGGACTCCACAGGGCTTTTTTTATTGATTGGCACTCGAAAAGATTATATACTAAGATAAAATTTATTAGATGTATTTTTATGGTAACTTCGAAGCAACAAGCACTTGAAATCGCCTCTAAAACGAGGTCTGAACTCGAAAAAATTTACGGAAAACGTTTGCGCAGCGTTTATTTGTATGGCTCGGCTGCAAGGGACCAATTGCATCTGGATAGTGATATTGACATTGCCATAATACTAGACCAGATTACAGATAGGTTTGAAGAACACGAACGCACCAGTCAGCTTGGCTCGGATGTGAGCTTAGAGTACAATACGCTTGTGAGCTTCTTATTTGTGAGTGAAGCTGACTATCGAAAAGGACGGTTTGCTGTCCACAGAACAATAAGAGAAGAAGGGATTCGCGCGTGAACGAAGAAGTGCATTTACACCTCGCAAGGGCAGGCGAGTGCATAAAGGACGCTGAATTGCTTCTGGCTGCTCATCGTACTTCAGCCGCTGTAGGCAGGAGTTATTATGCGATGTTTCACGCGGCGACGGCAGTCCTATTGAAAAGAGATATCAAACGACATTCTCATCAAGGGCTGATCTCTGCGTTCGGCCAGTTTATTGTCAAGCCAGGGCTGGCCGAGCCGAGCTTTCATAAGTATATTACTGAGGCATTTGATCTTCGGCAGGAGAGCGACTACCAGCCTTTGGTTGAGGTAACGGAGCAGCAAGCAGGCAAGGTACTTGATCGTGCAAAAGAATTCGTGGAGGTTTGTCGAAATCTCTGCAAATAACCACAGATTCTGCAGGGCTTTTTTCTTCCACAATTTTGCATTTTAACTTTTAATTTTTACACTGCGTTGGCTTAACTGTTACTTGATACTAAAGCCCTGTCTTCGGACGTGGCTTTTTTTACTTCCACGCCTTTTAACTTTTCTCTTTGCCTTTTAACTTTTGCCTTATGACTTTTCATCTTTCATAGAGCTTCTAAAGAAACCTTGCGGAAGGGTCGATAAACAATAATATGGGAGCAAAATTAGGCACCTACGGTTGCGCAGAAAGGTCGTTGCAAGAGCAAAAACAGCATTCCGCAGAAGAGGCGACTTGCATGAAGAAATGTCCCTTTTGTGCCGAGCAGATTCAGGCAGAAGCCATTAAGTGCCGGTTCTGCGGCGAGTTTCTCGACGGTTCCGGCCGGGCTGCTTTGAAGCATCGGCCGAAAAAATGGTACTTTGCCACCGGAGTCGTGGTAATTGCATTGCTGTGTCTTGGTCCGTTGGCCCTTCCACTTGTGTGGTTGAATCCTCGCTATAAACTCGCGACAAGGGCGATTATCACTGTGGTCGTTTTAGTCGTTACGATTCTTTGCATGTACCTCGTGTCCTATGCCTATCAGCAGTTTCTCGGCCAGCTTACGGCACTGGGGATTTAGAACAGTTGGCCTTACGCTCTTATAACTTTTACCTTTTGCCTTTTGCCTTTGCACTTCTTATGGCCTTTTGTCGAAGGGCTGGCTTAACTGTTCTTGTAAGATTAGCCCCCGGACCTGTGCCGGGGGCAGAAATCGAATCCCCACCGCGGGGTTGAGGACTAATCGGGAACCTCGTGTAGGCACATTGTTTCGTTCAAAAACGCTGCTTGTCCTTTAGCAGTCGCTCGCGGAGTCTGTCATAGTCGATATCCTGGACGGCGCAATTTTCATCTATTGCATGAACAGCGGCTGTGGCTGCGCTTTGGCCGAGAATCATAAACACCGGCTCCATGCGGATTGACCCAAATGCGATGTGCGAGCTCGATACGCAGACCGGCACGAGGAGGTTTTCACATTCGCTTTTTTTCGGGATTAGCGAACCATATGCGATGCGGTACGGCCTGGGCGGGCGTACGCCAATATCGCCTTCGTTCTGCACGTAACCATCCGGCTTGGCATAGCGCTGAACATTATGCGAATCCATGGTATAGGAACCCATACCGACGGGCTGAGGGACATCACGTTTGCCGAGCACATCGTGCTCGGTCATCACATACTGACCTATCATACGCCGTGCCTCCCGGATATAAAGTTGATGCGGCCAGTTATCGTTGTCCTTAAACTCATCCTTTGCCAGTCCCCATTGGGCCATTTTCTCCTGGACATCTTTTGGGACCCGCGGGTCATTGGCAATAAAGTACATTAGTCCTTTCTGGTAAATTTCATGCTCTTTTATGATCTGCTGACGTCGCTCGTAGGATGCGTCGGGGTAGTCATAATTAAAGCCAATATTGTCGGTGCTGAATGGTCCATGGTTGTTGGTGTCGGTTTTGCGATTTGGGATAGGATCGAACTTACGGAACACATCGCGCCAATCCGTATCAAAAATCCGAAGTAACAGTTCGTACTGCTTCGGGTCATAGCCTTTGGGCTTCGGGAAAGGCACACGGTTGTCAGGATGATTAGCCAGACACATGCGGAAGCAGTAGGCCTGAATGCGATGATCACCATGACCCTTTTTTCCCGGATCTTCGGCAGAAATACGCGGGAGCAGACCGCTTGATGGATCTCCCGGCACTATATAGGGGTCGACTGGTTTCTTGAAGTGATGGGAATGATGTAAAACTCCGACCTGTATCCCGTTCCAAGTCTCACCATATTTGCTGTTGGCCTCACGGCCGATGTGGTAGCTCACCCCTGCGGCAGCCATAAGATCGCCCTCATACGTGGCATCGATAAACACACTGCCGCGATAAGTTTTTCTGCTAGGCATCCTGATCAATGTGATTCTGACATTGTTTTTTTTGACGCCGTGCTTGCGGTCAAGCCATTCATCTCGATGGACGGTGATGTTGTGCTCGGCGACGAGGTCCTCAAATACCTGTTCGGCGACGTGCGGCTCAAAGATCCACATGGTTCTTTCCTTGCCGTCGATTGCTGGTGTGCCCTGACCACGATTGCCGTACTCGGACTGCTTCTGCCATTTCCAGGCCTTGGGTTTCTGGTAGTGAAGCCAGATGCGGTGATAGAATTCGCGTGCTAATCCGCCGATGACTTCCTTTCGGCCTGTGTCGGTCCAGCCGAGTCCACCGGATGACAGACCTCCGAGGTGTTTATCCGGACACACTATAATGACGGACTTGCCCATGCGTGTGGCCTGAACGGCCGCGATGACTCCAGCCGAGGTACCGCCATAAATAATGACATCAGCATTATAAAGTTTCTGACCACTACTATTTGTAACACATGATGCAATGCCAAGTAATAAAACCGAAGGCAGTGTAATAAATTGCTTCATCTCGATTCTTCCCTTTCTATTGATCATGAAAAAATCCAGCTTTTACAAAGGATACTATGGTTTGAATTGTTGGAAAAGGCAATGGAAAATTTTCGTCGCTCGTGACCAGTGCGACGTGGCTAAAACAAAAATTTACTTGACGGCCAACGTCCCACTGTATATAATACCTACGAAATTATGATATCGTATATCGAAGATCCCGATCCATCGGGACTCAATCAGTGGCGCCTAATTAGCGGAAAAAACCAGGCTGAGTTTGACTATTTTTATGCAAAACAAACCCAATTTGCCGGATGCCCAAATGACAGCAAACTACTTTGTGACGAGGGTTTATAAAGATGAACCACGCCTTCGGAGTCCAGGAAATCAAACCCAATCTCGAAACAACTCCCCTTTTAGCACTTGCCTGATTTTCGGCCAGTTGTCATTAGTCCAGAGATAGCTTACGAAAGATGAACCTTTACGATAAGACTGTGCCGTTTGGTCGTTTACTGGTGAACAAAAAGTTACCAGCGAAGAGCCGGAGGGTTGAGGATCAGGCTACTTCGACTGATGAGCAAGCCAAGAAACAACAGGAATAGTGCTTTGCAGATGCTAATCATTGACAACTGCCCCTGACTTTGGTAGCATATTAAGGTGGTTTCACAAGAGTCGGTGATTATACGTAAGTGCTTGCAGCTAAACAAGGACAGAATCTTAGTTAAGATCGCCACGGGCAATGCCGGAGGTATCTACATGGGAATTTCGGGTATGAATGGGGAATTTCGCACCAGAAGGGACGATTGAAGATGCGCAGCAAGACAAGTCGTCGTGAAGTTCTGAAGATGATCGGTTTTGGAGTTACCGCGCTGAGTACCCATCTCCGCTTTGATGCCCATGCTGCTTCAAGGGAAAAACCGAACATCATTTTCATAGTGGCCGACAATCTTGGGAGAGAAACCGTCGGATTCTACAAGGACGACTCGACCGATGCCTCAGACGAACTCAAGATCAAGACGCCTCACCTGGATCGGCTCGCTTCGCAGGGCGTTATCTTTGATAACTGCCTGATCGGGACCCCTCTCTGCGGTCCGGCCCGATGCGGCTGGAACACGGGACGCCATGCCTATAGGGTGGGACTAAACAACCAGACCAGTCCCCACGCCCTCGATGGTGGGCTCTCGACCAAAGAAATCACGATTGCCGAGATCCTCAAAGATGCGGGATATGACACGGTGCTGTTCGGGAAATGGAACTTGGGATACGCCAAGAAATTCAATCCTGTATACCACGGTTTCGATGAATACTATGGCAGCAACGCGGGCCACGCGGACTATTACACGCATGTGTACGGTAAGGACAAGAGAAGCCATTTCTATCACAATTTGACGCCCATCAACGATGAAGGATATTTCGACAAGCTGTTCACCAACGAGGCCGTGAAGTATCTGCGCTCAAGAAAGGGAAATCCCAAGGCCTTCTATATGAATCTTGCCTATTACGCGCCGCATGGGCCTTATCAGGCGCCACCGGGCTACGATCACAGCAACGATCCCAAAGAGAACTACAAGCACATGGTCCAGTATCTCGATTTATGTGTGGGCCGGGTCGTGGAAGAGGTGGATCGGCTGGGGATCGCCGAAAAGACCTTGATTGTCTTTCTCAGCGACCAGGGCGGTAGTTTTCTGAATGGTTACGGCCGCACCTTGTCGGAAGACAGCCTGAAAGTGATCTGCAATGCGCGATGGAACGGAAAAATACCCGGGGGAAAGCGAGTCCGAGCACCCTGGCTCCACCTGGATCTTTACGCCGTCTTTGCGAGGCTTGCCGGGGCTGAGATCCCTCAGGATCGTGTAATAGACGCCGAAGACGTCTGGCCGCTCTTTGAAGGAACAGAGATTGAGCATGACCGGACGTTCTATTGGACCTACAAAGAAGAGGACGCAATTCGCATAGGGGACTTGAAGCTACGAATGAAGGATGGCAAAGTCCTCGGGCTTTTCAACATGGCGGCGGACCCGGGTGAGGAGAAAGACCTAACATCGGTGTATCCAGAGAAAGTGAAGCAGATGATGGACCAACAGGCGAGATGGAAAAAGGAGTGCGAAGCGCAACAGACAAGCGTGACGGATTCCAGTAAGAGGTAAAAGATAGAGCTAAGGAGATGAATCATAATGGCAAATCTGACGCGACGTGAGTTTCTGAAATCGTCGGCAGCGGGGTCGTTGACCCTCGCGGCTCTGGGATCACGAGCTTTTTCTGCGTCTGACCGCAAGCCGAACGTGATCTACATCATGACCGATCAGCAACGCAAAGACACTCTCCACTGCTACGGCAACGACAAGGTGCAAACTCCAGCATTAGATGGTCTCGCCAAGCGTGGCGTGCTGTTCACCTCTTGCTACTCGACGCAGCCCGTCTGCTCACCCTGCCGCTCAAGCATGGTCACCGGCCTCTTTCCCAACGTGACCACGGTGGTCGAGAATAATATTCCCCTGCCACCGGACAAGTTTTCCTGGATGCGAGCCATGCACAAGATTGGGTATAGAGTCTGCTACATCGGCAAATGGCATCTCGGGACAGACCCGGTGCCGGATTACTTCGACCGGTGGCGCGGCTTTCATACGGGTTGGAAACACTGGATCAAAGATGAGCCTTACTACCCACAGCCGGGTGAGTTCGAGAAGGCGTTCCGGAAAAAACTAAAGGAGAACCCGCCCGCGTCCCCGTCCGGTGGGAGCGTGGTCGGCAAGTATCGGCCGGACGTGGAAGCGGACTATGCCATCGAGTTTATTACCGAATGCAAAGACCGGCCTTTCGTCTGCTGGCTGTCCTTCTATCCGCCTCACACGCCCAAGACGGCGCCTGATGAGAATGTGGCGATTTATGAAGGCAAGATCGAGCCCAAGGAACAGGCCGTCTACCACGCCATGGTGAACCGGCTTGACGCGAATGTCGGGCGTCTGTTGAAAACGGTGGACGAATTGGGACTTCGCGAAAACACCATTATTGTATTCACGTCCGACCACGGTGAAAACTATCCGTTGAGCTGGAACCACCACAACAAGCGCCTGTGTTACGACCAGGCCGCCAACGTGCCGTTGATTATTAGCTGGCCGGGGACGTTGCCTAAGGGCAAGCGGATTGAAAACGTAATCAGCATTGCAGACCTGTGTCCGACCATTCTCGATCTCTGCGGCTTGTCCTGGCCGGACGCTCTGCACGGTCAGAGCGCCAAGAAGCTGATGCTGGGCGACGCCGCGGGCTGGCATAAGGACGTCTTCATCCAGAATTCCCCTTATCCCACCCACAAGAAGCCCCGACAAGGCGGGGATTCGTCAATGCGCGAGCGCTGCGTCGTCACCGATGGCTGGAAGCTGATTTTGAATACGCATCGCGAGCCGGAACTGTACTATCGCCGCGCCGCTAAGCCTGACCGGGACAACGTGTTTGGAAAGCCGGAGAACAGGGCGATAGTACGTGACCTGGTGAAACGGCTGGCTGCGTGGGGTGAGAAGACCGGCGACGTGATTACGGCTGACTTGATCGACCAATGGTCCGTGGAACTTCGGGTTTCCTTCTATTGAAGTAATTGGCGAATATTACAATATTTGTGAAGGATGAAGTTACCCATGCTGACACAAGATGATGTGATTTACTTTGTGGTCACTGATCGTTTTTTCAATGGTGATCCCAATAATGACCAAGATGTAGACTTAGCAAATTCCTGAGCTTTTCATGGCGGTGACGGACGTGGAAACGACAACACCGGTGCCAGGTAATAATGCGGATTAAGGAGCAATGAATACTTGAAGGAAGCACAAGATTCGAGAAAAGGGAGGTTTTCAACGAGATGCAAACGACAGATATCAGTAACCACCTACTTTGGCCAAAGGACCGCAATCGTCTTCGACTTGTTCTGCATTTGTTGTTGCCTCTGCCTTCTCCTCGACTACAAACGCTACGGGCTGCGCTTTGGCCGAGAATCATGAACACCGGCTTTCTTAAGAGTCACGATGGTGTCGTCTATGCGATTATCTTCAAGGGATAAAATGAAATTATCACAGAGATTTGGTATTATTGCGTTAACATTATTCTTTTGCGGTGCATTCAGTTTCGGCCGTAAGCCCTTGCAGTCGCATTCAAACGAGAAATATACTGAAGAAAAAGCTCTTGCTGTGATAAAAGCCAGCCGTGGGACTCTGGCACCGGTATATGGTCCATTAGCAGTACAAATTGTTTCTGATTTCAACTTGGAGGAAAAAAAGGGTATCGGGATTGACCTGGGAAGCGGGCCGGGAACGCTCATTATTGAATTGTGCAAACACACACAACTTCATTGGATCAATGCCGATATCAATCCGCATTTCTTTACATACTTTTATGAGGAGGCTAAAAAGTACGGTTTTGGGCACCGAGTCAGCGCCATCCTCGCCGATGCCAATTCTCTTCCTTTTCGTGATAATTATGCTGACTTTATAGTCTCCAGAGGTTCTTTTCATTTTTGGAAAGATAAGGTGCAGGCATTTCGTGAAATCTACCGTGTTCTCAAACCCGGAGCGGTGGCTTACATTGGACGCGGTTTCTCGGCCAACCTACCTGTTGAGACGGCCAAGAGTATCCGGTCCAAACAGGGTAGAAGAATGAAATATGACATTGAAAAAACATCTAATGAACTATCCAACGTTATGAAGGAACTGGGAATCAAAGACTACCGCATTCACAGGCCGAGACCGCCCGGCAGTGAAAAAGTCAAC
Source organism: uncultured Pirellulales bacterium (assembly GCA_964397675.1). Lineage (GTDB taxonomy): Bacteria > Planctomycetota > Phycisphaerae > Sedimentisphaerales > Anaerobacaceae > CAYNKI01. The sequence continues at coordinate 8,126 of CAYNKI010000105.1, forward strand.
TATGGGATTTGGGTCGAATTCCATAAACCTTCAGGCGGAATAGTAGAGAAAAGGAGATAACATCATGAACAGAATGAGACAGATCTGCCGATTGAAGGCGGGTTTCACCTTGATAGAGCTTTTGGTGGTCATTGCCATCTTGGGCCTATTGATGGGGATACTCGTACCAGCATTGCATAAAGTTAGATTCAGAGCTAATGAAACTGCATGTCTGAGTAACCTTCGGCAGGTAAACCTTGCCTTGATTATGTACGCCAACGATGATAGCAGGAACCGTTATCCACTGGAGCCAACCGAGCATAATCCACACCACGGATTGCTGGAGAAGCTCAATGCATATAATGATGACGGACTGATGAAGGCGTTTTACTGTCCGCAAGCCAAGTTCATGGAGCAGTTTGCTAACGATCCGAATGGAGGCGTGCCTCCTGGGGGTGTGGATTCGGTGATAGATACACCGCAAAACCGCCAAATCGGCAACATTACCTACTTGTATTGGAGTTTCCGCACAAACAAGCAGGAACCAAATGGAAAGACATGGCGTGATACTACCTATTACCTACCCCGGCAATTAACGTTGCAAGGTATGGAGGCCCATCATAATTGGCTCGGTAAAACAAGTAAGATCGCTATTCAGGAGGAACGATATCGTCAATGTTCAAGTGCAGCGCCAGCTGAGATTTGGGTTGTATGTGACTTTTTCCGCAAGCAGGGTATTTTTCCGCACGGCCGCAAGCCAGGACAAACAGAAGGTGGTGTCAACGTTAACTTCCTTGATGGCCATGTAGACCGAGTTTGGAAAAGACCCAGAGACAGCTATCGGTAGCACATAAACCATAGAGAAATGAACATGGTAGAAGATTTTGCATTGAATTCGGTATGCGCGAGTCAAATATATGCAGAAAAGGAAAGGGATAACATTATAAATAGAATGCGAAATTACAATCGGTTGAAAGCGGGTTTTACGCTGGTCGAGCTATTAGTGGTCATCTCTATAATCACCTTACTAATGGGTATACTCATGCCAGTGCTGGGCAGAGCTCGTGAGGCGGCGCGTTCCACCATTTGTATGGGTAACGTAAGGCGGATTTCAATGGCAGGATATATATATTCTATTGAAGGGGATGGTGACTTTCCACCCTATCGGATGAGGAGAGTTAAGCCCACCGACCCCGACGGTTACGTCAACGAATACGGCCGGAAGAATCCGAGGTGGCAATGGTTTTTTGACCACGGCATAGGGCCGGTAATTAATCCATCGCCTCACGTTGAGAGTATTAACAAAAAAGGTTACTTCGATGACGACGATACGCTGATTATAACCAATGATTATTTCATGTGCCCTTCATTCAAGCACGGTCGAATCGATCAGCGGGACATCCGAAACGGCTCGTACGGATACAACTATCAGTATCTCGGCAATCCAAGATTAACGGAGGACGGAATACATTTCCAGAATTTTCCGGTCTATCTAACAAAAATCCGTCGGCCAAGTGAGACTGTTATCATAGCTGACAGTCGGGGCGGCGGTATTCCCCACGGTAAACACTCCTACACGCTGGACCCGCCTAAAATAGCTCGTAGTAAACGAGCCAGTCAATTTGGCTATACGGATATAGGACCGGTTATTGCGCAACAGCATTCTCCTGCGGAGGCCCGACACAGCGGAAAAGCAAATGTTTCTTTTGTGGACGGACACGCCGAACATGTATCACTGCAAGACCTGGGATACGTGCTTGATTCTGATGGCAACGTCATAGCCGACCATCCTAATGGGAGCAATCGTTTGTGGAGTGGGACTGGACAGAATGAGTAGTAGCAAGTATGATAATTTTGTATGTCTCGAACCCCGCCTGCCCAGAGGCTTGTCCAGCGGGCAGGCGGACTTTGATTGAGGGTAACGAATATGCGAAGAATTGCTTTTATATTTATGCTTTTATTAGCCTGGACGGTCTCATTGTCAAGCTGCCGTAAGAAAGAAGGGATAGCCGAACAACGAGAATTGGTGCTTCTTTGCGGAAGCTCCTTTGTTCCGCCGACCGAGCTGTTGTGTTCTGAGTTCAAGGCCCAAACAGGTATCCAGATTGTTAGTACCGTTGCAGGCAGTGAGGACTTTCTGCCTTTGGTCAAGGCCGGCCAAAAGGGAGATATCCTTGTTACTCACGACCCATATCTTGATTACGTTGCGGATGCAAACGCCCTGGCAGATAGCGTCCAGGTAGGCTTTGTAGCGCCTGTACTGGCGGTGCAGAAAGGCAATTCCAAAGGCCTAACAAGCATTGAAGACCTAACACAGCCCGGCTTGAAAGTAGCCCTGAGCAATCCGGAATACTCCACCTGTGGCGAAATGGTTTTTCAGCTTCTGGAAAAAAAGGGCATAAGAGACGCGGTAATGAAAAACGTCGAAAACCGCTTAACCAAAGGACATCACAACCTCGGAAACTTTCTTAAAACCCAGGCAGTTGATGCAGTCATTATGTGGAACGGTGTGGCCCATACATTCCGTGACAGTTTGGACGTTGTTCAGACACCTTATGAATACGATAAAGAAATTCGCGTGCATATCATCAGCTTGAATTACTCAAAACAGCCAGAATTGCTCAAACAATTCATTGAATTTGCCCGAAACAGAGGGCGCAAAATCTTCACTAAACATGGGTATGTAAAATAATAGAGCTGGAGATAAAAGTGAAAAAGCTGGTTCCTGCCACTAAGGCACAAAGACACGAAGAGGGACCCCGCTTTGCTCGTCTCGGCGAAGGCCGAGGCCGTAGCGGGGCGGGAACCCATTATAATACATTTTACTTTTGTCTTTGTGTCTTTGTGTTTTTGTGGCTAATCCTTTTTTTATCTGGCTGTAAGGCTGAAAAACCAGAAAGGTCTGGTTCTGAGGCGAAGGAATTAATGCTTTTTTGCGGTGCGGGGATTCGTCCGCCGGTGGATGAGCTGGTTGAAACTTTCAGTCGCGAACAGGGTGTTAAGATTATTACAGATTATGCCGGTGCTGAGGTGCTTTTATCAAAAATAGAGCTGAGCAGGCAAGGCGACCTTTATATGCCCGGTGACAGAGAATTCGTATGCCGGGCTGATGAAAAGGGCCTGATTCTTTATCAAAAGTCGGTTTGTTACTTCGTACCGGCTATTTTGGTTCAAAAGGACAACCCAAAGAAAATTGGCTGCTTGCACGATCTAATAAAGCCTGGTATAAAACTGGGTCTGGGACACCCTTACAATTTGCCGGTAGGTCGTATTGCAAAAGAGATCTTCGAAAAGAATAAAATTTCGTGGACAGACGTTGAAAAGAACCTCAAGTTCCAGGCGGCTACCGTCAACGTGCTCGGCATGCAGATCCAGGCGAAAGCCCTCGATGCAGTTATCGTTTGGGATGCCATGGCCAGATATTACGATGAATATGGTGACCAGGTACCCATTGCTTTTGAGAAAAACATCATCTCTACTGTGGATATAGGTGTTCTGAAATTCACCAAACATAGAGAGCTGGCCGAGAAATTTGTGGAATTTGTCGCCTCGGAGCAGGGCCGTGACATCTTCAGAAAACACAATTACACTGTTGACCCTCCCAAGTAGAGAGCAGGTTTAGCAAACTACCCTCACATAATTTGCACGCAACATGAAAGCATAGTTTTATGGTTGGTAGATTTAGAAAGATCAAGATCAGGTTTTATGCTATTGTTAGGCGTCTTCAAATATTTATATTGTAAATGGCCATGAGATTCTTATAATGTT
>CAYNKI010000106.1:0-11862 GCA_964397675.1 uncultured Pirellulales bacterium
CATCCTCGTAGGCCTTTTCGCCCTCTTGCAGACGAGCCCAGAAATTGATAATCCAAGCTCTGCTCCAGCCGGTGTGCCCGCCGCCATGCGCCAGGCGATGCTCCAGCGATTTTCGGGCCGCTGCTGCCAGTTTCGGCGTGCCGCTGGCGGTGATCTGTTTACCCGGATGCAGAGCGAAAAGGTGCGAAACGTGTCGATGACCCGGCTTCGGCTCCTCGAATTCCTTGTTCCATTCCATCAACCGGCCGTCAGAGCCTATTTGAGGCCAAGCCAGGTTTGCCAGAGCAAGCTTTGCCTGCTTGACGAATTCATCATCGATTCCAAGCACTTTAGCTGCTTCGATACAGTTGGTAAACAGGTCATAGATAATCTGCTGGTCCATAGCAGGTCCCATTGTGATGTTGGTGATTTCGCCGTCCGAGGTGCGAAAGCGATTTTCAGGCGATATCGACGGGCCACATACGAGCTTCCCAGTTTTTGGGTTTTCGACAAGATAATCAAGAAAGAACTCTGCTGCCTCTTTCATAGTCGGATAGGCGCGTTTTTTCAAAAACTCGATGTCCCCTTCGAATGCGTAGTGCTCCCAGAGATGCCGGCAGCACCATGCGGCACCCGTAGGCCACATACCGTATCCCACCTTTCCTATTGGGCTGGTCCACCACCACGCGTCAGTGGTATGATGAGCGACAAAGCCACGACAGCCGTAAACGTCTCGAGCGGTCTTTCGTCCATACTGTCGAAGATTATCTACCAGGTCAAAGAACGGTTCGTGACATTCGCTAAGGTTGCACACTTCCGCCGGCCAGTAGTTCATCTGGACGTTAATGTTGATATGGTAATCGCAGTTCCAGGGAGCCTTGATGTGATGGTTCCATAGGCCCTGGAGATTTGCCGGCATACAGCCCGGTCGAGAACTACAAATTAGAAGATAGCGGCCGAACTGAAAATAAAGGGCGATTAGCTGCAGGTCTTCAGCTCCTTCCTTGACTGCGTTAAGCCTTTGGTCTGTAGGCAGATGCGCCCCGCCTTTACCCAGGTCCAGCTCCACGCGTCGGAATAGGCGTCTGTGCTCAGCCACGTGCGCGCGGCACAGCTCGAGATAGCTTTTCTTGCTGGCGGAAGCCATTTGTTTTTCACAAGTCGCCTTTTGATCATCACCACGATAATTGGTGGTTGCGACTATAAGCAATGTTGCCGCATTAGCTTTATCTATCTGCAAGCCCGCATCTGTTACCCTCAGTTTTCCGCCATCAGGAATAATTCGCAGCTGGGTCTCGAACTTAACTCCTTTATGTTCGTCGTTCTGCGTAGCTTGGCCTCGCATCACGATGCGGTCCGGTGCGATGGTTTTAACCACAAAGTTCTCAGGCCTTGAAAGATTTGCGCCGAATGTAATCATTCCGGGCTTATCGCATGATAAGCGCACAACGATACATTGGTCCACCGGGCTGGCAAAAACCTCACGAGTAAAGGTGGCGTCGCCGTCACGATAAGTTACAGATGCAATTGCGGTATCGAGATCAAGCTGTCGGCGGTATTCAGTAATCGTTTGGCTGGTTTCGAACTTCAGGTGTAGGTCGCCGAGCGTTTGATAGCTGCGAATAATCCGTGGCCCCATGAACTCTTGCTGCACGAGGCTCTGCGCCTCAGCGTATTTGCCAGCAAAGATTAGCCGTCGCGCTTCAGTTAGATGTTTGTAGGCGCCGACACGATCTCGGTCGATGGGCTGACCTGCCCATAGAGTGTCTTCATTTAGCTGTAATTGGTCGGTTTCCACTGTGCCGAAGACCATTGCTCCCAGACGTCCGTTTCCAATCGGCAGCGCCTCGGTCCATTTTTGCGCAGGCCTACGGTACCATAGTCTCACATCGTGCCGACTTGAGGTACCCGGCATATTGTCATCACTTTCTCCTATTCGGCTGGGTTTTCTAACACAGATGTCATAGGTTCCATTGGCTTTTGTCTCGAACTCGACAACGTTTTCTTCAGGCCTTGCGCTTCTAATCGGCTTGCCGTTGAATGTCACCTCAGCCGGCCCATGGGCCCGGATTCTGCATTTGTTGCCCAATTTGGAAAATATCCTGGCCTTGTCGAGCTTGCTGTTTTTCCATACGATCTCCACCTCAAAGCCGCCGCGAGCACGCAGGCCCTTAATATGGCCGGCGGGCCAGGCCATGGGCAATGCCGGCAGCAGGTGTATTTCTCCGGCGTGACTCTGCAGCAGCATCTCAGCTATGCCGGCTGTCCCACCGAAGTTGCCGTCAATTTGGAACGGTGGACAGCTATCAAACATATTCGGCAGCGTGCTGTTGGCGAACAATCCGGTGAGCATACTGTATGCATGGTCACCGTCTAATAGACGTGCCCAGAAATTGATTTTCCAGGCCTTGGACCATCCGGTGCCGCCGTCACCGCGGTGTGTGAGGGTGACATGGCAGGCCTCGGCCAGCTTAGGTGTTTTTAGCGGTACAATTTCGCTGCCCGGGTGCAGCGCATACAAGTGTGAGACGTGCCGATGTTTGTTTTTGGGATTGTCTTTGTCCTGGAGCCATTCCTGCAATTGTCCGTACTGTCCGATCTGATTGGGTACAATCCGGCCTCTTAATTCGGTGAGCTTCCGACGAAAATCTTCGTCGACGCCAAGGATTTTAGCAGCTTCGATGCAATCGCTGAAAAGGTCGCGGATAATTTGATGGCCCATGGTTGGGCCTGCAACAAGGCCGCCATTTTCCGGCGAATTGGAAGGCGTGCTGATTAACCATCCCGTCTTCGGATCCTCAATTAGGAAATCCACGAAAAACAATGCCGCCTCTTTCATCACCGGATAAGCCTGTTCTTCGAGAAACTTTTTGTTACAAGTGAATAGGTAATGTTCCCAGAGGTGCTGGCAGAGCCATGCGCCGCCGACCACCCATATACCGTGATTGGAATTATTAATGGGAGCTGTGCCTCGCCAGAGATCGGTATTGTGGTGCAATACCCATCCACGGCAGCCATAATGCACCTTTGCTGTCTTACGCCCGGATTCGGCCACATCATCGAGCAGGTCGAACAATGGTTGATGACACTCGGACAGATTGGTTACTTCAGCCGGCCAGTAATTCATCTCCAGGTTGATATTGGTTGTCCACTTGCTTTCCCACGGCGGGTCGAGCTTGTCGTTCCAGATACCCTGTAAGTTGGCTGGCTGTGTGCCCGGACGAGAGCTTGCTATCAATAGATAGCGGCCGAACTGGAAGTACAATGCCACGAGCTGCGGATCATTTTGGCTGGTGAAGTTTGCTATGCGCTGGTCGGTGGGCTGATTCATCGCTTCAGTAATGCCCAGGTCGAGCTGGACCCTGCGGAACAGCCGGCGGTGATCAGCCACTTGGGCCTTGCGCAATGCTTTATAGCTCTTGTCAGCAGCAGTTTGTATAGTTCGGTGACAGGCTGCTGTTGGATCACCGCTTATGTCCTTGAAGTTTTTGAAGCTGGTGGCAGCGGCAAGTATCAATGTTGCCTCATCAGCACCCATAACGTATATCTTTTTGGAATTAACCTTGAGCCTGCCACCTTTGGCTGATGCGTGTAGGTGCGCCTCAAATTTCAACACACTCGGCATCCGGCGTTTTAATCGCCTGCTCATATATTCATGGAGCTGGCCTCGCAACACCAGGTCTTTATTCACTATTAGTGTTTGTGTATCCGGGTGTGGACTGTCTATTGTGGCAGTAAACGTCAACTGTGCCGGCTTGTCACAGGTTAGATGTACAACAATAACTTGGTCTGGAAAGCTGGAAAAGACCTCGCGGGTGAAAGTTACTTCACCGATGCGATAACGAACCCTTGCAATGCCCGCATCAATGTCCAATTCCCGGCGATAATCACTTGGCTTATCGTGTCCTGGCAAGTGCAACCGCAGGTCGCCGAACGGCTGATACTTTTCCTGCCGCAATGGCACGCTCATCATGTGCTCCATTGCCAGTTCTTCAGCTTCACGCTGCTTGCCTTCGAACAGCAGCTTGCGGACGATGGGCAGGTACTCAGCCGCGCCAGGATGTGAATAATCATGTGGTTTGCCGGTCCACAAGGTGTCTTCGTTGAACTGCAGCCGTTCGTTTTCTGTGCCGCCAAAGACCATAGCTCCCAGGCGCCCATTACCAACAGGCAGCGCCTCGGTCCATTCCTGAGCGGATTGACGATACCATAGTTTCAAATTGCGCCATACCGTATTAGTGCTGTCGTTGTCAATCTCCACCGCGCTGTTCGTTGCATCGCTTACCGTAAAGATGCCGCTGGCAAACCACACAATAACAAGTAAAGTAATTATTGTTTTTATTTGTCTGCTCTTCATGCTTAGGCCCCTTCAATATTCTTTCAGATAAAAAATCTGGCCCCGATGTACATCGGGGTCGAACCAAATGTCACATCCTGATGCTACATCGTCCACACCAAGGCCGATGAGTTTAATGGGATTGTAAAAACCCACTGCAACCAATTCATCTCGGCTTAGCAGATTCAGTGACGCCAGATAGTTCATACATTGCAGCATTGTTGCTGATGACCCGACCAAATATCCAGTTGCCGGATTGTACAATCGGCCGTCGTCTTCCAGCACAACCTTATGACCCAGCGTCTCATACCTTCCTGGCCCCAGGCCTGCCAGCGATACAGCGTCACTTACCACAATACAGTGGTCTGGCCCTTTTGTTTTAATAATGGTTTTAATCACCGAGGCTGGCAGATGATGGCCGTCAGTTATTATCATCGCGACAAGCCCACCTTCAGCCAAACCCGCCCAGATAGGATTTTCATGCCTGGGCAGCATCGCCGGCACACCATTGCCCAAATGCGTTAGCGAGACCGCTCCTGCGCGAATCAGTCTCTTTAAATCTTCTTCGCTTGCCATTTGATGTCCCAACGAAACCGTAATTCCCTGCTCTGCCGCATACCGTGCCAGTTGCTCTGCACCTCTTAATTCTGCCGCTATGGTTATCAGCTTTACCATGCCGTCAGCCAACTCGATTAGCTGCTTGAGGTAGTCTATATCCGGTTCTCTGATCCAGTCCGGATTATGTGCTCCACGAGCACCTTCTTCTGGAGAAATAAAAGGTCCCTCCAGGTGTATGCCGAGTAGACGACCGTGAAAATTCTCACTTTGCATGACTTTTGCAATTATAGGCAGATTGTGCTTGTAGACATCCTTCAAGCTGGTTATCACTGTCGGTAGAAAAGCCGTCGTTCCAGCTTCAAATAATCCCCGGCAAGCCTGCACGAAATCTTCCTGTGTCAAATCCCCGCTGGAAAAATCCACTCCCTTGTAACCGTTGACCTGCAAATCAACTAATCCAGGTATCTTCATTGCCTAACTTTCTTCTACCATTGACAAGGGGCCCTGCGAAGCTTGGTACTAAAGTAGTGACGCTGCCTCCTCATCCATAAACATTTTGCAGTTCGGATGTCTCTGTAGTATTGATGCGGGACACATATTTGTCACCGGGCCTTGCAGTGTGTTTTTGACTGCCTCGACTTTGCGTTTCTCCGGCACCGAGACGATTATGCATGCACTTTTCATAATCTGCCGAATGCTCATCGATATCGCCCGCTGAGGCACTTGTTCTAACGTCTCAAACCATCCTTCACCCAACTGCTGGCCTCTGCACCTTTCATCCAGCTCGACAACAATAAACGGCTCTTCGGTCTCGAAGTCAGCCGGTGGGTCATTAAACGCCAGGTGTCCATTTTCACCGATGCCTACCAATGCCACATCGATTGGATGCTGGGCAATGATATTGCCTAATCTCTGGCACTCTTGCTGGGGGTCATCTGCATCGCCATTAACGAAATGCAACTCTTTCAGACCTGGGACTTTATTAACGAACCGCTCTTTTAGGAACTTTCTAAAACTGGCTGGTTGGTCTGCCCCCAGCCCTATGTACTCATCCAGGTGAAACATGGTTACTTTCGAGAAGTCGATTCCACCCATTGCCACCAGGTTCTTGAGGGTCTCGAATTGGCTAGTCCCTGTAGCCAGAATGATATTTGCCTCTGCTTTAGTTCTTATTGCCTCTTTGATGACCTCTGCTGCGTGTGCTGCTGCTGCTGTTCCCATTTCTTGTCTGGTCTTGTAAATAAACTTTTTCATAAACGTAATAATAAGAAATTTCGGCAACTCTGGCAAAAAGATTTTTCTTGCCTTTCGGGCTTACAATCTTCTATAACATTGTGTAGTTACGGAAATGCCTTTTACATAAAATTGGAGGTGAGCTATGACAAATATGCGTCGTTTGGTTACTGTGGTGGTCGTTCTGGCTACTTGGTATTTCACCTTGGCACAGGCTCAAGAGACTGCCATAGAGCCGTCAACCGTTCTATCTACACTCGATAAGGGTCACCCTCGATTGATGTTAAAGGACAATGACCTAAAAGACCTCAAAGAACAGCACAAAAAAGATAAAGCCCTGCAGAAGTGTTTGCGAGATGTCATTCAGCAAGCTGATTCCTACGCCAAAAAGACGATGCTCACTTATCGCAAGATTGGCCCGCGGCTTCTGCATGTCAGCAGAGAATGCCTTCACCGGATTTACGCCCTTTGCCTTGCCTACAGATGGACCGGAAAAGAAAAGTACGCCGCCAAGGCGGTTGATAATCTGCTGACCGTCTGTGCATTCAAGGACTGGAATCCATCGCACTTTCTCGACACGGCCGAAATGTCACATGCAGTCGGCCTCGGCTATGATTGGCTGTACTCCTATCTCGATGCCGGGACACGTGAGAAAATCAAGGCCGGCTTAATTAAAAACGGCCTGGGGCCTGGACTGCGTGCATACGAAAAGTCTTGGTGGAGCAAAAGCGAACACAACTGGAACCAGGTCTGCAACGGGGGTATGATTATTGGGGCTCTCGCTATCGCTGAGTCTGACCCGCGGTACGCCGAGCAGATTATCCCTGCTGCGGTTCAGTCACTTCCGCTGGCCATCAAAAGCTATGGCCCTGATGGCGCATGGGGAGAAGGGCCCGGTTACTGGAGCTACGCTACGCGTTACACTGCTTATGGCCTGGCAGCCTTGCAGACCGCTTTGGGCAAAGACTTCGGACTCTTAAAAATCAAGGGCCTGGCAGAATCAGGGAATTTTCCGATATATACGACCGGCCCGACCGGCCTGTTTCTAAACTTCGCTGATTGCGGAGAAAAAAACTCCAGAGGACCTATGCCTTGCATGTTCTGGCTTGCTCGTACATATAATAATCCATTGTATGCCGAAGCTGAGCTTGCTCAGATTGCCAAACATCGGGCCAGCCCCCAACATGTCGTTTGGTACATACCTACTCCGAAGGAAAAAATAGCATCGAAGGACCTCGACCGTTATTTCGATGGTCCTGTAGAAGTTGCTGTTTTCCGCAGCGCCTGGGACGACCCCCAAGCATTATTTGTTGGTGTCAAGGCCGGCTACAACCAGGTTAATCATGGTCATCTCGATTTAGGCAACTTTGAGCTTGATGCACTTGGCGTTCGGTGGGCACGTGACCTGGGCTCGGACAACTATAATCTGCCCGATTATTGGGATAGAAAAAAAGGAGGAAAACGCTGGAATTACTACCGCTTGAATTCGAAAAGTCACAATGTGCCGCTCTTAGGCGGTGAGGACCAGGACCCATTGGCCACGTCGAAGTTTATCCAGGTCGAAGCAAAAAATTCCTCTGCCTTTGTCCTTGTTGACCTGACAGGAGCTTATAAAAAATTTGTAAGCAAAGTAACACGTGGAGTTGCGATGGTGCAGAATCGGCAGGCGGTGCTTGTGCAAGATGAGTTCGAGCTACATAAGCCTTGTGAGGTAGCTTGGGGTATGACCACAGATGCGAGAATCACCACTAAGGAAAAAGGTGTCGCAGTGCTAACTCTTAAAGGCAAAAAACTGATGGCGCGAGTTTTATCCCCCTTGGGTGCGCAGTTCACGGTTGAGTCAGCCGAGCAGAAGCCGCCACAAAAAACCAACAAAGGTGTCAATCGACTGATAGTTCGCTTACCAAATGCGACAGATAACTTACGAGTGGCGATTCTGCTCTCGCCGGTATGGAAGGATGGAAACTTTATTAAGACAGTAGAACTGAAACCGCTACAAGAATGGTGCCAAGGACCTCAGCTCTGCCAGGGATATTATCACAGCGAAGAAACTGCAAAACAGCAGCTCGCCAGATTTGCACAAAGCTATTCCAGCTTAGCCGAGTGGAAAGCACGGGCCAATCGCATCCGCGAGGGGATCCTTCGCGGAGCTGAACTCTTGCCTCTGCCCAAGAAATGTGCGCTGAATCCCATAATTCATAGCAAACGCAAATACAGAGGCTACACGGTCGAAAATGTGGCGTTTGAGTCTCTGCCAGGAGTTTTTGTGACAGGAAGCCTATATCGACCACGCCAGGGCAAAGGGCCTTTTGCCGCTGTGCTCTGTCCCCATGGACATGCTAACAAGCCTGAAAGCTATGGGCGATTTCGCCCGGACCAGCAGAAACGATGTGCAACCCTGGCCAAAATGGGCGCTATAGTTTTTTCCTACGATATGGTGGGGTGGGGTGACTGGAAGAACGCCGGTTGGCAGCACAAACGACCAAAGGTTCTTAAGTTGCAGTTATGGAACAGCATCCGCGCCGTTGACTTTCTTCTTTCACTAAAAGAGGTTGACCCAAAGCGCATCGGTATCACAGGCTGCTCCGGTGGCGGGACACAATCGTTTATGTTGACCGCTGTCGATGACCGCATTGCTGTTTCGGTGCCAGTGGTTATGGTCTCAGCTCATTTCTTTGGCGGGTGTGACTGCGAGAGCGGAATGCCTATCCACAAAAGCGCAACCCACGAGACTAACAATGCAGAGATCGCAGCTTTAGCTGCGCCACGGCCCCAGTTGATTATCTCTTGCGGCAAGGACTGGACCAAAAACACGCCGAAGGTAGAGTTCCCTTACATCCGAAACATTTATCGTCTTTACGATGTTGAAGATAAGGCCGAGAATCTGCATCTTCCCGAAGAAGGACACGATTACGGCTATTCAAAGCGTGCCGGCGCCTATAAGTTCCTTGCCAAGCATCTGGGACTCTCGCTGAATAAAGTCACCAAGCCGGACGGCTCGATTGATGAAAACGATGTGGTCATCGAAAAGCAAGAAGACCTGCTCGTTTTCGGCCCGAGTCATCCAAGACCTGCTTACGCTGTCAGCCCAGATGTAGAGCTACGGTGGGATTAGCTATTACAGGGCACTAATTGCTTATTGTAAGTAAAAAAGCAATATAAAATTATGAAGGGATTAAGAAAATGAAAAAGACTATCGCAATATTGTTAATAGGCTTGGTGGCTTTTGTGCTTTCAGCTACAGTATCAGGACGCCAGAATAAATCTAAACAAACTTCTATTGAGCCAAAGCAAGAGGTATACAAAACCATCGGCGAGGTCAAATTAAAACTGCATATATTTGAGCCAACTAATCGCGACAAGAAAATACTGTCACCGGCGATAGTGTTCTTTTTCGGTGGAGGTTGGACCGGCGGCTCGCCGACACAATTTTATCACCACTGTGATTACTTTGCCTCTCGTGGAATGGTAGCTATTTCTGCTGAATATCGTGTCAAAAGCAGGCACGGCACTTCACCATTTGAATGCGTCGCCGATGGAAAATCCGCCATTCGCTGGGTCAGGGCCAACGCCGCTCAACTCGGCGTCGATCCGAATAAAATCATAGCAGGTGGTGGGTCAGCAGGTGGCCATGTGGCAGCATGCACCGGCGTTATTGACGGATTAGAAGAAGAAAATGAAGACCATAAGATCAGTTCTAAACCAAATGCCTTAGTGCTGTTTAATCCAGCAGTAGACTTAGTTGGCATCGGGAAAAATGCGAAAGCAAAAAGGCGTTTTGATAAATTGTTTAACCGTCGGAAGGAAATCTCTCCGTTGCACCACGTAAAAAAAGGTGCGCCTCCGTGCATTATCTTTCACGGCACTGCTGATACGACAGTCCCATTTGAAAGTGTCCAACGCTTCTGCAAAGTTATGAAAGAAGCTGGAAATATCTGTCAGCTTGTGCCCTTCGAAGGGAAAGGACACGGATTTTTTAATTACGGAAAGGATAAGGATAACAAATCGTTCAAAGAAACAGTCCTCGCTGCTGACAATTTTCTGGCCTCTTTAGGCTATCTGAAAGGCAAACCCACATTATAAGTGCCGCATCAATTACAGGCGGAAAAACCATCCCCAAAGCCTACGGCTTTGAGGCTGCCACCCAATAAAACTGAACAACGTGTGGCAGCCTCAAGCGAAAGACTTCCGCAGAGCGGAGTCCGAGCTTGGGGATGGCTATATATTCCATATCTGGCTAAACACTCACCGTGTGGCGTATTAGTCCGGCTTTTTGAGCTCTTCGACTTTTGGCAGGTCTTTGAGTGAATTTAGGCCGAACAATTCCAGGAACTTTTTCGTTGTGCCGTACAGCATCGGCCGACCTAAAACTTCAGCTCGGCCTACAATTTTAACCAGCCCTTTATAGCAAAGGGACCGAATTACCTCGCCTGTTGCAACGCCCCTAATGGCTTCGATGTCAGCTCGCATTACCGGCTGTTTGTATGCAATTATCGCCAGCGTCTCCAGGGCCGCAGGGCTTAGCTTACCTTCGCTGCGGACGCGCAGTAATTGTTTTAGCCAATGATTATAAGTACTCAAGGTCAGCATTTGGTAGCCGCCGGCAATCTTTTCTATCCTAAAGGCATTATGGTTAGCTTTGTATTTGTCGTTGAGATGGTTAATATGATTACGGATTTGTTTTACGCCTATCTCAACGATGCTTGCCAGCCTGGCCTCCGAGAGTGGCTCATCGCCGGCAAACAATACCGCTTCTATCACCGACTCAGCCGTCAACTCATTGCTCGTCGCTCGTCGCTCGTCACTCGTCACTCGTTCTTGTTCTTCTGTCATAGGTTTTTCCATGTAAATGGGTCTGCATCCTTCTTGCTTATTTTTATTGTCACCTGCTTTAGTTGCTCTTGCAACTGTTTAGCAAACTTCTTTAATATGAATCGTTCCGAAACGCTATGGCTTAAACAAATACAGGTCAGTCCTGCCTCTTTTGCGGCTAATGCGTAATGATGTTTCAATTCACCGGTCACGTACAAATCAATCTTTGCAGCGATGACCGAATTGATAATTTTGCCGCACGAGCCTGCACAGACCGCTGCTGTTTTCACCAATCCCGCCTTTGGCGGGTCGCTGATTATACCAATAGCTTTCACGCCGGTATATTTTTTTATTCTCTGAATAATCTGTTTTATCCGTAAAGGCTGAGCTAATTTTCCAATTCTGCCCAGCCCGAATTTCTGAGGTCTTGCACAAAGTTTGAAAACGTCGAAAGCTGGTATCTCATAAGGATGAGCCTTCTTCATCGCGGCTATTACCTCATCGAGCTTCTCTGCCGGAACAATCGTCTCAAATCTTATCTCCGGCACCTTTTCTAACTTTCCTTTTTTGCCGATAGCCGGCTTTGCACCTTGCAAAGGCAAAAATGTCCCCGTCCCTTCAGCAACGAAACCGCAATGGCTATAATTTCCCATTTGCCCTGCGCCGGCAGCAAAAACTGCGTTTGAAACTTTGAGCACCGATTCAACAGGGATAAAAACGACCAGTTTGTAATTGTCACTGGTAGGATAATCAACATAATCTCCAATTGGTTTTGCATCACGAATGCCGATGATCTCCGCCAGGCCATCGTTCACACCGCCTATGGCTGAATCCAAAGCAGTATGTATTGAAAAGACCGCAATCCCGCAGCGAATCAATTCGTAGACTTTAGCCCCCGCACCTGTGGCGGGGGTTGCCTCGGCCACAGGTGCCGAGGCTAATCG
>CAYNKI010000107.1:0-7125 GCA_964397675.1 uncultured Pirellulales bacterium
AGCGTACCACAAGAAAACAGCTCAAAATCCTACGTTGTGAGAAATGCGGGCTAAATGGAATTGGAATACTCCCAATGTTAGAGGCGGAAATAACGTACCAATTTTCTCCGATACCATGTGGAAGGGCGGTGGGCCATACGATTTTGGCATCGGCGGTGAACCTCCTCAATTTGATGGTCAGTGGCTGGGCATCAATTACGAAATGATGCATTTCTGCATCAACCGGCACGAAGCAGAAACAGGACCCAGGTCAGAAAAGCGATTGCCACAAGCACTACTTTCCTTTTTTCTTGTTGTCTATAGAGCCTGGGGCCAGCGGGCATTGTCTGATGCAAAACCAGAATAATCATAAGTGTTGCTACTACCGCCGCCAGGACATACACGGGGACTGTGAGTGCCTTTGTCTTTCCGGCCGCAAAGTATTTCAGCAGGCCCACACTCATGAGAATGGCGAGAGGGGGAAAGCACGGCAGGATGTACGTGCCGAGCTTGCCGCTCGAAGCGGAAAAGAAGAGAAAAGGCAGTCCCGACTATTTCTCTGCCCATTTCGCCTTACCGTGTCTCATCCGGAGACTTATAAAATAGGTATACTCTATAAATCTGGTTCCTCTAAGTCGAATTTCCTGGAGAATACTACACAATCTCTGTGTCCAATTTTTCCATATAATTGCACCTTAATTCCTTGTGCAATATGCTGCGGTAAATTGTCGAAATCTTTTTGTCGAGCAACGAAGTATGTTTGTGCCGATTGTTGCTGAAGCTCCTCAGCGTTTTTAATGAATACAGGCTTAATAGGCCTATCATAATTCGCCATAAATTTTATGTCTTCTGCATCGGGACCTATTTGGTAGAAACCAATCTCCCCCGGTCGCTCTTTTTGCAGATACTTCACTTTTTCCACAAATGGTTTGGTACACTCTATGGCCAAACTGATAGGCTCGGCAATACCTACGCTTGTAATAATAAAGGCTGCAACTCCAACCACTGCAAGGGCCATATCCTGGTTGGGATGGCCTCTTAATCTCCACTTTACAGTCCCTGCAACTATAAGCAAACCGATCAACAATACCAGTGCGATTAGATAATGGACATCGACAGTAAGGCCGAAGTACTTACCGAAAGAGAGAATACCCATTGTTGCAATGCTTGCCAACAATGGCAGGTAAGAGCAAATAGAGAGAAATGCCCTCCTTGTCTCAAACAGAACTCCTTTTATTGAGGAGTCGATTAACAAATAAGCGGCGACCAGGGAAAGTGCGGGGACAATAGGCAGAATATATCGCATCTTTTTGGCTGCCGGAACTGACATACCTATTAATACAATCAGAATCCAGCAAACAAGGTAACCGATTAGCTTATAATCATTACTTTCTCTTCTTAGAATTTTCTTGAACCTGGCGACGACAACCAAAATAGCCAAAGGATAACATGCGGTGCAATCTGATAAGCAACGGTACCAATAAAAGAAATAGCTCTCTCTGTTCTGAATCAAGCGTCCGGCCGCCTGCGCATTAATCACCCTTTTTGTAAATATTTCCCCAGCCTGGACATAGGACATAGCTAATAACCCCACAATACATATAATCATCACACCCGTCGCCATCAGACCGATAATAATCGATTTTTTGAATTCTCTTGACCAAAGATAGTAGCTACACACAACAGCCGTGGGAATGATCAAACCAATCGGGCCGCGAAAAGAAAAACTTGCTATCAGTATTGGGGGGATAAACCATAGACGTTTTTGTTTGTCGGATGCAGTCACCGAATAGACCAGGTAAAAACACAGAACCGTTGCCAGGCTCACATACTGGTCCAAAGAAATACTCCGCGACTCGCTGAAAAACAGATGTGTTGATAATGCCAACAGTACAGCAACCAGACCCCATTTCCGTGATTGCGTTGCACCAATTCTGTAGGTAACAACAAGAATTAGGGCGGATGTAACAGCCGTGGGAAGCACTGCGGAAAACGGCGTCACCTTTCCCAACAGCAAAGAAACAAGGTAAATCGCAAAAGTTGACGTTGCCGGGTAGTCTGGGTAGGGTATCTGATAGGTGGTTGGGAAAAAGGTCGGGCCGTAGCGGAACATCTCCTGAGCGAACAAGGCAAAACGGGCCTGGATACCTGTGAATTCCGGTTTAAGGGCGAAGGTAAAAATGACGAACCCAATCAAGAAGATCGCCAGAGAATCCTTGTTGAATTGTGCGGATTCTCCGGAAACAGAAGTCATTGATAATCCTTCTGGATTCAACTGATTCCCTTCCAACGAGACTGTAACGCTGCCTGACATGAGACCCATCCTTCACGCCCGGGAATTTCTTTCTTGATGACGGCAGTGGGTTCGGTTGGATGATATTCTCGGAGTAAGACTCCGAGTGGAACAAACGAGACATCTCTTGAGATAGCCATATTCACAAATTGCTCAAACATCTCCAGATAGGCAATACCCTCAACCTCAGCGTGAATTGTCAGCACGTTGAGCTTCGCAGGCTCAAGCAGAGAAAATATGTAGTCGTTATAATTACAGTCTGATATGCCGTTGCGGCCAGCTGCCTCATCGTATGTTGGCAGGGTAACAGGAATCTGCGGCTGGTCAAGGACGCTTCCTTGCACGATAGGACGGAATATGGTTTGGCCTCTGCAATCACTGTTATAGTCGAAAGGAAACTTGCTCTTGGCCAGTAGCACCTTGTCGTTACATTTCCATCCGGGAACAGCGGAACAGGTAGGCGTCCGGCCAAGAATTTTAGTAAGAGTTTCAACACCCTTTTCCAAAGAATCTTTAATGGCATTGCTATTCATTTTATCTATATACGTTTGCCATGTATAATGATCCCAGGCGTGGAGGCCAACTTCGTGGCCTGCGTCGGAGGTGGATCGTATTAGAGTTCCTAGCCTCTCGCCAATAATGGGTCCCGGCCAGAATGTGCCTTTCAAAAGAATATCCCATCCGTAGAGGCTTGGGGCTCTCGTTCTGAGCATCTTCAGCAGAAATGCGGGACGAAGCAGACGCCAGAGATGCCGGCCCATGTTGTCTGGACCCACAGAAAAAAAGAAGGATGCCTTTATCTGATGATCAGCAAGGAGCTGGCCTATGTTCGGCACGCCGATCTTCGTCCCTCTGAAGGTGTCAACGTCGACTCTTAAGCCTATTTTCACCGACGATCTGATTTCTCTACCTTTCTGCTTCTGGAAGACACCTGTGAAGTCGGCGGAGCTATCTCTTGAATCGCTACCCGTCTTGATGAAACCGCTTTTTTGCTGGTTAAGCTCTCGAAATCACTCTGGATATCTACCTCGCCACTTCTGATAGCTTCTTTTAAGAAAAAGTCGAGTGTTCGCTCTACGGATTGCTCAATCCCAATCGTAGGGGTCCAACCTACCAGTTTTTGAGCGTTCCTGATGCTTGGTTTTCTATGCGGCATGTCCTGGTAACCGCCACCATAATAGGAGCTGCTTTCAACCAGGCGGAAACCCGCGAAAGGAGGAAACTGCGGCCGTAAGGGATGCTTCTCGAATCTGGCCAGCAGTAGCTTCGCCAGTCCCCTGATGCTGATTTCATTGTCGGGATTACCGATATTGATTATCTTCCCGTCACAGACACCGTTTTTGTTCTCGATTATTCGATATAGGCACTCCACACCTTCTGAGACGTCGGTGAAACATCGTTTCTGGCTTCCGCCGTCGATTAGTTGAATCGGCGCGCCTTCTACAAGATTGAGGATCAACTGTGTGATGGCCCTGGAACTGCCTATCCGCGCCGAACCAAGACTGTCGAGTTTAGGCCCGATCCAGTTGAATGGTCGAAATAGAGTAAACTTAAGCCCTTCCTTCTGCCCATATGCCCATATCACGCGGTCGAGCAGTTGTTTGCAGCAGGAATATATCCACCGTTGCATCCGGATCGGCCCTACAACTAATTTCGAGTTATCCTCATCGAACTCTGCCTCATCGCACATTCCGTACACTTCGGAGGTCGACGGGAAAACAACACGCTTTTTGTATCTGACACAATATCGCACTACCCGCAGATTCTCTTCAAAATCCAGCTCAAAAACGCCTATGGGATTGCGTGTATATTCGATTGGTGTTGCGATAGCTACCAAAGGAATGGCGATATCGCATTTTTTGACATGGTACTTGGTCCATTCACGGTGGATAGAGATGTCACCCTCTTCAAAATGAAATCCAGGCCTGCCGATCAGATGCTCAATGTAATTTGACCGAAGGTCCATGCCATGGACCTCATATTTTCCGCTCCGCAACAACCGTTCGCTTAAGGCATTACCAATAAAACCATTGACCCCAAGAATCAGAATATGCTTCTTCTTCATCAGTTCAACGCGGCTGCTCGAACTCGGCCCAAATCTCATGCCCTCGACCAGGTTAAGTTCACGAGTTAGTTGAGCGCCGTTCATGTAGACGCCATTCTCCGCTTGGCCAAAATCCACACGCACCACACCTTCACCGCACACGACCACGAGAGGATTTGTGGAAACGATGGTACCGGGGCTCAATTCTTCTCCGGAGTAAGGCACTTTGGAAACCGTCCAGAACACACATTTCTCGTTAGCGATGTGGCTGAAAGCGCCGGGATATGGTCGGGTTACAGCGCGGACCATATTCCTGACTTGCTTTGCGCCGACGGCCCAGTCAATTTCACCATCAGCCGGACGGCGACCGCCATAGTATGTGGCCTTTGAATGGTCTTGTGGTGTACGGGGTGCGGTACCATCCTTTATTCGGGGCAGGGTCTCGTCAAGCATAATGGAGGCGGCTTGAGCCGCTTTTTCATGTAGGGACTTGGCGGTGTCGTCATCTGTGATTACGATTTTCCTCTGGCAGACGATGTCACCATCATCCGGTCTGGGTGTCATGTAATGCAGTGTAAGGCCTGTCTCCTTTTCGCCGTTGACAAGTACCCAGTTAATTGGGCACCGTCCTCGATATTTGGGCAGAAGCGAACCGTGCAGATTAAGGCATCCAGCCGATGGGATATCCAGTATGGATGGCTTAACCAGATTGCGGTAATAGAAAGAGAAAATAATGTCCGGACGAAGTTCCTTGATATTCTTTACCCATAAGGGATGGTTAATATCCTCGGGAGCGAAGACTGGAATGCCCCGCGATGCAGCAAGTTCCGCCACGGAATCAAACCAGACATTCTCCTGTGGATTATTCCGGTGGGTAAAAACTGCGACGACCTGGAAGCCATTCCGCAGCAGGGCCTCTATACCGACACAACCAATATTGTGATAGGCTAAAACGATCGACTTCATATCATGACCTCCGAACTATTCTTATTGTGGATATCATGTTCCGAGCTACTTCTGCCAACAACTTGCTGCACAAAATAACGGGGACGTCCCCTGACATCGTAATAAATACGCCCGATATACTCACCAAGCAAACCCATTGCGACAAACTGCGCACCTATGAAGATAAAGAGAACAGCAAACAGCGTAAAGACTCCTTCAGCTGCCCACCCGGCGCCATAAATCAATCTCATCACAAGAAGAAATACACCGAATCCAACTCCTAAGAAAGATATGATTGTACCAAGCATGCTAAGAAGCCGCAAAGGAAAAGTCGTCATGCTGGTTAACAGATCGAACTGGAGGTTGATCAGCTTCCACAGATTATACTTTGACTCGCCGCCGATACGGTTCTCGTGGTAAACCTCAATTTCTGTAGTTTTCCGGGCAAAACCGTTGGCAAGCACGGGAATAAATGTACTTCTCTCGTGACACTGAAGCATGGCATCGACAATTTGGCGGCGGTAAGCGCGGAGCATGCAGCCGTAATCGTGCATGGTTACACCCGTGGCCTTTTGTGCGACCTTGTTGACCATGAAGGAAGCAACCCTGCGGAAGAAACTGTCGCATCTCGGCATCCGAGCGCTGCCAACGACATCAAATCCCTCGTCGACAGCATCCACGAGTTTCGGAATTTCCTCAGGTGGGTTCTGCAGGTCAGCGTCAAGGGTAACAATAATGCTGCCTTTTGACTCTGCAAAGCCTGCCATAACTGCGGCGTGCTGGCCATAATTTCTATTTAATAGCACTCCTACAACCTTACCAGCGTTCAGCTCGGCCGCCTCTGTGATTATCCTCGGCGAGGAGTCTTTGCTGCCGTCGTCCACAAGAATAAGCTCAAAAGGTCTTCTCATCGCCGTGCATGTTTCAATACATCGCCTGATGAGTTCTTCGAGGTTCACTGCTTCGTTGAATACGGGGACAACCAATGATATCAACCTCGCGGCTTTCTCCGCCTTGAACTCATGACGGGCTGAGTTGTTTTCATATCTTTCGCCTGCCGTGCTTCCGGATGGCCTGGTGTTAATCGGCTGCTTCCCTGAAAGTGGCTCATACGAAGGCGGTTTGCGGTTGGTCTGGTTTTTTAGTTGTCGCTGTTGATTATCCATGCTTGGTATTCTTTTTTCCTTTTTTCCCATGGGTATACTTTCTCTCGCAAAGTCGGCTGGTTCAACATCTCCGGCGGCAGAACATCAGCCAGTTCATTAAGATACTCACTATACGACACCAAAACCTTAGTTCCATTCTTTGAATTCAGAAACGATCTTACTGCATTAGCGTCCTCCAGTACAGGCACTGGCTCGCGTAAATTTATATAAAACAGCGTTTTGATCTTAAACTTTCTAAAAAAGGCGATGTTGGCTGGGCCAAGCAACGAGGCCTTGCTTCTTAGCTCCATACTGAAAGGTTTCATCGAATTGTAGGTTTTAAGGCTCTTCTGCTGCCAGAGAAAAAAGCCTCCTATGATAATAACAGAAATAATAATCGGGCGAATCAACTCTTGTTCTGCTCCAAGCAGCTCACTCAGTAGGCCGGGACGAAAGATGTCCAAAACAAAACACCCCAGTGCCGAAAGTCCCAAAATAAAGGTAGCCAATTTAAGTTCTCCCGGTAAGCTAAAGCCTATCCTTCTTTCGAGCACAGGCCAAATTAAGGGACTGAGGATCTCTGAAAGCAAAATAAAAACTAGAAAACCGGTCTGGATGTGAAGGACTAGACGCTTAATGTGCTCTTTGGGCTCAATAGAAATATATTGGGAAACCATCAGCGAACAGAAGGGAAGTAAGGGGAGGATATAATATGACCT
>CAYNKI010000107.1:7225-11851 GCA_964397675.1 uncultured Pirellulales bacterium
ACAAGCAAAGCCAAAAAATGGCTAATGGACACGTGAGACCGCCATCGCTTTTCACGGAATATATCCGGCAGAATAACCATAATTGGAAGCGCAATAGTAGCCATTCCCTTAGTATGGGCTCCCAGGAAACAGATAAGGTAAAAAATCAGATAGCTGAAAAAGCCGGGCCGATCTCGTCGTGACCAATACCAAGCAACGGCCAGAATGACAGCGGCCAGGTTTTCCATATCCGCTTCACCTGTCCTGGCCCAGAAAATAAATCCGTACGTACCAAGAAGAACCCAGCCTGCGGTTCTCGCCAGTTTCTTTGACCATAGTCTTCGCTCCAGGCTGATCGTGCCCCAAAGTGCCAGCAACCCTGCAATTGCGCTTGGTAACCGCACTGTTCCCTCATCAAGACGACCCGTTATTGCAGCAGCCAGAGCAATGACCCAGTAACCTAACAAAGGTTTATCAAAATACGGTTTGCCATTAATAGTGGGATGGAAATAGTCCCCCGTTAGCCGCATTTCTCTCACTACTTCGGCCCATCGGTCTTCCGGCCCCCAAAGCTCTTTTGCACTAAGGAACCCTAACAGAAGAAAGACTGCCAAGGACCAGAAAATGATGGCAGCAAAGTACTCTGGAATTATTCTAACGCCTATGCGACCTGTTGAAGGGGCATCTACGGTGTCTCCAGAGTGCAATAACCTAATCCAATGGGTCACTGTCTTCATAGAACGTCCTTTATTGCATCCACCACATCGTCAACATCATTCGTAGTCATATCAGGAAAAAGTGGAAGAGAACATATTCGGTCTGAATTCCACTCCGTATTTGGCAGCATGCCGCGGTGTGTATGCATTGATTCCTGATAATACTTCTGAAGGTGAACGGCACAGAAGTGAATTCCTGTTCCAATGTTCCTTTGTTTTAGCTCGCGCATGAAATCATCCCGGCTAATCCCAGTTCTGTCGGTATCCAGCCGCACAACAAATAGGTGCCAGGCATGTCTTTGCGCATAGGGAGTGTCGGCCAGCGGCAAAATCTCATCAATACCCTTAAGCCGCTCTCGGTATCTCATAGCCAGTTCGGTCCTCTTTCTGTTGAACTCGTCAACACGCTTCAATTGACTTATCCCCAAAACAGCCGATATATCCGTCATATTGTATTTGTATCCCGGCTCCAGCACCTCGGCCTGAGCGGACCTGCCCTGCGTGTGGCGATCATACGCATCAACGCCGAGCCCATGAAACTTCAACCTGCGAACGCGACCCAGCAGGTCCTGGTCGTCTGAACAAAACATGCCGCCTTCTCCGGTAGTGATGTTCTTGATAGGATGAAAGGAAAAAATTGAGGTGCCTTTTTGTCCCACATGTTCACCCATATAGTTGGTTCCCAGAGCATGGGCTGCGTCTTCTACAAGAAAGATGCCGCGCTCCTCAGCCAACTGACGAATCGGACTGATATCAACCGCAGCGCCGGCAAAGTGCACCGGGATGATTAGCCGCGTTTTGCCGGTCAGGCACGATTCTACAGATTCAGGCTGAACCATCAGTGTATCGCGGTCCACATCGGCGAAGACGGGGGTAGCGCCGGCGAGGACAATCAAATTCACGGTAGAGACCCACGTTATCGATGGTGTTATGACCTCGTCTCCATCGCCGATACTAAGCACTTGGAGCGCAAGGTGCATGCCGGCCGTTGCCGAGGACAATGCCACCGCCCCCGCACAGCCCACGTAATCGCAGAAGCCTTGCTCAAACTCGGCAGCCTTCGGCCCTGTGGTAATCCAGCCCGAACGTAGAACTTCGCTGACCGCAGAAATATCTGCCTCTGTGAACGATGGCTTTGAAAATGGTAGAAATTCACTTCTCATTAGTTATAAACCAGGCTACCCATTTTTCACCACGGGAAGATTTGGAATCCCATGGCCTAATCTCCTCGCTCATATCCGGTTCTTTGGCCAAATCGCCTAAAACTGCCGAAACAGCTTCAGAGACATACCTTCGCTGCGAGATAAGGACACGCCCCTGCCCCTTTGCCAAAAAATCACGGAGTTCCGCAATCTCTCTGAGCGTCTGAGTGGGCCTTTCGGTGTCCAGATAAAATAAAAACTTTGCATTATTCTTTCGAATAAACCCTATATTTTCCGGCGGCAAGTCAGCAGTTCGAGCCTTTACCGCCAAAGCAAAAGGACGCTCTGTCTCATAGGCATTGAGGATACTCTGTTGCCAGCAAAAGAATCCACCCAACAACAGTGTTGCGATCACAATCAGTGATACTATCATTTTGTCGGCTTTTGACTCTAACTTAAAATAATGAAGATACCTATAGGCAACGATTCCCATCATCAAGGCCAAAATCCCGATTATTATGCTGACAACATACAACTTTGCTGGAAATCCAAAGCCAATTTTGGGCTTTAGAATCACCAGGGCCAATGGCCCAATCAGTTCAAATAGAGCTAAGATAATAAATAGGTCCCTCTGAATTCCCATTCCCCAACGTCGAATAACGTTAGTTCGGCGATTACGAATACGAACCACAAAGACCGCCGTCAAGAGTGAACAGAAGGGAAGAATGGGAAGTATATAGTAGCTCCGTCTTGAACCTGACAAGGTGAAGAATAAAAATATGAGGGCCACCGCCTTAGCAAGCCACCGAGTTTTGTCATCGAGAGAATTCCAGATTCTAACCGTACCTGCTGTCGCTGCAAGCCAAAGTGGAGTCCAAGGAAGCAGCAAAAGCGGAATGCTGTAAAGGTAAAGATAGATAGGGCCTTTGTGGTCAATCGGTTTGAAATAACGCAAGATGTTCTCTTGAAAGACCAGTCCCAAACCACTTGCATTATAACTCGCCGGACGCGTCAAGGAAGCGTAAAAAAAGGGACTTAAATAGACCGTAATGGCCAGAGCCAGTGCTAGAAAATGAGATGGTTTCAGCAGGGCTCGCCATCGTTTATCTTGCAGAATATCCGGCAAAACAGCGAGCACGGGGATTACCACCGCTGTTAGCCCTTTGGTCAAGGCGCCAACAAATGCAATCGAGTAAAAGACCAGAAATGTTATAAAACCAGGCTGTTCCCGTCGTGACCAGTACCATGCCACTGCCAGGATTACGGCAGCAAGATTCTCCGTCTCAGATGTGCCGGTACGGGACCAGAAAAGGAATCCATAGGTTGTAAGCAGTATCCACGCGGCGACCCTTCCTGTTTGAGCCGACCAGAGGCGCGTTCCAATCTTTAGTGTGGCCCAGATCGCTGCAACACCGGCAATGGCGCTGGGTAAACGTACAATCAATTCATTGAGCGTTCCGGCTACCAAAGATACTATGGCGATAAGCCAATAGCTCAAAAATGGCTTATCAAAATACGGCTCACCTCCGATAGTGGGGTGGAAAAAATCTTTTGTTAAGAGCATTTCTCGAGTAATCTCGGCCCAACGCCCTTCAGAGGTCCACAAACCGCGATCCCCAAGCGCCCAAAATAAGAGAAAAAAAGCGAGCGAGAAAAGCAGCAGGTCTGCCCACAAATCTTCTTTGAATAGTGTTGTTTTCTGTTCAGACAATGAATTACTTCCCAGTGACCGCAGCGCTTTCAGCTAAGTCTACGTCCCAACAACGGACTTAGCTGTATCCGGATACAACCTCTTCCACGTCTCACTGTCTAATATTCGGAGCATTTTGCATAAAGTATACCTGCGCAACCTTAAAATACAATGAAGACTTCAAGAAAAATTTTCTTACTGAGAAATTGGTGGGGGACAGTGAATCTACAGCTAAGCCAGTTATGTACGAGGCAACCGAATGTGGATGAACAGACCGAGCAGGTTGTTTGCTGTCCGGCAGGTCATAGTCCCGAGTCGTCGGTGCATGATAAGCAGACAGGCAAAACTACTACTATCATGCCGGAGTCTGCATGTGGGTGCTGTGATTTTTTTGAACAATGTCCTGTTGGTAAGACTCGTAACGGTTATCGTCTTTGTCACACTGCTAAGGAGCGTCGCCTTGCCGGTCGTCGTCCATTTTAATACTTAACCAAAACTTCCATTGGCAATGACTCCTTATCTCTTATAGAGCATTCTATGAATTCCTTCCGCTGCTATCTTGGCGTCGGCAATGGCCGTAACCGCGTCTAAATTTAGATTTACTATATCGCCGCCGGCAAATACTCTGGGAATTGTGGTCATACCATTTTCATCAACCTTTACTTTCCTTTGTGGCGTAAATTCCAACTTTTCAAAGAGCTCTTTCGGGATAAATGAAAAATCGGGGGCCTGGCCAATGGCTTCAATTATCATGTCCCCTTCCAGTAACATCTGCTTTTCTTCGATAAAGGTAGGGCTAAATCTACCCTGCTCATCAAACACCGATTTTACTTTTTTGCACAATAGTCCTTTTATTTTACCGTCTTCACCAACAACTTCTTTTGGTCCCCAGCCGGGATTAAATTGAATCCCTTCTGCTTTTGTTTCTTCGATTTCATCCTTTGTTGCGGGCATCTCGTCCCAATCTTCCAGAGAAACCGTTTTAGTTATCACGTCCTGGCCGGGATACTGAATATATTGCAAACGCAGGGCTTCTCTGGCTACGTCCATAGCTACATTTCCACCACCGATAACGATTATCTCTTTACCTACTTTAGTT
>CAYNKI010000108.1:0-630 GCA_964397675.1 uncultured Pirellulales bacterium
GGAGGCCACCAACCTTCTCCAGCGTATCCGTGAGCTGGCCATTCAGTCGGCCAATGATACCAACAGCTCCTCGGACCGCTCCAGTCTGCAGTCCGAAGCCAACCAGCTCAAGCAGGAGTTGACGCGGATCGCAAACACGACCACGTTCAATGGCACAAATATCCTGGACGGCTCACTGAGCGGCGCCCAATTCCAGGTGGGTGCAATGGCCAACCAGACCATTTCAGTCTCCATCAAAAGCGCCCAGGCCACTGCGCTGGGTAATTACTCCGTAGCCACCAACAACTCTGACGGCATTGAGGCGGCTACCAATGCTGAGTTTTGGCGAGCCAACGGCGCTGAGGTTGGTATTGCGACAGACTATGGTAATGGTTATACCGGTGAAACTCTTAAAATCAAGAACGCTGCTGGGACTCAGCAGGGAAGTGACATCGTCATCCCTGTTAGCGGTGAAATCGACGCGACGGTAACATCACTAAATGCGATCAGTGGCGTTCGAGCAGTCGGTTTTAATCAGGTTACATTGGATACGGTTGCACAGGCTAACACTGATCAAGACGGTGAAATACTCATTAATGATGTGGCCATGGGGCTAAGCTTTACTAGCAACGCTGATGATGCGACCCAATT
>CAYNKI010000108.1:640-11703 GCA_964397675.1 uncultured Pirellulales bacterium
TTGGTAATCACCAGCACTACCGGCGCTGATATCGATGTTGCGACTTCAGGAGCTGCGACTAGTGTCAACATGGTCGGGATGGATACTGGGACAACAGTTGCTGTCGGCACCGACGCCGTCGGCGTTGCTGGTGGTCGTTTTGATGTTTACCTGAACCAGGGCTGGACCATTGAGTCCGGTTCGAGTAACGACATATTGACTACGGGTGCTGCGGATACCGCAGTGGCAACCACACATGTCGGCTACGTTGACGCTTCCGACGGCAATGCAGCGGGCGCCCAGGACCTGACCATTATCGGGCCTAACGGCACGCACGATGCGACCGTCGCTGCTAATGGTTCAGCCTTTGATATCGCAGCAACAGTGAATAGCTTTGAAGCAAGCACTGGTGTGACCGCGCAGGCGCGCACTACCGCCATCATTGGCGGTTTGTCCAATGCCGGCACGATCAGCTTTGGTCTCATTGGCATAAACTCTGCTGTCACAACCATCAGTACCACGATCAGTGATAAGACTGACCTAAATGATTTGGTGACCGCGATAAACAATGCTTCCGGTGAAACAGGCATTACCGCTGCGTTGTCCGGCACTGGCGATGAGGTCACGCTGACGCAGGCCGAGGGACATGATATTAAGATCACGGACTTCACCCATAGTGCGGCATTGGAGTTGCCGGATTCTACTACTCCGACCAGGGTGGCCAACGAGGAGTCCATGACTGTGACCGGTGGCCAGGGTGATCCGGTGACGCTGTATGCCGGAGATGCCAAAACGCTTGCCGACTCTACGGTTGTGGGCGGCGAGGTTACCTTTTCCGCCATTAGCGTTTTCAACGTGAGTTCAAGCGTGGCTTCGTCAAATAGCGGCGGTTCCATCTTTGACGGCGCGGTTGATTCGGCAAACGCAGCTACTCTGGATAGCGTGAACGCTATTGACATTAGTTCAAAGGAGGGCGCTGCTTCCGCCATTAATGCGGCTGACGGGGCGCTGTCTATGATTGACGTGATCCGGGGCGATCTCGGTGCAATTCAGAATCGCTTCGAGTCGACCATCTCCAACCTTCAAAGTATCTCGGAGAATCTTGCCGCGGCCCGTTCGCGGATCCTGGATGCGGACTTTGCATCAGAAACCGCGGCTCTAACCAAGTCGCAGATCCTGCAGCAGGCGGGCGTGGCCATGCTGGCCCAGGCCAACATGCTGCCGCAAACAGTGTTGAGTCTGCTTCAGTAGTGAAGAGATGAGAAGCCAGAGGTCAGTGGTCAGAGATCGGAGATCGGAGATCAGAGATCAGAAGGCTGAAGGCTGAAAACATAAACCTCTAACTGAAAGGCCCCGGGAGATTTTCCGGGGCCTTTTTTCATGAAGAGCCTTTTAGACAGGATTAACAGGATCGACTGCCCCAGTGAAATATGCTTCGCATTGCACGGGGTAAAGATTTTGTTGGGGTTTCTGCCTTTCCGCCTGCCCGCCATCGCGAGACGCTCAGGCGAGGCGGGCGGGGAAGAAAGGCAGAAAACGTAATCATATTTCGCAGAGTAGTTACTCATTCCACACCTCGTGATGAGGATACAATTCAATATATACCTCCGGTTTTTTCTTCCCTACCAATTCATTATTGTTTGGTATTTTTGGCCCCAGTACGAGATAGTCCCCACCTATGGGGCAGGCAGGGCAGGCGGGATAAACAAGCCGCCTGTGGAGGGGGCTATGGAGTAGCCGGAGGAACCGTGAAAGATAAAGCCGAGGCAACAATTAATCTATTCTGCTTTGCAGTCTTTCCTATTCTTCCTACTCTTGCAAAATGCCTTATGATGGCAACTGTATCCGCTAAGTACTGCACTTGCCCATCCTATCCGACAATGCTTTCTCTGACTCACGACGAATCTTACGAATGCTCTTGTTCAAGTCCGAAATGCGTTCAAAACCTAAGCCTTTCCATATACCTTCAAGCTTCTCTACTTGTTTCGCTGGCTTTGACTGCGTTTTCATCAGAACAAAATCAATAAAGTCATCAACCTCCTGAAGCTTATATGAAGGAATTTTATGCAATTTTTCTTTAACTTTGGCAACAGTTATTTCTTCTTGCATGTATGGCCTCCTGTGTTAGAGATAATTACAGTTGAAAAGTATCATTTGGCAATGCGAGTGTCAAGAAACAAAACGTAGAGAGACAGAGGGGTCAGGTGTTCATTCTTGACAACTTTTATGAAACTTCGTCGTTTTGTTACAGACATTTGGTGTTAGACAGGGGCTATTCTTTTTCTTGGACAGGATTAACCCCGATACGATCATTCTGACTACGGAGCAGGCAGAATTTACCCCAGTTAAATAGGCTGCGCCCCAGAAAAATAGGCTTCGCCCCAGTTGAATATGCTTCGCATTCCACAGGGCAAGCATTGCACCCCAGTACGATGGTTCCCACCTACGTGGCAGGCAGGGTAAACATTCCACGGGGCAGGCGCGGCAGGCAGGATCGATAGGATTTTTTGTAACTACTCAGGTTCAAGGTTCCAAGGTTCACGGTTCAGAGATTAACCTGTCAACGGTCAACGGTGAACCGTGAACCCGAGCAGTTACAACAAGTTACAAGAGCCCGAAAGATTTTAGTATCTGGGCCAATTTCGGCTCTTGGCGAGAATACTCCAGGATAGCCTTTTCCAGTTTTTGTTCCCTATCTTCCAATTCCCGCTGGCTTCTCTGTAAAGGAGCTACAGCGCTCCGCCTATCCCATAACACAAAACCAACCAGGGCAAACATGCCAGCAAGAAGGACATACATTAAGTTCTCGACAGTATTGATCCGTTGATCAAGACGTTTTTCAACCTGATGCAGTTCCACCCGAAGCACTTGAAGTTCATCTTTTACAACTGTCCTGATTTCCTGTACATCATTTTTGGTCAGATCAGCCAGAGCACTACTGCATAAAAGAAAGAACAACATAACCGTAAGCGTCAACTGCTTCATTTTTTTACCTCATCCTTGAAATTTTGTAATAGTTCACCGCCTACTCGCTACGCTCGTTCGAGGCACAGAGCACGCAGAGAGGAAAGTCGTTTCCCTTTTAATCAATTTCTACCACTCGTTTTCTGAGAAATCAAGACGTAATCTAGATTTCGTAAATTTCAGGTTTGGTTGAGAACAAAGGAGAAACATATCGCTTTTTGTTGGGTTTGCGGCTTGCGCCTTGAGACCATTGCGCAGGGCTCAACCCAACGAACTCGCTCAAATCGATGATCAACGTGCTGCACTTGGCACCATTCAGAATCGATTTGATTCGACGATCGTCAACCTGTCAAACGTTTCAGAGAACCTCTCCGCAGCCAAGTCACGAATCCTGGATGCGGACTTTGCGGCAGAAACAGCGCAGTTAACCAAGTCGCAGATCCTGCAGCAGGCGGGTGTTGCCATGCTGGCCCAGGCCAACATGCTGCCGCAGACGGTGTTGAGTCTGCTCCAGTAGGGAAGAGATCAGAGATCAGAGGTCAGAAGTCGGAGATCGGAGATCAGAGATCTGAGGTCAGAGGTCAGAGGTCAGAAGGCTGATAGTTGAAGGCATAAACCTCTAACAATAGAAAGGCCCCGGGAGATTTTCCGGGGCCTTTTTTATTTGCTGGTTTAGACCCCAGTACGATGGTTCCCACCTACGGGGCCTGCTCATTTTAAAACGTTTTGCCAAATCCGTGCAACTTATTCCAAAACATAGTGGCATAGTGATGACCTCTTTGTCTTCTCTAAACTAAATTCAAATAGTCTTCCCTGAATAATGTTTTCCAGGGGATTACAGGGATATCTCCCGCCATGAACGGCATATCGCATGTAGAAACGCACAAAGGTCTGGCATTGGGATGATCTTCCATAAACGATCTCAGCCCCCTGAGAACGCCTGATCTGACTATCGGTGAAGACTTGATTTCAGTTGCCCATAAGTCATCGCCCACCTCTATAATCAGGTCCACCTCCGCCCCATGTGAAGATCTCCAGTGAAAGACTCGAAAGGGTTTCTCAGCATAACACATCAGACGATAGGTCTCCAGTACGATAAAATGTTCAAAGAGCATTCCATATACAGTTGTCCCTTTAACAGATGACATGGATCTTCTTCCATTTATCGCATTGACAACACCAATATCAAACAGATAGTATTTCGGATGCATGGTGAGCCTTTTTCGGGCGCTTTTCAGATAGGGTTCCAGTTTTATGGCAATCAGTGTATCTTCAAGTATCTGGTAGTAACCTTTTATGGTTTTAGCGCTCACTCCGGTTTCCCGTGCTATGTTCGAAAAGTTGACAATCTTTCCACTCTGGTCGGCTGCCATGTCCAAAAACCGGCTGAATGCTCCAATATTTCTAATGATCGCCTCGTCAAGAATTTCCTCTTTAAGATAAGTCTGTGCATAAGCTGTCAATGTTCGAAACCCATCTTCAAGAGACTCATCAATTACCGGCGGGAGCGCCCCTCGAAGCAGGATATCATCGAGATTGAATCTTTTGCCAAGCTCAACATGAGTGAATGGGAACAGGAAAAATTGCCACGCCCTTCCGGCCAGCATATTCACGGATACTCTTTTCAGCTTTCGCGCGCCTGACCCTGTTAAGACAAAAAAGACCTTTCCTCTAAATTTTTCAATAAGATAATGCACATCATTCAAGAGCTCAGGACATTTTTGTATCTCGTCTATAAATACAAAGAACCTGTCTTTAGTCTTTACCAAAAACTCTATTTCAATTATCAGGAGGCCCGGGTTTTTCTTGTATTTTAAAATGGTATCACCTTTCAAAAGATCAATCTCAAGGTAATCCATTTCAGCAATCAGATGCTTAACCAGCGTACTCTTGCCCACCTGCCTTGGACCGAACAGAAAAACACTCTTTCTTTTAAAAGGAATATCGATTATTCTTGGAATCATACTCTTATTATACCGTGCAAAGTGGAATTGTCAACCCATTTTTGCCCCATATTTCCTTCGTGTTCGAGTTCAGACCCAGGCGGTGATTTCAAATCTTGACGGGCTATTGCCCCCATGTTTCCCCCAAGAGGGTTATCGTTATGGACGGCGGCTTATGAACGGAATTAGAATTCAACGGGGCAAGTACTGCCATGCTTGCACAGGCCAATATGGCGCCGCAGCAGGTACTGACACTGTTCGGATAATAAAATCCTGCTTGCAGGATTTTATAGAGTACAGCTTCGCTGCTTGGAACATAATAGCTAAATAAACCCCATTAGAGACCTGATTGTCAGTGCTTCTAATGGGGTAAACCTCAAACCAAAACCCCGCTTCTTTTCCAGGAGCGGGGTTTTTGGTTGGTGGGTATATGAAATGGCAAATATTTTGCCATCTCTCTATTGCCGGGCACAAAAATCCTCAAGTTTTGGGAGACTTTTCCGATACATAAAATATATAAAAAAAGATCAGGTATACTTTACCAACAAAATTTCAGAAGGATAAAGATTATGTCTCTAAGTACCAATCTTGTCAGTGGACTGGTCAGCGGTTTCGATTGGCGGAGCATGATTGACCAGTTGATGGCGATCGAACATGAGCGGGTCGATTTAATTGAGGACAGAAAAACCGAATATGAGTCAAAGCTCTCCGAGTGGCAGAGCGTGAATACCATGCTGCTCTCTCTCAAAACAGCAGCAGAGGCCCTGAGCACCGAGACCGCCTTTAATGTTTATACGGCGAGCACCACGTCCAGTTCATCTTCCGGTACACCTACAGCAGCCTCCAATCTGCTGACCGTCTCAACCAGTTCCTCGGCCTCTCCCGCGTTATATAACATCAAAGTAAATAATCTTGCACAATCAGAAAAGATCTCTTCTCAAAATTATTCAGCTACAAATACAGTTCTAGGTCTGTCCGGAGATGGGGAAATATTGATCAATGGAAAAGTGGTAAAAATCGTTGACACTGACACCCTGGCAGATATCAAGGACAAGATCAATGCAGTTAATACCGGTTCAAATCCTTCAGGTGTGACAGCCAGCATTGTTTCTCACTCTTCCACCAATCATCACCTAATCTTGACCAGTGACGATACAGGCGAAGACGGGCTCAGTGTCTTGGAGGCGGCCTATTCTGGCGGCGACAATATCCTTCAGGAGATGGGTTTTATTACTTCAACCACCACTATCAAAAACGCCACAAGTGACGGGGCAAAAAGTGATCTTTTTACAAGCTCGGATGGAGCCGTCAATACATTGTTGGGATTGTCGAATGTTCCGATCCCCACAGAGGTTTACATAGGAGGAACCGATCCAGGAGACCTAGTTTTTATTGACCTTTCCCAATCCATAACAACGATTGCAGGCGCCATAGATACACACCTGGATACTGATGGATCCGCCTATGTTGTTACTGAAACCGTGGACGGGGAGACCCGATACCGGATAGATATCAGTGGCACGACTATCTTTCAGGACGCTGCCAATATCCTTCAGACATTGGGGATTCTAAAAGGGACATACGGAACCTCGACGGAGGTGCATGCAGGCACCGTGGTTGTACAGGATGCTGGTGATACGCCCCTCCAGGGCACTCCCGCCACGAATCTGACGGTCCTGAAAATCGGGGGTAGCTCGGCCGGGGTAGCAGCTGGGGATACGATTACCGTTTCCGGGAAAAAGCCAGATGGCACAGCAATAACTACCACTGATCTAGTAGTCAATACGGATGTCACCACGGTCGCAGGCCTTATAACTGAGATTGAAAGCCTATACACTGGTTCGGGCAATGCGGTGACGGTGACATTCGAAGGCGGCAAGATAACCGTCACGGCTGACACGGCCGGCGACTGTCAAATGGAACTTTCTGTCGTCTCAGACAATAAAGGTGGCGGCACGCTTGATTTCGGTGAGATATCCATGACCACCGAAGGCCGCAACATGCAGCTTGCTGCCGGTGAGGACGCTGAGATCGAGGTGGACAATGTGACCATCACCGATTCCTCCAACACCATTACTGACGTTATAGCAGGTGCGACCCTGAATCTTGTGGGAGAAGACACTGATACTACAGTTTCCCTCAAGATAGAACGTGACCTTGCCACCATTAAATCAAAGATCACCGACATGGTTAGTGCCTATAATGACATCATGGAATATATCAATACCCAATTCAGCTACGATGATGAGACTGAAGAGACTGGGGGTATTCTCTTTGGGGACGGGACACTCTCTTCTGTCAAGTCCGAACTCATCAATACGGTGACGGAAACCATCACCGGGGCATCGAGCGATTTCAATAAGCTGGCGCTGATCGGGATCACTTTAGATTTGACTAACACTGAAGAGGGAAAGTACCAGGATCTCACATTGACCATCGATGACGATGACCTCACCGCTGCCCTTGAAAACAATTTTAATGACGTAAAAAATCTTTTTATCGCCTACGGATCTTCTCCATACTCCAATCTAACGTATATCAGCCATACGGATGATACCGAGGGAGGCGCATATAAGGTCACAATTTCGCAGGCCGCCACGCGGGGCACAACAACAGGGAGTAAGGCCCTTGGTGGGCAAATCTCACTTAACGAAACGGTGACCCTCACGGACTTTGCCACGGGCAGGGTTGCGACCGTGAATCTCACAACAGATATGTACATCAACGATGTGGTCAACGCCATCAATTCGGAGTTTGCCACGGAATACACTGAAAAACTCGTGGGGCTTAACCCAAACGGCGGAGTAACAACCTCAACCCTGTTCAACAATGTGGGGGGAGATGATGAGGACACCATCACCTTTTCAGGGACAAGACGAAACGGCATCAGCGTCTCCGGGAGTTACACAATCAGTAATGCAACCACGGAAACCGTTGGCGACCTCATGGAGACCATCGAGGATATGTATGAGGACGAGGTCACGGTCGCCCTGGATGGCAGCGGTAAGATCGTGATTACAGACACGCAGGCAGGGGACAGTCAACTTTCGTTTACTATTAATACAGATAGTATTACCGGCCTGGATTTCGGAACTGTCAACACCACCAACACAGATGGAGTCGTGGGCCGTTACGCCATGCCCATCACCGCATCCGCGACAGGGGGTAATGAGCTTCTTCTAACCCATAACACCTATGGAACCGGGCAGCAGGTTACTACGAAGTCCGAGAATGGGAGTGACGACCTGGGATTAAATGACGCCACAAAGGTCTGGGGCGAAAACGTTGCCGGGACTATAAATAGCTTGACGGCTACCGGCAGTGGTCAAAGGCTGTCGCTGGACAGCGATGGGAACAACGCAGACGGACTGTCTATAAGTTATACGGGCACAAGCGCCATAGAAGAAGCAGACAACATAAATTTTACGCTTACCCTTGGAATCGGAGAGTTACTGGATCGTCAGCTTGGTTTTATCACTGACACCACTGATGGATATGTGGCATACAAGAAAACTTCCCTTCAAAACAGTATCGATAGTTTTGAAACACGGATTGAAGATATGGATGTACAGCTCAACCTGAAGATGGAGAGAATGATCAACAAGTTTGTGGCCATGGAGGTTGCACTGAGCAGGATACAGAACCAGAGTCAATGGCTTAGCGGGCAGATAAATGCCTCATTTAGCGGATGGGGATGGTGATAAAACAGGGAGCAGGGGCTTTGCCCTAATTGGAGTATTGGAGTAATGGAGTATTGGAGTATTGGAGTGATGGGTTAATTGTTATTCGAATAACTAATTAGTGCCTGAACGAAAAGTCCGTTCAGGCACGATTTCGGATTTTTGATTTCGGATTTTCGATTGAAAAAATCAAGCACTATTAACTTGTTGAAATTACCTGAGTAAAATTGAATATTTTTTTACGAGGTTTTCGGTCAAGCACTAATTACCAATAACTAATAACGAATAACTAATAACAAATAACGAATAACGGAGAAATGGAGGTTTTTAAATGAATAGTAAAGGAATCCAGGATTATCGAAGAACAAATGTGATAACAGCAGATCCAAAAAGATTGGTTTTAATGTGCTATGAGGGGGCGATAGATAGCCTTAAAATCGGGAGACAGAATATAATTGAAAAAGATTATGAGGGAAAGGGCAGGGCCCTTACAAAGACCCAGGATATTATTAATGAGCTATTATGTTCTCTTAACTTTGAAAAAGGTGGCTCTATCGCCGTGAGCCTGGATTCCCTTTATAATTATATGCTGAGGAGGATAATCCATGCGGATTTAGGCAAGGATATTAGTGCCATTGAGGAGGTTATTGGGATGCTAAATGAGCTGAAATCTGCCTGGCAGGAGGCCTTTTACAAACAGGATAGGGAGATTAGACCAGAAACAGTTGTATTTGATGAAGAAAGGAGAAGCCAGGCTTCATGTTATGTTAGTGTGTAAGAGGGAAACTTAGGGGCTTCGCCCCAATTGGAGTAATGGAGTGATGGAGAGATGGGTTTAATGGTTAATCGTTAATTGTTATTCGAATAACAAATAACTAATAACGAATAACGAGTGGTCTAACCATATGAAAGATACAGATGCGGAAAAGGAAGTTTGCTCTTT
The DNA here is from genome assembly GCA_964397675.1 of uncultured Pirellulales bacterium. GTDB lineage: Bacteria > Planctomycetota > Phycisphaerae > Sedimentisphaerales > Anaerobacaceae > CAYNKI01. Next base: position 10,150 of record CAYNKI010000108.1, read on the forward strand.
TTTAGAGAAGAAACTTGCCCTTTTTAACCAGTATCTATCGATAACAAAGAGGATGAGAGAAGCCTTTAGGGATAAAGAGGCAAGTAGTCTTGGGATCTTTATTTCCGAACGCCAGGGTTGTATTAAAAGAATCGAAAGGATTGACTTATCAATGGAGAAGATCATCAAGGCAGGCTCTAATAAGCTATACCATATTTCTGACAGATTTAAAGGATTGATTGATACCTATATTACAGACATAAAGGGCATTATGGAAAAAGCTGATCTCATAGATAGGGAATTGATGGTTATGGTAAAAGAGGAAGGCGAGGGCATCAAAACGGAGCTCCTTAAGATGCACAATGTTCGGCAGGCTGCCAATAGTTACAAAAAGGAGAAAGGATATTCTCCAAGGTTTTTAGATACAATAAGATAGAATTTAGCTCCGCTTCGCTACTCAACTGGAGTAATGGAGTATTGGCCTGCCCTGGCGCGACGGGATGTGGGTATACAACTGTTTTCACTGATTATGAATGCCTCACTTTGCATCACCGCATCTTGCCATGCCAGGTCTGGGCCAGGGAGTGATGGGTTTATTTGTTAATTGTGAATAGTTAATTGTTATTCGGATAACTTATAATTTACCCTGTTAAATTTCCTAAAGGGAACCCTATTCAACAGGGCGGGTAACCAATAACGAAAATGGATGGAACAGATAGCATGCCACTAATATGCAATGATCTCAATGAGTTAAAAAATTTCGAGATTTTAATTACTTTTTGGGAGAGGATTTTGCCTAAAGTTTTTATAAAAATATCCGATAAAGTAAAATAAGAGGAGGCATATCCTTATATGTTAAATGAACCTATCACTATATCAATAAATAACCTGTCTGCACCAGTTCTGGCGAAGTCTCCGGCACAGAAGGAGATACCCCAGAAAAGTAGAGAAGTTGTAAGGGCAGGAAAAGAGCCAGATTCATCTCGCATGAGAGGCATGGTAGACGATGTCCAGAAGAACCTTAGTGTGATTCATAATGTGGACCTGCAATTTTCAGTTCATGAGGCTTCTGGCGAAATTATGGTAATTGTGATGAAGGAATCTACCGGTGAGATTATAAGGGAGATTCCTCCTTCAGAGATCTTAAATCTCGCAGCCAAACTTGACGAAATGGTCGGCCTTATATTTGATCAAGAGGGCTAAAAGGTAGATGCCGGGGGCTATATCCGGATAAATGCATGAAGAAATAGGCCTGCAAATAAAGATCCTCATCGTTGATGATGATAAGACTATAGCAGACATCCTAAAGGATCTTATCTCAGATACGGAGAGATCAGTTGATGTCTACTATGATGGTTTAGCTGCTGTTGAGAGCATACAAAACAACTTTTATGACCTGATCATTGTTGACCTGGTTATGCCCAGAGTGGGCGGACTGGATATATTGAAATATGCAAAGAAGATCAATCCGGATGTGATTGTTATTATTATTACCGGTTATGCATCATTAGAAACAGCTATCATGGCCATAAAGGAGGGGGCCTATGATTATATCAGGAAGCCATGTAAGCTTGA
>CAYNKI010000109.1:0-11695 GCA_964397675.1 uncultured Pirellulales bacterium
TGTTCGGCTCACCCAAGAATGTTACAATCCAGGCATAGTCGGCAAAAACGTTTATTAGAGGGTCTCTGTCTGCAAGGTCAAATGTTTTTGTTTCGACGAATAGACGATGTAAATCTATCAGATCTATAGAGCGAATGACATCAATGCAAGTTCTGCCTGGTAAAATGCCGATGTATTCGGTGTGCCCAAGGATATCAATCCCGCCTAATTGTAGAGAGTCTTTCATAAACTGGGCTAACGGCAAGGTTAATACACAATCGCCAATTGCGCCTGGCTGCAATATTAAGCCTCGCTGCGCTTCGGCCGCCGCTTGGGCTGCCTTTTTTCTGAGCAAGCTTAGAATGTCATCTTTCACCGGCATAATCAAAAATTATAAATACTCGAATGTTTAGCCCCCCAGTTTCACTGGGGAGTTACTGCCTTATCAATCCATCCACCGCCAATAATCCTGCTATGATTTCCTTGCTTAATATAGAAAGCCGCAAGCTGACCCGGCGTTATAGCAAGATTAGGCTCATCAAATTCAACAACTACGCAATTATTCTGTGGAGAAACAAGCGCAGAAGCACCGTTGTTATTATAGCGTATCTTTACTTTTGCCCTAAAAGCTGACGCTGGCTTATCGGTAAGCCAGTTCACATCTGTCGCCAAAAGTTGCTTATGCCTAAGCTCTTCCTTTGGGCCAAGTGTAACCGTATTATTTTCGGCATCAATTTTCACCACATAGTAGGGCTTACCCATTGCAACTCGTAGGCCTCGCCTTTGACCGATGGTGAATCTATGAGTTCCATTATGCTCACCCAGAATTTTGCCGTTACTATCGACGATATTGCCCTTGCGGACAAGCTCCGGAGACCGCCGCTCAAGCACTGCTGCATAATCGTGGTTTGGTATAAAGCATATTTCTTGCGACTCTGCCTTTTGTGCGGTGCTTAAGCCAAACTTGGCTGCCATCTCTCGCGTCTTGTCCTTTGAGTAGCAACCAATGGGTAAAATTATATAAGGTAATATATTCCTTTCAATCATTGACAACGCATAAGACTGGTCTTTGGCTGTATCAGCAGCCTCATATAAACCCACTTGGCCATTGTGCTTAAGAATCCGTGCATAGTGGCCGGTTGCAAGTAACTCGGCTCCATTATTTCTTGCAAAATCCCACAGTTTCCCAAATTTAATCAGCCGATTGCACAAAACGCATGGATTGGGTGTCCGACCTTTCTTGTATTCGCTGCAAAAATAATCAAGGATTTGCTCAAAATCACTACGAAGGTCCAGCACGTAAAGTTTTATGCCCAGCTTTTTGGCAACATTTTCGGCATCTGCTTGTGCATGGCGGCTGTAGTCGCTCGTAACAATAAATACGCCTGTGCAATCGAAACCATTCTGGTGCAGTAGTGCAGCAGCGGTTGAACTATCCACGCCACCACTAAGCGCAATAAAAACTTTCTTACTACTGCCTGTCATTTTGTCCTATGCGAGTCACGGGTCACGAGATACGAATTCAATCTTGAGGATAAATAATTATGCGGTCATGGATAATAGTTACTAAATCGTCTTTGTCATCATCGGTAACGTCAGCAATTCTTAGCTCTCGCGGCCCGGCACCGACTTTGGTTGTACTATCGCGATAACTTTTCTGCTCAAATATCTTAAAACGCATTGCAGGAATTGGCTTTGTATTGTGATCAAGGGCAAGTATTTCGATATGGTTGCGCTTGTATTCGACCATAATAATGTCGGTCCGACCATCAGAATTAATGTCCCCAGCGGTAAGTTTGCCGTACAGACCGTCCTTTATTTTTGTCTCATAACTAAACTGTTGTTCCAAATTTTGTTGAAATTGGTTACTGGTCGGGGGCATGATAAGTGCGAATTTCCCGCCATCGAACAATAATATACTTTTGTTCTCGCAGCCTGTAAGTGATGCGAATAGCATTTTTAGATGAGCTGCAACATCCCACTTACCAACATCTAATTCTTTTTCAAGCCGATAGGTTTTATCATCTCCGGCTTTAAGTATCTGAAGCTGACCCTTTTGACAATCCAGCAGTAAGATGGAGGGTCTATCCCGCGAACTTGCAGTGTCTATATAAAAAGCAGCGACGGCCGATATCTGATTCTCCGTGCTCTTGGCATTGTACTGGTCGATAATACTCCAGCTTCCCTCCTCAGCAAATACCAGGCTTCTTGCAAAATTCTTTTGTGCTAACAGCAACTCTTCACCGGGTTTATCGTCTACATCCCCAGTAGATATCGAATGTAAACTCGCATCTTTAATCAAACTGGCCTGTGCTTTCGGCGAGTCAACTATTTCAAATTTTTTCTTTTGTACTTGATGAACTAATATAGGAAGTTCGTATCTAACAAATATCAGAACGTCCTGCAAGCCGTCTTGGTCGACATCCAGCACCTTCAGGCCATCAGGATTAGTGGTGAGATTCTTAAGTTCGAAAGCAGGTTCGGTTTCGCCAGCTTTATTCGCTGCCGAAACATTACCAAGTATCCTTAGGAATCTGATATCATCAGCATCCTTGGAGATATAAACACAGTCTACAATGCTATCACTGTCAATATCAGCAAGTTCCATTGCCAGCGGTTCGCCAATGAAATTGGTGGGTTTTGGGAAGCATAGCCTATCGTCTTCAAATTTGCTTATGCCGATTATCTTCTCCTTGACGCTCAAAACCGCCAGTTCGGTTTTGCCGTCACCTTCTATATCCGCAGCAGATAAACCCGTAATATCGGCAAAAGCAGGGAATCTGACCGGCTCAGCTAATCCTATTCCTTCTATTTGTTTATAGAAAATAAGTTCTGCAGCGCCCGGGTCGCTTATCGTAATATCCGCCAAACCGTCACCATTAAAATCGCCAACCGCCAATTCCCGCTTTGTGCTGCCTTCGCCTGAAGCAAGAGGATAAAATAGGATTGGCCAATCTTTGCTCTCTTGGTTTTCAGCGGCAAATTTGTAACAGATTAGACGTTTACTTATGTAATCAATAGTCAATATTTCGTCACCAACTGTCTCGTCCAGATTATGAAGCTCAAACATGTATGGCTTTTCAACAAAAAATCTAACTTGTGGTCCAAGTTGCCCTGTCTTAAGACCAAATCGCACATGCAACAGCTTTTCATTGTCATTTGTTATCAGGATGAGATCATTTATGTTGTCACCATTCAAATCACCTGCTTCAACACCTAACGTCAGTGCAGTTGTGGGATATTTTACCGGCTCGCCCCCGATCGGGTCGGGGGCATCCTCTTTTTGTACGATGATATAGATGCCGTCACGACCAGCGAGAGCTAAGTCGTCCGCATCATCATTATTCAAGTCAACACATATCAGCGCATTGGGGGTGACAAGACCATCATCAATAGTGATTTTCTTTCTGGTTTGCCAGCTCAATGACGTTAACTTGTCTTTTTTGTCCTCGCTTGCCTTCTGTAATATTACATACAGACCTTTTGGCTCACCATAAAAAGCCAAATCCATCAGTCCATCTGAATTAAAATCGCCGCAGACGAAGCTATAGACCTTTTGTGAAACCGGCATACTCTGTCTGTCAAAACGAGTAGGGGGGCTAATAGTATTCACATCTATGTCATTAGGGTCGACAGCTACCTCTGTTTCACCAGGGCTAACAGTTTCTTTTTGAATCAGCAGCTCAATCTTGGCTTTTCTATTGTTGACAACTGCAATATCGTTTAGGCCGTCACCATTAAAATCAGCAATTCTTAAGCCTTTTATATCCAGGTCCAGCTTGATTATCTCCATTTGCTCAAAACCATAGTATGCTGAGATGTCATCAGGGACCTCGTTAGAATCAACTTGCTTTGCACCTACGTTGCCGAAGCAGGTCAGACCGAACCCTGCTGGGAATAAAATAGCTGCAATTATCACTGCAATTAACCGCATGATAAAAACCTCCACGTAAATTTCATCACTGTATCGATGTAACCAATATACATTGTTACCACAATAACATCAATTATTTTATGGGATATGACTCTTTCTGGCAGGAGAATTTATGTTGCGCAACCGAGGTGCTTTTTAGCCGGTACCCCGCGTAAAACGCGGGGCTAAATATTTAGCCTGCCGGGCTACGGCGGGCTTCGCCCAGACGAGCGGTTTTACCGCAGGTTTTGGCTTGTCCTAAATGACAAGCTAAGGTATTTTCTACAAAGTATAAGTGAAGAAGAATCATCGTCTATTCTATCGCAATCCCTCCTTCGTCGGGACAAGCTTACTTTTGATAGCATCGAGCAGGTCCTCAGAAATCTCCACACCAAGTTTTTCGGCGATGTTTATGTGCTTCAAGGCCGACTCATACTTTTGTAACTGATAGAATCCCAAAGCAAGTCCATAATGAGCATCACCTATTTTCGGCTCAATCTCGACCGCTTTAAGGTATTCAGCTACTGCTTGTTTATAATCCGCCTTATTTGAATATGCTGCTCCAAGATTGTAATGGATCCAGCCGTCATCAGGCTTTATCCGAGTAGCCTTGCTATAATACTGGATGGCTGCATCATAGTTTTGCTTACCAAAATATGCATTGCCCAGGTTTACCAGAGCAGCCAACATATATGGTTTAATAGCTAAAGCTCTTATATACGCTCTAATTTCATCATTAACTAATCCCTGTTTTCCATAACAAATCGCCACCCCATAATGAGCCTCGGCGAGATTCTGCTTAATACTCAAGGCCTTTTTAAATTGGAATACTGCTTCTATATAATCTTCCATCTGGTAATAAACTTCGCCTAATTGGTTATATAAGCTGGCGTTTTTGGGCTCCAGACCGATTGCCTGTTTCAATTGTGCTATCGCCTGTCTAAATCTTTTCTGTCTGCTATAAGCTATAGCCAAATTCTGATATGCATCTATGAAATTAGGGTCTAGTTGAAGAGATTCAGAATACTTGGAAATCGCCTCATTCAACCAGTCCTTCCTAAGATATGCGTTGCCGAGGTTGTTATATGTCTTGGCGTCACCCGGATTGATTTGCAAAGCTGTCCGGTATTCGTATATTGCATCTTCTATTTGCCCTTTCTGTAGATAAACGTTACCCAAATTCGCCCGGGACTCAGATAAAGTTGGATTTATTTGCACCGCTGCCTCAAGGGCACGAAATGACGCTTCTATATTGCCTACGTCGCTATAGCTGTTGCCCAGGTTATTGAAAAAACAGCCTAAGGTCTGAATCTTGTTGAGATTCTTCATGTAAATGCTATCGTTGTTACCTTGGGGCACTTTGAATTTTTTTATGTAATGTTTATCAGGAGGTGCTGCACCGCTTGTCGCTTCAATATTGAATCGCGTTCGTCCATCATCATATCTAACAAAAAAATGCCCTGGCACAACCACCCCATATAAAGGCAAACCGAGCCTTTCTCCAAGCGAAAGGTAAAGAATAGAAAGACTTAGACAATATCCTTGTTTTCGATCCAGCACAGAGTGCAAAAACAGATCGTTTGGGTCATTCGGCTCTGGAACGGCCTTAAAGCCCAGATCACCAAACAAATACTTATTTATAACCGGGATTGCCTTGTAAGTTGGCTTCAGCCACTTTTTTTTAAGACTTTTTTGAATTTCCAGAGCCATCTCATCTAATTTTGATAGATACATCCGTCTATACACAAGATCGCTCCAGTGCTCTGAAACAATCAAGGCAGCGGTAGCCAAATCAACTTCATCCTCACGCAGCCGTAGGACTTCTTCAATTGACCTTGCGTGCAGCCCCCTTTTGCCTTCATTAGCCAACTGCTGGTATCGGCTAAAAGATAGCTGCGGCCAGAAAATCAAAATGCAAATTGTTACTAAGAAAGTCTTTTTCATAATAACCATTGTATAATTTAAATTCTTAGGTTACTTTATACAATATAATTTTATCGGGAGAAATATGATGAGCATGAAACATAATGTTATCGGAGACATCTTTTATCCGGCGTTCCTCAAGTATTGCGTGTTTCTCAGCATATTATATGGATTATTATTAATGCTTTTCATCGGTATGCTGGTAGGGTGTCAAGGTCCGAGCGAAATTAACTTTTTCGACGGCAAGACATTAGGTCGGTGGGAAATTACGGATTTCGGCGGCCAGGGCGATGTCTACGTCAAGGATGGCAGCATCTTCCTGGAAATGGGCAACGACATGACCGGCATCACTTGGACTGGGCCAGTAGTCCGAATGAACTATGAAATTAGTCTTGAAGCAATGCGAGTCAAAGGCACTGATTTTTTTTGTGGTCTGACTTTTCCGGTAGACGCTAATTGTTGCTCACTAATACTTGGTGGTTGGGGCGGATACATCTGCGGAATATCCAGTATCGATTATTATGATGCATCCGACAACGAGACCACTCAGGTCATTGAATTTGAGAGCGGGCGATGGTACCGTGTTCGGCTGCATGTAACGCCCGAAAAGATTGAAGCCTGGCTGGATGAGGAAAAAATAGTAGACTTAGAAACAACTGGCCACACCATCGACACACGAATAGAGCTCGAAATATCCAAACCGCTGGGTATAGCAACCTGGCAGACGACTGGAGCAATTCGCAACATCCAATTGCAAAAATTAAACCAGCCATAAAGCCGTTGAAGACCGTCACCGTGGCGGTGACGGCTAAACGAAATATTTAGCCCCGCAATTTATTGCGGAGTTTTGTTCCGCGCTTTACGCGGTATTTTAACCTAAATCTCGGCAGGTATACCTACTGCCCGGCGCTTGAATAAGTCTATTTTCATCCATCTGTTGCTCTTAAATCTCCACCAGTTCGCCAAACCTACTGTGATGATACTCACCGTGGCAGCAATCCACGGCCCAAGGTACTCATAGTCCGGAAAAAACCTAACAAACAGCCTTGACATAAGCACGCCGCCAATTCCTAATACGGCCACTGCTCCAATTGTTGAGACAACAGCCAGCCACACTGTATCACCTGCTCCTCGCAAAGAGCCACCGTAAATAATGCGTGCAGCGTGAAAAACCTGGTATATTGCGGCACATATTAAAATATTAACTCCAATCTCCTTTACTTTGGCGTCCGAGGACCAAAAGGCCATCAGGGCGTCCCTGAATAGAAAGAAGCAGAGTCCCACAAGCCCCATATAAATCATTGCCACTCTGAAGCAAACACTTGTTTGTTTAGCTGCCAGATTCTTTCTGCCCTGGCCGATTGTCTTGCCCACTGCTGCTGTCAAAGCAGTCGCAATCCCCACAATTGGCATAATCGAGAAGCTTGTGTACGAAAGTACTGCACTGGTTGCAGCCAGCGCTTCCTGGCCGTCGATTTTCCCCACCAAACCGGTAAGAATCACTCCCCAAATTGCGACATTTACCATCAATCCAAATCCTGCTGGAAGTCCAACCTTCAGCAAATCATATATCTTGCTGAAATCTATCCTCAACATACTCCTGGACTTAAAAGTTGTGTTTATACTGCTGCTCAAAAACACAGCCATATTGATGACGGCTGCAACAGCTATACCAATAAATGTCCCCCAGCCTGCACCTTTAATCCCCATTGCGGGAAATCCCAGTTTGCCGAAAATCAACACATAATTTGCCGCAACATTGACTATCTGCCCGCACAGCGATGCATACATTATAATAATCGGTCTGTGCACACCCATAAAGAATTGATTGCCGGCATAATTAATAATCGCCAAAAGGTGGGCATAAAGCATAATTCGAAAATATATTACTTCCCAATTAGCAACCGATGCCGGCTGTCCCATCGTTCTGAATATCCACGGTGCTGCTGGCCACATAATCGCCAGTACAATCACGAAATAAACAAAGCCCATATATACAACCTGCCAGAAATAATTTGAGCAGTCCGTTTTTGCACCTCTGCCCAGACTTTGACTTACAAACGTATTAAGTATCGTTATTGCTCCTATGGCAAAGCTTGTTGGTACAAAGCTGACAAATTGAGCTGGCAGAATCGCTGCCAGTGCTTCTGTCCCAAGGCGAGAAACCATGTATCTATCTACGAATTGCATGATGGTGAATGATATGGTCGCTACTACCATCGGTGTCGCTAACTTCAGCATATACCTTAGCGAAGTCTCGTCAACAGTATGACTCTGTGAAAGCAAGGATGATTTATCAGTCATTAGCTACGACCTTAGTTTATTCAGATTCAGTTTTCGTGATAGCGTTTCTGCTGATATGCCCATAACCTGCACCTGCTTGACCGGGCTATTCTTGCCGGAGATTATACTAACAGCGTTCTTTTTCACACCAAGTTGTTTTGCTAAAAATTCAGCTAAACATCGATTAGCCTTTCCTTTTTCAGGTGCCGCTGTAACCTTAATCTTCAACATCCCATCAAGCAATCCACAAATCCGTGTTGGTGGACTGCTGCCAGGAACAATCTTTGCCTTAAAAACTACACCCTTGCCAACTTCTTGAATTGCCAGATTAGCCATAGATTAGATTGTAGCTGCTGGAATGAATATAAAGAAGAAAATTTTATGTGCTGTCACTCAATTTCTTTGAGATTAGCTCCAACCGCTGCTTGTACATACTTTTCGATCTGGTCAGCAAGCTCATTTAATGACGCAAGTTGGAAGTCCTCATAATAGCCTGGAAGAAGCTCGCCATCAAGCGCCTTTCGGGAGATTCTAACACGTATGATAGAAGGCTTAGTGTTTGACTTACTAAAATCACTGTCTTTATGCTCGGTAAGCTCAACACGCCAATCCTCGCTTATAAAAACCAGACTCTTGCCGGTAAATACTGCTGTCGGAAAATAGTCTCGTAATAACTTAAGAGTTTCCATTTGCTACTCCGTACTTGAGCATTTCCACTTGTTCCTTTACAATTATAGTAGATTATTCAATTAGTGATCATTTATCAATAATCAATATCAAAGATCCGCCTGTAACGGAATCATTTCACAGTTGCCACGGACTGCGCATCGACCTTGACAGCATCCTGTTAGCCTCATCGTCGTTTATGAATTGCTCCTTTTCTGGATTCCATTTAAGTTTTCGTCTTAACAGCATGGAGATGTTGCCGATATGAGATATAGTAAAGGTCCTATGACCAATCTCTGCCGGATAGTAACATTCCTTGCGGGATTTGACACAATCAAGGAAATTGCGCTGCTCACCTGCTAAGCATGTATAGAGGTGTGTTTCATTCGGGCCAATCACCGAATCCAGCACCGACTCAGGGCTCGCTTTCGCTTTTTTTCTCCAGCCAGTATTGCCTATCCATCCTTCCGCGCCTTCAAACCGAACACTCGGGCCTGAGGATTCAATGATCAACTTAACGCCATTGGCATATTTAAACTCGATTCGGTACCACATTGCAGTGTTGTAAAGACCATCTCTTGGAAAAACACCTTTTCCCTCAACTTCTACAGGACAGGTCAAATCGGTGTTATTTCCCCACTGTGCGATGCTGATAAGGTGTGCCCCCCAGTCGGTTAGCATACCACCAGAATAATCGAAAATCCAGCGGAAGTTCCAGTGACATCGGCCTGGTGTATAGGGAGCTTCTGGTGCGGGACCAAGCCACATATTATAGTCGAAGCCCTCGGGAACCGGCTGAGGCTTTTGAATAATGCCGTAGTCACCATGGACCCAGTAGTCACCAGGAAGTCCCACCCGAATGGTGTGAAGTTTGCCTATTCGGCCATTGCGAACCAGTTCACACATACGGTGATACACATCCACCGACCGGTTTTCAGAAGCCGTTTGATAAATGCGATTGTATCTTTTTATGGTGTCACTAACCATTCGACCTTCTTCAACAGTCAAGGTCGGTTTCTCACAGAAAACATCTTTACCCGCCTTGACAGACATTACCGACATCAAAGCGTGCCAATGGTCCGGCGTGGAAATCATAACCGCGTCGATATCATCTCGGTCGATGATTTCCCGGAAATTATTGTAAGTAGCACAATCTTGGCTCTCATACTTTCGGTTTACTATATCACGGGCTGTATTGCATCGGTTAATATCGACGTCACAAACAGCAAGAACCTGAGCGTCTGAGTAACCCAGGAAATTTCTCAGGTTCACCTTTGTGCCGTGGTCGCCGACACCAATGAAGCCTAACGTAATCCGATTGCTGGCAGCAACACTACCAGCTTTACCCAACGCTGATGAAGGAGCAATATATGGAAATGCAATCGCGCTGCTGGCGATCACGGTAGTCCTTTTCAAAAAAGTGCGGCGTGTAATACGCAGTCTTGCATCCATAGGATAGCCTTAAAATGAGAGCAGGCACTGCCAGATATACATATAGCCCAGTGCATCGATGTCTTCCCACACTTTGCGAATAAGCTCTTCGTCTCCCGAAATCTTGGGCAGTTCCTTGACTCTCTCTTCCCACGGAATACATACACCCGGCGGCCTGTCTGTTTTCTGCTGTTTTTCCATCCGGCTGTCTCCAATCCCAGAGCAAAAATTAAAGATTAAAAATCAAAATTGTGGATTCGCTGCAAAGCGGCGATGACTTCCTTAATTTTACATTTTGGTATTTGATTTTTGCATTTTCTAATATGCTCCGTAGTCACGAGTGAAATCGGTCATTGCTTTTATATTCTCAATTTTAGCATCATTTTGAATAATTGCGCTTGCATCCATAATGTAGCCGCCGTCACCAGCTATACAGTCGATTACTTTCTTACAGTAATCCCGTATTTCCTTTTCCGTACCATAACTCAGAAGAGTATTCGGTATGCCGCCGCTGATACAAAATTTGTGTCCAACGATTTTATGAGCTTCAAAAATATCACTGCGGTCGACATGGTAAACAATGGATTGGTCGGGAAGCTCAACAAACGATTTCAAATGTGCATTCCAATCGCCTTCTGCATAGAATAGAACCTGATGGCCATGCGCCCATATTTCCTCGATAATTGGCTTTAGTGTCGGCCAGTAAAATTTATCGAAATGCTCCTGCGAGAAGAAGGGCACACATCCGCGGTGCATCCATAATCCGATAGGCACGTTCTTGTCTGGGTCAGCTCCGGAAAGGGCCACATGTGTTAGGTGCGGCATCAGTGCTTCGCAGGCAGCCAAGACTTTTTTGGGTCGTTCCAAAACATCACTTACCAGCCCTAAATAACCGCGAAGTTTGTCAGCGATGATATCAAACGGTGCCTTGAGGATTCCTGAGATAGCTGAAACAGTCCCTGACTCAGTTCGCAGCAGCTCATTTTGTTTGCCGAACGCGTTGAAGTACGTCAGCATCGCCATACCGCCTTTGAGAAAGGACATGTTGTTGCGATACGATCCGACGGTAGTGGATTCATCAATTGCACTGACATCAGTCGAAACGCGTGGAAGCCAGACGTTAAATAAAAATCCGGTCGGGTCTTCGATGAGCTGGTCGTATTCATCCGGCTTCATAAACGCTTTTTCCTCGGGTGGTTCGATGTATTGAAAACCTGTATCCGATGGAATATCGATGCCGGGGACACCATAGTACTTCAGCCCGATAGCCTGCGTTAGCCCTGTCCACACGTAAACCATGTTGCTGACCACCGCGTCCCAGTCGAAATCGACTGCGCACTTGCGAACGGCTGCGAAAGCCTTGTTGAAATCGTGCGTGACTTCCTGACAAGTGTATCCAGCGTATTTAGCTGTGAATTCGGCAGCAAATGGGCGAATGGGAATCATATCCGGCTTTTCGTTGCGCATGGCTGTAACGTAGCGCTTGAGCCGTTCAGCATA
>CAYNKI010000110.1:0-11622 GCA_964397675.1 uncultured Pirellulales bacterium
TGAGGTCCGGGCCCGAAAGGTGCTTGAGGCCAAAGGATTCATCAATGAGGAGAATGTGTCTTTGGGTAAATTGAGGTTTTATGAAATCTCAACTAAGGGGAAGCAATGGATAGAGCGACAAAAACAAAAGGGATTACATATAAGACTTCGACATTTAAAGTCGGGTCCAGCCCACGAGTATCTGTTGGAACAAACGGAGAAAAATATCGGCTCGCTCAATACTCAGTTCAAGTTCCAGAGAAACAGCGAAATTGCCCGTGAGCACGGTATTCAGCCAGATTCGCTTTTAATCCAGGCGTTGGGTTACAGAACGATTATCGAGGTCATCTGCTACAACATTGAGCGCGAAGCAAAAATACTCGTCAAAGAAAGGGGTATTGCCGGTGTCGACATGGTCATCGCGATTGTTCCTAATCAAGGCATGAAGAAAGCCCTGCAGCGTGCCGTCGACAGATGTCAGACAAGAGAAAGTGATGCTCACCTGGCATCACTTGTGATTTTAGATGCCGGACAATGTCTTTCACCTAAATTCGACTGGATAAGTGTATTCGAACGACCGTGAACTCTGCCAAAAACAGCTATTATCAAATTCAGCTTATTTGTGAGGAAATAAAAAATGCATGATTTTGGACAACCTCCTTATGACTTTTTTGCGGACTCTCTGGATGACCCTTCAGAAGACCCCTTGGGCGATCCATTTGATCCTTTTGCCGGCCCCTTTGAGGCGATGTTTGATACTCTGGGTTCGGGGATTCCCGGAAGCTTGGGTGCACTCGATCCTTCGGCTGCAACGAACTTTCAGGGGCCGTTAGCAGACCGGGACAATCTTAATATGGACAATCTCGACGAAATGCTGGATTCATTAGAAGATAGTATTGAAAACTCGCCGCCGATACCGCCTATATCGCAGACGAATGACCTCGATACGCTTCTCACTGCCTTAGAAAAGAACATAGAAAACACATCGATACCACCTGAATCCCAAATAGAGGTGGAGCTTTCTGAAGATTGGGGGTGCCCAACACCCTCTATTGATACGCCATCACCTCCTCCGGGCATATATGAATATCCGGCAATACAGCCGAATCGAGATAAGCGGCCGATTGGTATGCGTGAGGGGATGTCCCAAAACAAGTCAGGTGCTGACGATAAAATCTGGTGCCCCGTTGAAAATGCCTATATTTCCCCGGAAGTTTGCGAGGACAAAGAATGCGAACATTACAACTCAGACGTCAAGGACTGCACGTATTATAACAAAGAATAGTCCGGCAAACTCGGCAACACCGCTATACATAAAGATAAACAGTTATAGAAAGAAAAAGGCAGGTTAGTGACGTGCTGCTATATGAGAAATACAGACCGAAACAGGATGTCGCGGGGCTATTTAAATATGCGTAGTGAAACATTTGTACATCTTCATCTTCATAGCCAGTATTCGCTGTTGGACGGAATGATAACATCCGACAAACTTCTGAAGCGGTGCAAAGAGCTCGATATGAAGTCGGTGGCAGTTACCGACCACGGTAATCTGTTCGGTGCTATCGAATTCTATACGAAGGCATTGGGCGCCCATGTCAAACCAATTATTGGTATCGAGACATATATAGCCCCTGGTAGCAGATTCGACAAAAGAAAAAGCAGTATCAGCAATGCGGCGTATCATTTAGTGCTTTTAGCGGAAGATAACGTTGGCTATCGGAATCTGTTGAAACTGGCCAGCATAGGTTACACTGAGGGATTTTACTACCGCCCAAGAATAGACAAGCAAATCCTGTCTGAACTAAATGATGGGCTAATTTGTACAACCGGATGCCTGAAAGGGGAAGTTCCCTCATTGTTCATCCGAGGAGACGAACAAGGTGCGATGGCTGCGGCGGAAGGCTATGCTGAGATATTCGGAACCGACAGATTCTTTATCGAAATACAACGCCATGAAGATGGCGACATAGATGTGGGAGATGAGCTGGTCGATCTTGCCAATAAAATGGGGCTTGGATTAGTGGCGACCAATGATGTGCATTTCCTCGATGAAGAGGATTACGAAGCCCATAACTGTTTGTGCTGTATAGGCACGGCCAAAAAAGCTGATGATCCCGACCGAATGATTTATCCGAAAGATGTTTATCTAAAAGGCCCAGAACAGATGCGAGAGCTTTTCCACGACATTTCTGAAGCCTGTGATAATATGCTTAGAATCGCCGAGCGATGCAACGTTGAGATCGACTTAAAGAGCCGGCACGCACCTGTTTTTGTGCCCGCCGATGGCTCCACTCCTGAAGAGCTTCTGAGGAAACTTGTGTTCGAAAATGCAGAGAGACTTTATGGCACGCTGAGCGATGAAATAAGTAGCCGCATTGAAAGGGAGCTTAAGGTTATCGAGAGCAAAGGATTTTCCAGCTACTTTCTGATTAACTGGGACATCTGCAAATGGGCGCATGAAAACAATATACCGGTTGGCGCCAGAGGCAGTGCGGTGGGAACGATTGTAGGGTACTGCCTGGATTTATGCAATATCGATCCCATCAAGTATGGATTGCTGTTTGAACGCTTTATGGACCCTGAGCGAGATGAGATGCCTGATATAGATATCGATATATGCCAGGCAAATCGACAAGGGCTTATTGAATATGTGCGGGATAAATACGGCCACCTTGCTCAAATTATTACATTCGGGACGATGAAGGCACATGCGGTAATAAGGGACGTCTGCCGGGTTTTGGATGTACCGCTGACTGAGGCCAACCGACTGGCAAGGCTTGTTCCAGATTCAACAGGTATGACGCTTGATACAGCATTAGAGACCGAGCCGGAATTAAAACAGTCTTATGAAACGAATGAACAGGTCAGAGAAGTGATTGACATCTGCAAAAAGCTGGAAGGTCTTGCCCGGCATGCATCGGTTCATGCTGCGGGCTTTGTTGTAGCCGATGAGCCCCTGACCGACTCTGTTCCTTTATATAAGGCACCACGCTCCGATGATATCGTGACGCAGTATGACGGCACTACGGTAGAAAAGGTCGGGCTCTTAAAGATGGACTTCCTGGGCCTCAAGACGCTAAGTGTGCTCGAACGAGCTCGCCAATTAGTCAGGGATATTCACAAAGTTGATATTGAGCTGGAAAGGCTCGATACCACCGATAAGAAGGTTTTTGAATTGTTTTGCAGAGGCAGAACGAAAGGAGTTTTCCAGTTTGAATCGGGTGGTATGCAGGATTTGCTGATTAGAATGAAGCCTGACCGGCTGGAGGATTTGATTGCCGCCAATGCCCTTTATCGACCAAGGCCTGTAGCTTTGATCGACGACTACATTGAGCGAAAGCACGGTGCTGAGTGGTCGCTGCCTCATCCTGTTATGACTGAAATTTTGGACGAGACCAACGGTATTATGCTATATCAAGAGCAGGTGATGCACATCTGTAATCGTCTGGGGAACATACCGCTGCGGGAGGCTTACACGCTAATCAAAGCGGTAGGTAAAAAAGACGTGAAAGGTGTCACCAAGGCAAAAGAGAAATTCGTTGCCGGGTGCATAGATAACGGTTTAAGGCAAGAGCAGGCAGATGAGATTTTTGAGCTCATTGAGCGTTTTGCCGGCTATGGCTTCAACAAAAGCCATGCAACACGTTATGCTTTTATTGCATACCAGACCGCATATATGAAAACACATTGGCCTATTGAGTTTATGGCGGCCCTGCTTACATACGAGATGGGTAACATCAATAAGGTTGTTGAATACATCGCCGAATGCAAGGAGATGGGAATAGAAGTCCTGGCACCTGATATCAACCAGAGCGGTGTTGATTTTACCCCTTTATACGACAAAAACAAAAAGGCGGTAATCCGTTTCGGTTTGGCGGCAATTAAAAGAGTCGGCGAAAAGGCGGTGGAACAGATTATTGCCGCGCGTAACCGCATCGGCAGCTTCCAGAGCCTGTTTCACTTCTGCGAAAATGTTGATCTGCGGGCGGTGAACAAACAGGTGCTGGAAGCATTGATAAAGGCCGGTGCTTTCGACAAGCTTGGCGGCAGCCGGGCCCAGATGATGGCGAGTATTCAAAACGCCATGAAAAACGGCTCAGTGATTGCAGCAGACCGGCAGAGGGGACAGTTGAGTCTTTTTGGCCAGATCGGTGATAGTGGTTATTTGAAGGATTATCAACATCTGCCGGATGTCGCACCGTAGCCGGAAGGCCAGATGTCATGGGAAGAAATGGAAGAATAATGATGTCAGAAGAAAAACACAGAAGAAACACCTTTGCAGTACTTGAACAGGACTGGGCTAAAAGACGTTACCTGTGGAAAGATAAAAATGGAAACGTAATTGAATCCCCTGAGCAAATGTTCCATCGGGTTGCAAACACAATAATGGCAGAAGAAGCCAAGTATGGTGCGACCGACTCGCAAGTAAAAGCTCGTGCCGATGAGCTTTATGAACTAATGTCGAATGGCGTTTTCCTACCTAACAGTCCAACTATGATGAATGCAGGACGCAAGAATGGCGTGCTAAGCGCCTGCTTTGTGCTTGACGTTAACGACAGCGTTGAAGAAATCTTCGACACAGAAAAAAATACCGCCGTTATTCAAAAGGCCGGTGGGGGCACGGGGTATTGTTTCGATAAGCTTCGCCCAACAGGTGATATTGTCGCCTCGACCGGAGGAGAAACATCAGGACCAATAACTTTTATGAAAGTTTTTTCCGAAGGCACCAGTGCTATTCAGCAGGGAGCTTTTCGCCGCGGTGCAAACATGGGCATGCTAAGCATTTGGCATCCTGATATATTAAATTTCATTTACGCCAAACGAAAGCCTGGTGTTTTTGCCAATTTCAACCTATCAGTCAAGGTCACAGATGAATTTATGGAAAAACTCCAGAATGATCCGCAGTCTCCGCATATTGTAACTAATTCCCGAACTGAGAAAAAATACGTAATACCTCGATCTGTAGGCACAAAACCTTATACCATCAACGACCTTATCACCGTAGATAAGAAGGCAGAAACACACTGCTATACCACCAAAGATATATGGGAGACGATTGTCAGGTGCGCTCAAGCCACTGGAGAGCCAGGCATTTGCTTTATTGATCGGATCAACGAAGACAATCCGACTCCTCATCTTGGTCGAATCGAAGCGACTAATCCTTGCGGAGAACAGCCTCTGCTGCCATATGAGGCCTGCAATTTGGGCTCTATTAATGTCGCAAAATTCGTTACCGAAGATGGTACAGATCTGGATTGGGACTTGCTTGCAAAAACTGTAAAACTTGCTGTTCGATTTCTCGACGATGTTATTGATGCTGGCCATTATCCTATTAAAGCGATTCGCAAGATAACAATCGGTAATCGTAAAATAGGCCTTGGGATTATGGGCTTTGCTGACATGCTTATTCGGATGCTTGTCAAATACAACAGCAAAGAGGCTGTTAAACTCGCAGGCAAACTCGCCGCTTTCATTCAAAAACATGCCCACCAGATAAGCAAGAAACTCGCCAAGGAAAGAGGCTGTTTCCCAAACTGGAAGGGAAGTATCTGGGACAGAAAATATGATCAACCGATGCGAAATGCCGCCGTGACCACAATCGCTCCGACCGGCTCAATCTCACGTATCGCTGGCTGTAACAGTGGAATTGAGCCGATATTTCAGATAACAAAGAGCAAGATACAGAACGGTCAGAAGCTTATACAACCTCACCCTCTTATTGAGGAATTGGGAACTAAAGGACGGTGGCTGTCAGACAAAGTCCGTCATCTATTGGGCCAGGGCGTATCACCCAAAGATATCCCTGAGATCCCTTCAAGAATATCTCAGGTTATGGTAACAGCTCACCAGGTTGTTCCTGAATGGCACGTCAGAATTCAGGCGGCCTTCCAGGAATTTACCGATAACGCCGTATCAAAAACGATTAACTTACCATCAGATGCAACGGTGGAGGATGTTGATAAAGCTCTTCGCCTCACTTATGAGCTTGGCTGCAAAGGTACTACTGTCTATCGGGATACTTCTCGCGTTGATGAAGAACAGGTATCAACTGCCTCCGAAAGAGCAACTCAGAGGCCAAGACAAAGGGCCCATAAGACCAAAGGCAAAACAACAAAATTCCGAATGGGATGCGGTACGTTATTCGTAACCGTTAACAAGGATAGTCATGGTCTTTGTGAGGTGTTCGCCAATTTAGGAAAAGCCGGCGGTTGCCCATCACAAAGCGAGGCCATGTGCAGGGCTGTTTCGGCAGCACTTCGATGTGGAGTAGACCCCAAAGTGCTTACAGAGCAGCTGAGGGGTATACGTTGCCTTTCAACGATTGCAAACCGAAAGACCAATAAGAACATAGATGTGTTGTCCTGTCCGGACGCGATCGCACGAGCTATCGAAGATGTCTTGGAGGAGGATTGTGAATCAGCAGTAATTTCTATTGCTAATAAATGTCCCGATTGCGGCCAACCGCTAAGAAAAGAACTCGGCTGCATTTTCTGTGACAACGATAACTGTGGGTACACTAACTGTGGCTAAAGAAAAATACTGCCTTTCGTTTGATTTGCTGCATTTTCTGAATAGGCAAAATTATTTCAAAGAAATTTCGCAGTATATGTATGGATGGATGAAACAATTTTTAAGTGTGTTTTTGGAAGACGGTTTATTGCTTGTTCGACAAGGGGACTACCATGAGAATGAATATTTTTCGTGCAGCTGCAAAGGGCGAGTTGGCAAGAGTAGAATCCCTACTTGCTTCTAAGCCCGAAACCGTGGAAGCACAAGGCGCCAAAGGCCGCACACCGTTATTTTTAGCAGCAGAATCAGGCCACAAGAACGTTGTACATTTGCTGATTTCAAATGGCGCTAACGTAAATGCGCAGGATGCCAAGGGTGATACGCCGCTACATTACGCAGTACGTGGTAAGCATATTAACGTTGTTCACGAATTATTGGAAAACGAAGCGAACATCAATGCTGTGAACAATTCCGGTGAGATACCGTTGCATAATGCAGTATGGGAAGGCCATAAAGGGATGGTCGAGTTTCTGTTGGCGAAAGGGATGAATTCATCTGCGGAGAACAAAGACGGTGTGACACCACTACACCACGCCTTGGAATACCTGTGCTCATCACTGCACTATGTCGAGGGCCGCCGGTACAGAGATATCGTCAAACTGATCTTGGCATACGGCGCAGATCCTTGTGTAAAAGACGAAGACGGAATATCACCACTGCACATGGCGGCAGAAGAGGGACTTAGAAGTATTGTTGAACTGATGCTGACGAATGGTGCAGATCCCTGCGTAGAAAACGAAGATGGAGAGACACCCCTGGACATTGCATTAACGTGGAATCATACATGGACCGCGAGAGTAATACGAACCAAAATCAAAAACTACAGGACTAAAATTGAAAAAGATCAGCTTCAATTGTTTTAACTGGCACTAAGACCATACAAGAACATGCATTCAGGAGACTAATTGTTATGATTACTGTCACTTGAAAGTGACACACCGCGCGTGAGTTCTTGCAGTGACAGGAAGGGGAAATACCAGTTCCAAATAGATAAAACTCTTTTGAAAGCTCAATGAAAAGTAGGTGTCAAAAGGTAATGAAATCAAGAAACAAGTGTCATCAGGTTTGCAAAAAGGTCTTGAGGAGATAGTACGAGATGTATGTTGAACTCATAGCCATTACGCCTGACCCTGAGAAGGTAATCGAGAAGGCCGGAAGAACGTGTTACAGTTCCGACTCGAAAATCGAGGCAGGTAGCGAAAAGCACTTTGTCCACAGGATCATCGAGATCGGTCATCACTCGCTCCTTGAGCACGCTTGCGCTACATTCCGTATTACCGGAGTATCAAGGGCCTTTACTCATCAGCTTGTCAGGCACCGGTTATGTTCTTTCTCGCAGCGCTCTCAACGCTACGTCAACGAAAATAACTTTGCCTTTACCGAGCCGGCTTCCATCGCTCGAAATGCTGAGGCGCACAGATTATTCCAACACGCAATGGCTGAAGCCAAGCTTGCCTACAGAAAACTTCAGGCGCTCGGCATTAAAAATGAAGATGCAAGGTCTGTGTTGCCAAATGCTGTAGCTAGCCAGATTGTGGTATCTGCCAACTTCCGCCAGTTGAGGCATATGTTCTGCCTTAGGTGTGACAAACACGCACAATGGGAGATGAGAAACGTTATGCTTCAAATGCTTCGCGTTATGAAGAATAAAGCTCCATCGGCTTTTGAAGATTTTGAGATAGATGAACAAACAGCAACCGCTTATACGCCATTTCCTTCTTGAATGTAAGAGTAATCAACTAATTGGAGGAAATAATTATGGAAGAATACCACTGGTCATTAAAAACCGGCATCGCCCGTACGATTGATTTCGAGAAAAAGCAACTGGCCTTATTCGGTGTAACTTGCGGGATTAAGTGTGGCAATGGCTGTCTTTATTGCTATATGTCAAGCTTGCTACGAATGCATCCGGCGTTCGCTCAGATCGGCAAGAATCCGTTTGCGTCGGGCTACGCTATAGTGGACCTGGACACGCCAGATCGAGTGACACGCGATGCCAGTCGAAAGCGTCACCGGGGTATGGTACAGCTTTGTACCTTTGGGGATGCCTGGGCACAAGAAGCCGTACAGTATGACATAGGCAGGCGGTGTTTGGAAGCGATCCTTTCTCAATCGGATTGGACCGTTCGAATCCTGACAAAGAATGCTGTTGTAGCAAAGGATTTTGATGTTATCGAACGGTATTCAGACCGCATATTCTTCGGCATGAGTATTACCTCAACACCAGATAAAGCTAGTCAAACAGCTATTATTGAGCCGAATGCCTCTTCGATTTCAGATCGGATAGCTGTTATGAACGAGGCCCATAAACATGGCTTTCGTACCTATGCGATGCTTTGCCCATTACTTCCCAGCGTTGCCGATTCCCCGGACCAAATCGATCAGTTGGTCAAATCTGCTGTTGATTATGGAGCCCGGGAGATATTTGCTGAGCCGGTCAATACACGCGGACCTGGATTGAAAGTAACCCAGGAGGCCTTAGCTAAATATGGCTATAAGGATGAAGCTGCTGCCATAAAAAATATACGCAATCAAAAAGGCTGGTCCCGATACACCACGCAATTGATTTCTAATGTACAGCGAAGTGTACGTAAGCTGTCTGATATTAGTCGTTTGAGGTTTCTGTTGTATCCGTCAAGGCTAACAGAAGAGGATGCCGCTCGAATTAGACGAGATGATGCCGGTGTGGTTTGGTTGGGAGAGGATCAAGGTATTTTAGTCCATTAATAAAAGTGAAATGGAAAAGCACTCATTAAATCCGGGTAATTCAGAATGGCCAGAAAGGCCAAATGAGTTTCCCGACTTGATGACACCCGTGGAAGCTGCGATGTTTTTGCGGCTTGATGAGACAGGCCATAATCCCAAAACCGCCTTCAGGACGCTAAATTATTGGCGCGATAAGGGTGAGCTACGAGCTACAAAATATGCTCGGCGTGTGTGGTATTTAAAGGAAGAACTGGAGAAGTTTTTGCAGAACAAGACTGAAGAGTGAGGAATAGCATGTTTGCAAACATTTTTTCCAAAAAATATTTGCGCTTTTTGGCTTCTGCCGATACAATGCCTGTTTGTCAGTCGCCAGTGGTAGCCACTGATCCTAAAAGGAAAGGAGGTTACCAATGGCAACAGTAGAAAAGGTAGGTGTTTATCGTAAATGGTTGGAGCCAGTACCAGAGAAAAATGGCAAGCCCATTCCAAAGTCAGAATGGTCCAGAAGACGACGATATTGCTGGATTGTGAGATGGTACAGCACCGACAAAAAGAAATATGGTAAACTTTTTAATACAAGAAAGGAGGCTGAAGAGTATGCGTTAGACCTGCAGCAGCAGGTTAATCTGGGGAGAGCTGACAGACCCCAAAGGATTACGCTGCATGAGTTCCGTTTGGAACATGAGCAGGTCATGAAAGGTCAGGTCGCTTATGGAACGATACAGGAACATAAGCGAGCGTTAAAGCTATTTGAAAATTTCATAGGTGGTTCATTTGCGTTGAGTAGAATTCGTCCGCGTCATGCTGAAGCGTTTGTTGCGGACCGGTTGGATTCGCAGGAAGTTAGCGTTGCTACGGTTAATAAGTGGATTCGCACTTTACATGGTATTTTTAACCTTGCGATAGAACCAAGGGGCTATTTGCCCGAAGGCCAGAATCCATTTACCAAGATCAAGAAACGAAAGATAACCGAAAGACCAATAAGGTATGTCAATCTTCAAGAATATGGCGCATTGATGGATGCCGCAACAAAACTTTGGTGGAAAGCGTTCCTTTCTGTCGCATATGGTAGTGGTTTAAGACGCAATGAGATTCTCCATTTAACCTGGGCGGATGTCGACCTTGAACAACATCGTATAAAAGTGCAGGCAAAGAGAGCAACTGCTGAAATCCTTGCATGGGAACCAAAGAACCGCAAGAATCGTCTTGTTCCTATG
This sequence comes from uncultured Pirellulales bacterium, assembly GCA_964397675.1. Lineage (GTDB taxonomy): Bacteria > Planctomycetota > Phycisphaerae > Sedimentisphaerales > Anaerobacaceae > CAYNKI01. The sequence continues at coordinate 10,473 of CAYNKI010000110.1, forward strand.
TCAGATGAGACTGTCCGGTTGCTGGTTGATATGCAGGTTGATGCCCCTGAATTTCATCCGTATGTCTTTGTGTCGCCGGAGCGTCTCGACCGAATTAAAAAACGCCGTAAGATAGGTAAGTGGCATGCGAGGTCAGAAGTGGTCAACCATCTTCGTGAAAGGTTCATTACGATTCGTAGTAATGCAAACGTGGTGAAGTGTACGATACATGACCTTCGCAGATCAGCTATCACCAACTGGGCCGGGCAACTGCCGATTCAGGTGGTTCAAACTCTTGCCGGGCATGCTGATATAAAAACAACAAGGAAATATTACCTGGCAGTAAGGCCTGAAGATTTTGATTTGGCAAGCGAAGTGCTGAATCTCGTCTTGAACAAAACCCAATCCGATTGACACAAATCGCGTTTTTTCGGCATTTCTGCCATAAAAGAACTTGACGCATGATTACGAAGTTGTTAGTATTACGCAACTTAGAAACACTCGGGGCCGTAGCTCAATTGGCTAGAGCATCGGACTGTCGATCCGAAGGTTGTGAGTTCGAGTCTCATCGGCCTCGTTAGCTAAGGTTAGGGCCAGTAAGCACTTACGCTTGCTGGCTCTTCTCGTTGAACCCTCAAAAATGCTACGTGTACCAAAACGTACCAAAATTTGACTCACCGGTTTACTCCTTTCTGGCTGTTTTGACAACACTTCTGTAGCAGTTCCTGGCTCACCTGATGGGTGGTTGCCTTTTTTGCTCGATAAATCAGATCATCTGCCACAGCCAAGTAGAATCTGTGAGTTGTAGCGAAATTGGCATGTCCTGCAAGTGTCATTACGTCATATTCACTTAGCCCTTGACGGAACCAATTGGTGATGGCTGTCTTGCGTATATCATGGAAGGTTCCCTTGTTCACATGGGCTATAGCCAATATCTTATTAAACTGCTTTGTGAAATTGTTGATCACCTTGTTCCTTGCGTTGGAAAGTGTCCACTTACCCTTGAGACGCAATACCTGCTGGATGTGATCATATCGCCCAGGTGGAACAAGAACGTAGGGATAGCCCTCTGGCCTACGGTTCTGGAGCTCAATTAATAACTGACTGACATCTTCTTTTAACGCCGATTTTCGCAGGGGGGATTTGGCCCTAATTTTACAGGCTACTTAAA
>CAYNKI010000111.1:0-11598 GCA_964397675.1 uncultured Pirellulales bacterium
GCTCTCTGCCCTATTTCTCCGCGTTCTTTGCGAACTCGGCGGTTAATGAAAAACATAGCCAATTTTCAGACGAGCCGGCGACGGCTAAACAACCTAAATACGAGATTTTTCCCCTTCGCTTTGCTCAGGGCTTCGGCTCACGCGCTCAGAATGACGAGAGGCGTCTTTTTGGAGTTTGTACTCGACGCTGTCGACGAGGGCCTGCCAGGAGGCTTCGATGATGTTCTCGGAGCAGCCGACCGTGCCCCAAATGTCGGTTTTGTCACGCGACTCAATTACTACCCGTACACGAGCAGCAGTACCAGCACGAGCGTTAACTACACGCACTTTGTAATCGATCAGCCGCATGTTCTTGATGCCCGGATAAAACCTCTCCATCGATTTTCGCAAGGCTGCATCAAGGGCATTTACCGGGCCGTCACCCTCACCGACAACATGCTCTACTTTATCGCCAACCTTGAGTTTGACCGTCGCCTCGTTGACCATCTCGCCAGATCCCGATGGACATCGGGATTGCTCCACAGTGACATGATACTTTACCAGTTCAAAAGCCGGCTTGTATGTGCCCATAACTTTCTTCACAAGCAAATCGAAACTGGCATTGGCGGCCTCGAATTGATAACCTTCTTGCTCAAGCTCCTGGACGCGAGCAAGTATTTTTTCAGCTAATTTCTTATCCTGAGCAATCTTTGCCTTTTCCAGCTCAGCTAAGACGTTAGACTTTCCGGATAGTTCGGAAATAAGGAACCGGCGTTCGTTGCCGACCAGTTCCGGAGCGATGTGCTCATAAGTGTGTTTGTCCTTGCGCAGGGCGTTCACGTGCAGGCCTGCTTTGTGAGCAAAGGCGCTTTCACCGACATACGGCATATTCATTACCGGCGTAAGATTACCAATCTCGAAAATAAAACGAGATACTTTTCTGAGGGTCTTGATTTTTTCCGGGCTGAGGACTTCAAAGCCCATCTTTAGCGCGAGGTTAGGTATAACAGTGCATAAATTGGCGTTGCCGCATCGCTCGCCGAGACCGTTTATGGTACCCTGGACATGACGGGCACCTGCTCGAACCGCTGCAAGGCAATTGGCAGTCGCACAGTCACAGTCATTGTGAGTGTGAACACCGACAATGAGCGTGCTGAATCTCTCACAGACTATCTTTGTAATCTCGAATACTTGTTCGGGCAGAGACCCACCATTAGTATCGCAAAGCGCAAGCACATCGGAGCCGGCCTCAGCAGCAGCAGCCAGAACCTTCATAGCATACTCAGGATTATTTTTGTAGCCATCGTAAAAATGTTCAGCATCAAAGACGGTCTCAATGCCTTGCTTTTTAAGATACTCGACCGACTCAGCACAAATGGTCAGATTTTCATCGAGCGAACAGCCCAGCACTTCCGTGACGTGCAAATCCCAGGTTTTTCCGACCAATGTAGCGGTCGGTGTCTTGCATGCGAGTATTGAATTTAACGAAACATCATCTGAAACGCTACTACCAGCTCTGCGGGTGCTGCCGAAAGCAACGAGTTTTGAATTCTTCAAGCCTAATGTAGCTGCTTCAGTAAAGAACTGCATCTCCTTTGGATTAGAAGCGGCGTATCCGCCTTCAATGTAGTTCAGGCCAAATTCGTCAAGGCATTTTGCGATGGCGAGCTTGTCTTCCAGCGAAAAGCTAACACCTTCAGCCTGCATGCCATCGCGAAGTGTCGTGTCGTAAAGTTTTATCCTATCCATAGCTAATCCTATATCTGGTAAAATATGAAATCGGATCCGCCACAAGCGGACAAGCATCGCATGTTCAAAATATTAGATTGATTCTATCCATCTGCTGGGCGATGTAAAGTGGAAAATCGTAGATATTGCGTCGCCAGACTGGTAAATAAAATAGATTCAATTTTTATAAATTTGTTGCAATCAGACCTACTATTCGGTATAAGTAAGGTTTTGTGTAAATACTCAAATAAGAAGTATAGCAGTATACTCGACGGTAACTAAAATGATTCTAACACAAATATTACAACCGACCTGTGTCAAGGTTCCGCTGGAAGGCAAAGATAAGAACGCCGTGATAACAGAACTGGTGGATTTACTCGACGCTAACGGATTACTGCTGGATAGAGATGTCGCTTTAGAAGCTGTATTTGTGCGTGAGCAAACTCGCAGCACCGGGATAGGCTCCGGAATTGCCATCCCTCATGGCAAATGCAAAGCTGTAAAGGAACTTGTTATGGCGCTCGGAATCGCCCGTGAGCCGATAGATTTTGCAAGTGTGGATGGAAAACCCGTAACAATCGTCATTTTATTAGTCTCACCAACCGACAAGACCGGCCCACATATTCAGGCTCTCGCGAGAATAAGCCGATTAATGCTTGATGAGCAATTCAAACAATCACTCGAAAAAGCCGGCTCCGTTGAGGAGCTATACGAACTTCTGAATAACAAAGAAAATGAATGAATAATTCGATTCTCAACACACTGTTTATATCATACCTTTTTCTTTGCAGCCGTAGTTCCCCATAGAATAAGCCGTAATTCATAGGGATTAGTTAGGTCGGGGTGCCTAGGTAGGATCCGTACATCCAATCCATGTTGGCCCGTTCTTTTGCAAGGCATTGAGCCGGCAAACCAGTGTTTGCCCTCTTGCTCGGAAGCTTGGCTATATTCCATTTTCACGGCTGAGCCATCCTTAATATCACCAGAACCATTTATGAGGCCATGATAAAGCTCCACAGAAACATTAGCCGGATTAACTTTGCCGAGCTCGACCAACGTCCTAACACGCAACTGCGAGCCGACCTTGAGCTGGGGTCGTTTGGGATTTAGACCTTTGTATCCATCGCCATTATCGACCTCTATGATGACATCCTTGATGGCCAGTTCAGGCCAAGCATTCTCCATATCCGCCTTCCAGTTAGCAAAGGCCCTGGCTCTGGCGCAAGCTTCCGCGGTTAAATAGTGCCACTTTGCTGCCGCCGGGTTATAAAACCTTCGCGTGTACTGGGCCACCATTCTATGCGTGTTGAACCGAGGTGCTATCCACTTGATAGCATTTTTTGCTCTACGTATCCAAGCCCGCGGTAAATTGTCAGCCGAGCGGGTATAAAATAACGGGATGACTTCGTTTTCCAGCACACGGTAAACCGCTTGTGCATCCATCTCATCCTGATAATCAGCATCCTCATAGCTTTGGCTTGAACTAATAATCCATCCTCCTTCGGATATATAACCCTCACACCACCATCCATCGAAAGTGCTGATATTTAACACTCCATTAAGTGCGGCCTTCATGCCGCTGGTACCGCTGGCTTCCATTGGTCTACGAGGATTACTAAGCCATACATCAACGCCGCGGACCAAAATTCTTGCCACATCAATATCATAATCTTCAAGAAATACTATACGACGTCTAACTCCGCGTTGAGAGGCAAAATGAATAATCTGCCTTATGATGTCCTTTCCCTCTGTGTCCCTTGGGTGAGCTTTACCGGCAAAAATAATCTGAATAGGTCGATCGGAATTATTAAGTAACTTTACGATGCGCTGCGTGTCCTTAAGCAAGAGATTAGCTCTTTTATAGCCTACAAATCTTCTGGCAAAACCAATGGTAAGTGTCTCAGGATCGAGCACCTCCTCAGCCTGGTTTAACTCTGTATGGTAAGTACCTCGGCGTTTCAATTGAGCCTTAAGCCGGTCACGGGTGAAGACAATCAATTGTTCCTTGCATCGCTGGTGTGCCCGCCAGAATTGCTCATCAGCAACTTCATCGACTTTATTCCAGTTCGGATTATGAAAGGTTCCATCAGCCCAATTAGAGCCCATATATTTTTCATATATAGAATTCATCTCATCTGCTAACCAGCTTTGGATGTGGACGCCATTCGTGATGGATATTATTGGCACTTCTTTTACTGGAACACCAGGCCAAAGGCTTGACCACACTTGGCGTGACATTTGGCCATGCAATTTACTTACACCATTAATATGGCTGCTCAGCCTCATTGCCAAAATTGGCATCTTAAATGACTCGTTATCATCATCAGTAAACATTCTGCCAAGCGCTAAAAACTGGTTTCTATTTATCCCAAGATGTGGAAAGAAACTGCCAAAATACTTATCCATGAGTTCTACTGGAAATTCATCGAGCCCAGCTTTTACCAGTGTATGCATTGTAAAGATATTGCTTGACTTTGTAGCCTCCAGTGCCTCAACAAAAGTCATATTTTTATCACTTCGTAATTGTCGGATTTTTTCCAAAGCCATGAAAGCAGCGTGGCCTTCGTTCATATGACAGACAGTCGGTGTAATACCAATAGCTGTCAGCATCTTTAAGCCGCCAATACCCAACATAATCTCCTGCCGCATTCGCAGCTCAGCGTCACCGCCGTAAAGATTAGTAGTAATCAAACGATCAGTTGATGAATTAGCAGGTATATTCGTATCCAGAAGATATAATTTCACCCTACCAACAGAAACACACCATATCTGAGCAGAGACACATCTGCCGGGATATTCGACTCTAATGGTCAATGCTCTGCCGCTGTCTTTGCGAACTAATTCGAGCGGCATATTATAAAAATCATTCTCTACATACACTTCCTGCTGACGACCATCAACATCCAGATTCTGGCGGAAATAACCTTTTTTATAGAGAAGTCCGACCCCAATTAGTGGAACACCAAGGTCTGAAGCACTTTTCAAGTGATCGCCTGCCAGAACACCTAAGCCACCAGCATAAATAGGCAAGCACTCATGAAGACCAAACTCAGCACTAAAATATGCGATTATTTGTTCATTAGATTTTGAACAAACCTTTTCAAACCATGTTGGTCCATCGAGATATGATTTGAGCTTTTCAACAGCACGTTGCAGTTCACCCAAAAAACCTTGATTTTCCGCCAATACCTCCAATCGTGCTTGTGAAACGCTGCCCAGCAGTTTGACCGGATTATGTCTACAAACCGTCCATAAATTACTGTCAATGCGTTTAAATAGCTCTACAAACTCCGGATTCCAGGACCAGTACATATTCTTAGCGATAACCTGAAGGTCTTTCAAAGAATCCGGAAGTGCCGGTAATACCGTGAAGCTGCGCACAGTCGGCATTTTTTAGCTTCCTATAACGTAAGTTCTTTGATACCAAATACTAACAGCATAACAAACAAGTGTCCATTACCTCTTATTTAATCGGCAAATCTAATCCTTAGCTTAACCCGAAGAATCTGATTGAAGACAGGTCCTGGGAATAAAATTCACTATGTATATGGCCGAGCATGGTGCGACACAAGGTAAAATCCGCATAATCCTTAAAATCCGAGGTTCTCGATGAAAAGGAAAAAGGCCTGCTTACACAGGCCTTTTTATCAATTGCCAGGCCTCGCTCTGATGGTGCCGTGAGAAAGGATTTTGAAAAGAACCCATTATTTCCAGGTGGGCAATCGTTGCTCGCGTCCGAAAGTCCTATCAAGTAGGCTTTTCCGATCCGTCAAGGCCTGATTTCCCTCAGTATGGGTATCGGTTCTTTCAAAAGTACAACTTTCTTACGCACACCGCAGGGCTTAGCCCAGAACATACTCTAAATCTATAAAATCTCAAACCAAAAGTCAAGAAAAATATAAACTAATCTATCTTATCAACTAAATTTTTATCATTACTCTATCTATTGGTTCGGCCATATAGCTGCTTTTTCTAAAGCCAACTTTAAAATATTGCTGTATCACCGTTTGTTTTATATCTACATGAAAGATCTTGTTACACATATAGTAAATTAATTACAAAGTTCGAAGCTCGGCTTCAACTGAGTCAGCCAAGCTCCGGACAATATCGGCCTGGAAACGATCAACAGTTTCATGGGTCAATGTGCCATCTTCATCTCTAAACCGCATCGAAAGCGTAACACTTTTCCGGCTGGTTGGAATACCTTTGCCTCGATATATACCTACAAATTGAATGTCTTCCAATTCAGTGGGGGCTTCATTCTTAATCGCCTCAACAATATCAGCCCAGCAGATTTGCTCATCTACAATAAGCGAAAGATCTCGTTGTATCGCTGGAAATCTCGGGATTGGCTTAAGTTTTATTGGGCCGCTTTGTAGAGCCATAAGCTGCTCAAAGTCCAACTCCGAACCGCAAGGACTCAAGTCTTTGAAATCAAATTTTTGTTTTACCATCTGCGAGAAAATTCCTGCCGTTCCGATCTTCTGGCCCCTTACTATAATTTCAGCACCAACTTCTGACCAGATAAGATCTTTGGGCCTAAATTCAATTTCGGCATCTCTGTCAATGCTTTTTATCAAGCCTTCAATCACTCCTCGGAGGTCTCTAAAGTCACTATCGCAGACCAAAGCTAATTTTGCCTTTTCTATAGGTAAACCACCCTTTTGACCAGCCGGGATAAAAGTATCAGCAATTTCAAATATCCTGCACGGTAAGTTTTTGGCATTACAGTTTGTTTTCAGAACGCTCAATAAAGAACCTAAAAGGGTTTGGCGAAGTAGATTCGCACTCTTCCTGGATACATCTGTAACGCTCAAATGTTTATTATCGTCGCAGTCGGCAAAAAGCTCAGCAACAGAATTGTCAACAAAACCTACAGTAATCGTTTCATAAAGGCCACACCCGTTAAGGTACTTAGCAATCGATTCAGTCAATTTCTGACGAGTGTCTACAGGCACTGCTTCGATCTCGATTTTACGGTTCGTGGGCACCTTATCGTAGCCATAAACACGTGCGACTTCCTCTATCAAGTCAACCTCACGATAAATGTCACTACGCCATGAAGGTACGGAGCAAACTATCAGATCATCATTGTGGCGCGGCTTGAAACTTAATGCAGAAAGAATCCTTACAACTTCTTTAGAAGGCACTTTAATACCAAGCAGCATGTTTAAGTGCAAAAGATGCAATGTCAACTCTTTCGTCGCTGACTTTTTAGGATAAATATCAACCACACCTTTGGCTACTTTACCGCCTGCCACCTGAGTTACCAATTGTGCGGTCCGTTTGGAGGCCCATTCCACCATCTCAATATCCACAGTCCTTTCAAACCGAAAAGCTGCTTCAGAAGGAAGTGTCAGCCTGCGTGATGTTGTACGAACAGTAACAGGGTCAAAATACGCATCTTCCAAAAGAATGGTATTTGTCATTTCGCTGACTTCGGTATCCAGTCCACCCATAACTCCAGCTATAGCCACGGGGCCTCGCGCATCAGCAATGATCAACATATCGGTATTCAAGTCACACATGGTACCATCGATACTGACTATTCGTTCACCAGCGATAGCTTTTCTTACTATTATTTTGCCCTCAGCAATTTTATCATAATCGAAGGCGTGCGGTGGCTGGCCGGTCTCCATCATCGCATAGTTGGTAGCGTCAACCACATTATTGACGCTCCGCGAACCAACAGCCTCGAGCCGATTCTTTAGCCAATCTGGTGATGGGCCAACCTTGACCTGCTCAATAATCCGAGCAGTATATCGACCGCACAAATCAGGCTCAATAATTTCAACGGAGGCAAACTCCGTGACATCCTTGTTGGATTTGTCCAGCTTAACCTCTGGGATATTTAATTCTTTGCCGGTCCCAGCAGCCAATTCTCGAGCGATGCCGATATAGCCTAAGCAATCGCCACGGTTACTGGTTACTTCAACATCGATTACGGCATCATCACCGAGATGCTCTATCGCCTCGCAGGGAAAGCCTAAGCTGCTCAAAATCTCCGCGATTTGCTCGGCACCAAGTCCAGTTTTAATGTAATCATTCAACCAGCTCAGCAAAATCTTCATAATGAAAGCACCGTTAAAGAATAAAACCGCTAAATCGTAAATGGTAACTTAACTACCGCATGCTCGGCTGTCAACGATTTTGCAGGTCGATTTTGAGTTCCGCTCATAAGCAAAGGCTTGGATTGATTGGTGGATATGCTGGTATATACTGTTCATAGCTCTTATTATAAACAAAAGGCCCACGCCTTGAAAACCAAGCGTGGGCCCTTTTAATCACCTTAATCCCTAACCTGCCGGCTCGGTCGGCAAAACACCCGACCGACATAAACTTCTACAAGCTACTCAGCAGGGACAGGGATAGCCGCTATAATCGCCGGATCAATTCCGAGTGGGCCATCTATTGGCGGGGTGATCTCAATACCGTTAATCGGCACATCGGCTACGATGGCCATGCCACCAGCCGGCTGTCCCGCGATCTTTAAGGTGTCCGTGCCCTCGAAATGGAAGTCTGCCGCCGTGAATGCCAGCGGAGCACCGATCGGAATGTCATTTGCATCGATCGGCTGTAAGAAGCCGCTGTCGTCGGCGCCCAATTCCAGTATGAAGATGGTCGTCACGGGCACATCAAAAACGGTCTTTACGAGCGTCGCCTCATCCAAACTCGCATATGTCGTCAGACCGAGGTTATCCGCATCTGCTGCCGGATGGTCTGCATACTTCTCAAAATCAGCCGTTGTCGTACCCTGAACAAGACCGCTAACATCAATGCCGTTGATCGCAAGTGGTGCCAGTAGCATGTCGGGAATGACAGGATTCGCTATAGCGTCCAGGCTTTCGATTGGACCAACCGTGATAACCGAGACTACCGTGAAGCTCCAGACCGGGCCTGCATGTATGGTAACGCCATCAGCCTCGACCTGATCAACAGCCCAGTAGTAGGTACCTGCTCCAAGTGAGGTTGTGATAGCATAGTTCGGCTCGCTCAAGACAACCTTGTCAGCAGTACGATCGGTCACGGCATTAACATCGGCGCTGAAGTACAGCTCGTGCCCATTCTCAGCAGCGGTATTTGTCCCTGACAACCAGCTAAGGGTAGGTGTTGCATCCGTCAACGTGGAACCATCATAAGGAAGGGGTGCCTGAGCGCTTAGACCAGCGGCCATATCTACTATCTCGGCCTCGCTCAGTGCCCTATCGTAGATGCAGAGATCATCGAGCTCACCCGCGATTGGGGGCCCGGCGGGCGTAGGACTGTCAAATCCAGATGCCTCGGAGTTAGCACCGATGAAGCCATAGCGTGTAGTTCCCGTTCCGTAAGTAGCTCCTCCAGAAGCTGATGGCTCGGGCCTACCATCGATATAGATAGTAAGCGTGCCGTTGTCGAACACTCCAGCTACATGGTGCCAACCGCCGTCATCGACTCGCCTTATACTACCATAGTCAACCTGGCCGGTATCGGTCATCACATCCCAGCCTACTTGACCGTCACCGGCGCCACTTCCGTTGATCTCCAGCCGGTAGTACTCATTGCGGTCAAACGAAACAATGAACTGGTCGCTCGCTCTGCTGGTACGAAGCCAGGTGCAGACGCTCACTTCCGTAAGGTCGTTACTGTCGTAATGTAGGTCAGTAAGACCGTTACTGTCGTAATGCATGTTTTCAATGGCTAAATAGTCATCTCTGCCATCTAAGAGAAGCGCTCCGCCGTCATGACCATCGGCCACCCACTGCGGGCCTTTTCTCAGGATGCCATTATTTTCATGGCCTGACCAGTCTACAGCCGTGATAGAACCAGCACCTTCATCAAATGTCCACAAGGCTATAAGACCCGGCTCGGTAGTAACAGGTACTGCGGGCATTGTGGTGAAGCTCGAGACGTCGCCTTTGTAGGTGGCAACACCATCGTTCTCATCGACACGCCAGTAGTAAGCGGTGTCGTTTGCAAGGGGGCCGGTCGCGTAGTTTGGATCCGTCCCGGAGGCTGTCGGCACGGTGCCGTCGGTTACATCGGCCAAATTTGTGCCGAAGTACAAGTCGTGCGACATCACTTTCAGGCCCGGCAGCCAGCTCAGCAGCAAATCTGTTCTCGCAAATGTAGCACCATCAGGCGGGTCGGGGTCATACGCAGTGTGCGGGGGAACATAAAAGCTCCAGACGTCGCCTTTGTGTACCGTGGTGCCGTCTGCCTCAACCTCATCAATCCGCCAGTAGTATGTCGTGCCTGGAGTAAAGCCAGTCGGTAAAGGATCTCCAGGCATACCAAGGCCAACAATGAGCATTGTCATAGCCTTATTACCGACGGATGTTCCACCTGTGCCGTCGTTTACATTGTCAAAGTTGTCGCCGAAGTACACATCGTGTGAGACTGCGGTATCTCCCGGCGTCCAGCCAAGGCTTCCCCACGTTTCGTTAACTACGTCACCATCATTAGGGTCGGGATTATAGGCCTTGTAACGCGTAGCCAGGAGTTGCACCTCTTCCGGCGTCAGCACTTTATCATATAGGCGGACCTCGTCCATCGAGCCAAGAAGCGCTCCGCCTCCGGTGAAGTTACGACCTATGGCGACATCAAGGTCGGCAACAATATCAAACCCATTCCCGGACGTACCGGGCCGCGTGTCATCTTGACCATCAAGGTAAAGTATCACCTCTGGATGTGAGATTGTAGCGTTCTCTATCGCTGTCATTGCAACGTGGTGCCATTCACCGTCGATCATCACAGTGTCACCTTGCCTATTGGCGTTTCCCTGTTGCACGCGCAGTCTGCCACTGCCGATCCGGAGCCGTACATGCTGCGTGGCACTGTTAGTACCCCAGCCCATAAGGTGGGCATTACCGTTTGTCTTAACCCAAAGAGCTATGCTGAAAGCAGGCTGGACATGATTGTTGGGGTCAGTTTGGTCAGCAACAATGCCCTTGTAGCCGACTATGTCGACGCCGCCGTCAAGAGCCACGGCCTGGCCAAACACACCAGGCTCAAATTGCGCATTACCTAAGAGCGTGCCATGACGGCCGTTGCCGGAGGAGTCATCCGCGTCACCATCAAACTTCCACCAGCCGGCAAGGTTAGAGTCGGCATCTTGTGCTATACTGGTTTGAACCAGACCAAGCACTAAAATAAAAGAAACTAAGTAAATCAATTTTTTAAACATAGGTATTCCTCCTTTTAATTAAAAATAAGGTTAGACACTCCATTTTATGCCTTGGCTACACACCAAAGCACCGTTGTCCTCAACTAAGCACCCTGACTTTTATCCCTCACTTATCCAGACGGGCCATCAGCGTAATCCCGATGTACATCGGGACGGACCTGACGAGCGTCTGGACAGGTACGGGATTATGCCCGTCTAAGACAACCTCAAATAAAAACTACCAATAGAAATATCACCCTCCTGTAAGATTCTGCGGCTACTTATACAGCTTGTTAGGATTTGATTTTACCTCCTTCCTTCATTCAAAAGTTAGCAAACTTCATTAATTTCAACAATTATGTTTATATTAAATTAGTTACTTCCCCATGTCAAGAAAAATTTGCTTAAATTGCTGTTGCAGATGATAATTTTTTATCTTAACGACAGTTATACGTCTAATAATTTATCTGGGTTTTAATATTGCAATAAAATGATATTATATGCCATTTACAGCAAATAAAGGGGTGAAATTACGGTAAAACACAAAACTTACAGAAAAAAGAGTCCAATCCGAAAAACCTTGCCCTTCCAGAACCATTAAAATCGGCATATTTTGGCATGGTTCAATCCTGGGTGGCAGCCTCAAAGCCTGCCCTGAGCGAAGTCGAATGGGCGCAGCTTGGGGATGGCAAAGCTCCAAAAGCAGTGTAACCATCCCCAAATCCTTCCCTGGCTACGGCTTGGCCTTC